>NZ_JBGJZL010000004.1:0-440237 GCF_042610375.1 Pelosinus sp. sgz500959
GTCGTTTTGGTGCCAGGGCTTGGTGATGATATTCAAGCGATTAAAGCAGGTATCTTAGAAATTGGTGATATTTTTGCCATCAATAAAGCTGACCATGACGGTGTTGATCGTTTAAACACTGAACTTGAGATGATGATGGATTTAAACCAACAAAAAACGGCTTGGCGCCCTCCAGTGAAACGGGTTATCGCCAACCGTGGTGAAGGTATTTGTGAATTAGCTGAATCAATCAGTGCTCATGTGGCTGGTGCCAAAGAATCGGGTGAGTTTGTGAATCGACGCACAGAGCGTACGCGCAGTGAATTACTCGCGATGCTTGATGAGCAGATTGGACGCCATGTGCGTAAAAAATTATCCGATGACGGTAAGATGGATGAGCTTGTAATGAGTGTAGAAAGTCGAGAAAAAAATCCTTATGCTGTTGTGAAAGAAATCATGACAAGTGTTTTGCGATAATGAATAACGGAGGTTTACTATGTTTAATACATTAAAAGTCGATCACATCGGTATTGCTATAAAAGATTTAGAGCAAGCTAAAAAGTTTTATACTGAAGTTCTTGGTATGACCGTTATGGGTGAAGAAACTGTAGAACAACAAAAAGTAAAAGTATGCTTCATTCCTTGCGGTGATAGTGAAGTTGAATTATTAGAATCCACTTCCCCAGATGGTCCTATTGCTAAATTTATTGAAAAAAATGGCGAAGGCATTCAACATCTTGCATTACGTGTAGACAATATTGAGGCTGCTATTGCTGACCTTAAAGAAAAAGGTGTACGCATGATCGATGAAACTCCACGCTATGGCGCAGGCGGAGCTCAAATCGCATTTGTTCACCCTAAAGCAACAGGTGGCATTTTGCTTGAGTTATCTGAGCGTAAATAAACTTAATCTTACTTTTCTTAAGAGTGAATTTATTTAAAGTCAACATGAAGACTTGGCGTAAGCCAAGTCTTTTCATGACTTATATGGTATAATAAAGAAAATGTTAAAAAACTGTACCTAATAATAGGATAAAGCAATAGTGGAGGATTTTTACGTGGAGAAATACCAAGAGATAACAGAATATAGTACTAAAAACTTGATAGGAATGGGATTCATTATTACTGTTCTTGTTAGCTGGTTGGCAATCGAAAGAGAGTCTTATGTAGGTGGTAATGTAAGTTATCTGGGAATCGGGTATATCTTATTTTTTTCGTGCATTCTGATTTGGCGTTATGCAGTTCGGTATACATATATTTTAACGGATCAAGAGCTACGTATTACGAGTCGCTTCTTATGGTTTTCTCCGACGATTGTTATTCCGCTCAATTCGATAGAGACGTATTCCAAACGATATGTTAAGCAGTATTTTAAGCGTGCAGGCATGAGTCGTTATATTTATCGTTACTCATCAGGTGATGGGCGAACGATTCGCATTGTGATCTTTAAAGACAAAGGCAAGCTAAGTGCAGTTTTATTCAAAGTGAGTGACCAATTTATGGAAAAAATACGATTTAAGATTGGCGAAGGTTCTTGATAAAATAAACTCTTGCGATTGTTCAAAGATGAACATTTGCAGGAGTTTTCTATTTTGTGATATTCTATGGTATACTAGTTTTTTTCATTACCAGATAAAATAAAGAAGTCAATCGATAAATAGGGGATGTTATACTATGCAAGATTTAGTCATTATTAAGGGAGCTGGCGATTTGGCGACGGGTATTGCCTATCGACTATTTCGCAGTGGGTTTAAGGTCATTATGACTGAACTTGCTCTGCCTACGGTGATTCGTCGGACGGCGGCATTTGCAGAAGCTGTTTTTTCAGGTCAGATGGTGGTAGAGGGGCTTGTAGCTGTTAAAACTGAGTTAGATGATGTTTTACAGATCATCGATAAAGGACAAATTCCTGTGGTGGTAGATCCTCAAGGGTTAGTTATTCATATGTACAAGCCGCTAGCTGTTGTCGATGCTATGTTAGCAAAAAAGAATATAGGGACAAAGCGAACGGATGCACCCATTGTAATTGGTGTGGGACCTGGTTTTACGGCTGGGCAAGATGTCCATGCGATCGTGGAAAGTATGCGTGGACATTATTTGGGACGTGTTATCACTGA
The DNA here is from genome assembly GCF_042610375.1 of Pelosinus sp. sgz500959. Lineage (NCBI taxonomy): Bacteria > Bacillati > Bacillota > Negativicutes > Selenomonadales > Sporomusaceae > Pelosinus > Pelosinus sp. sgz500959. Next base: position 2,097 of record NZ_JBGJZL010000004.1, read on the forward strand.
GGGCCAAGCATTAACGGATACAGGAATACCAGGAGAGATTGGTGGTTACACCAAAGAACGAATTTTACGTGCTCCTTGCCAAGGTATCTTTACAGCTGTAGCGAAGATTGGTGATAAAGTTTTAGTCGGGGATACTGTTGCTTATGTGGATGATCAGCCAGTGATTGCCAGTGTAGCAGGTATTTTGCGTGGGTTATTACATGACGACCTTGTTGTCCCCAAAGACATGAAAATTGGTGATATTGATCCTCGCTGTATCTTTGAACATTGTTTTTCCATTTCAGATAAAGCTCGCGCCATCGGTGGTGGGGTACTCGAAGCGATACTCTTTCATCGTACTCAGGGAATGAGTCAAAAATAGTGAGGGGAGTAATCCGATGAAACCATTTGAAATTCTTTTACGGGCAGTTGAAAATGGAATAGCAGTACGCACTGTTACATTGATTGCTGGACCTGTCGAGCAAACTAAACAATTAGGACAAATGCTCATTATTTCTCCTACGAAACAAGTAGAAGGCTGTATTATTGATCAATCTTTTACGGAAAAGATCGTAAGAGAGGTTTGTGACCAAGAGTGGACAAAACCTTGTGTTGTTAGTTTTTTTTATCAAGAAAATGAATATCAAATTTTTTTAAATGTAGTAGGCAATGAAAAAAGACGGGCCATGATTTTCGGTGGAGGACATATCAGCCAGTCTTTAGTTCAAATCTTATCGATCCTTGAGTACGAAGTAACAGTGGTGGATGATCGGTTGGAGTTTGCCCATCCTCACCGTTTTCCTGGAGCGCGCTATGTGATTTGTGATTCTTTTGCGAGTGTATTGCAGAATTTTGAGCCCGATGACCAAACCGCTGTGATCATTGTGACGCGAGGGCATACCTATGATTTAGATTGTTTACGCAGTGTCATTGGTACGAAAGCTGGGTATATCGGCATGATTGGCAGTCGTCGTAAAGTGAAAGCTACTTTGCAGGTTCTAAAAGAAGAAGGGATTGCAGAGCATTTGCTCAATGAGGTGCGAGCACCGATTGGTCTCGATCTAGGCGGGCAGAGTCCTGCAGAAATTGCAGTCAGTATTGCTGCCGAAGTTATAGCAACATTTAAAGGCGGACGTTATTTACCCTTAAGCCATCGTGAAAAGGATGTGCATCATGGATAAAATAATATTGCAGAAAGTTTGTGAGCTCCAAAGCCAAGGGGAGAAATTAGCACTTATTATGATTATTAATACGAAAGGGTCGACACCAAGAAAAATCGGTTCCGCCATGATTGTTGAAAGAAACGGGAAAATATGGGGAACAGTAGGTGGTGGTTGTTGTGAAGCTGAAGTTCGGCAGCGTGCTTTAGTGGCAATGGATGAAGGTATTTCTTGTATTTACCAAGCGACTCTCTTGAATGATGTAGCGGCAAATGAAGGTATGGTTTGTGGTGGAATTATGGATTTTTTTATTCAGGTGCTCTAGATAATGAGAAAAATATGGTATAGTCTCATTTCTAACTTAAGATCCCCTAAAATTGTGACCATCATTGGCGGTGGTGGTAAAACTAGTCTGATGTATTATTTATTAAAAATAGTAAAAGAGCAGGGCGAAATGGTCATTGCAACTACGACTACTAAGCTTTGCAGTCAACAGATGAGCGGTCATTCTTTTGTACAAGTTCAGAGTTTGTCAGCAGCTTGCCAAGTGGTAAAAAGGGTCAGAGAGAAGGAGGAAGCTATCACTCTCGTATATGGTGAAGATCATCATTTTCCAGGGAAAATAGTGGGAATTCCTCAGGAATGGATTGATGAATTAGGAATTCAGTATCCTGGGACTCTGTTTGTCGTTGAGGGAGACGGCTCGGCTGGTAAATCTTTAAAAGGACATTTAGGTTATGAGCCAGTGATTCCAAGTAAGAGCTCTCTGGTGATTATTGTAATTGGCATTGATAGTATAGGGGTGGAGATTAATTCTCAACATGTCCATCGTCCTGAACGTATCTGTGAGTTAGTGGGAGCTGAATCTAAGTCATTAGTGACTACCGATCTCATTACTCAACTATTATTTCATCCTCAAGGATATTTGCATCATTGTTCTCCTGATCAGTTAATAATACCCTTTATTAATAAGGTAGAGTCAGTCAGCCAGCAGCAAAAAGCTAAGGAGTTGGCTCAAAAAATTTTAGCCAACAAACATCCCCAGATAGGTGGCATTATGATTGGCAGCGTGATGAAAGAGGAGGGGCTATGGTTACAGGCGTAATTTTGGCTGCAGGTCAGGCAGGGCGGATGGGCCAGCCTAAGCAATTACTCTCTTTAGGAGGAAAACCTATGGTATGGCATGTAGCATCGACTGTTTGCCAGGCAAATTTTCATGAAGTGATTGTCATTACTGGTGCATATGGTGATGAAGTTACCCAAGTACTAAATGGCTTACCTTTAAGAATTATTTATAACAAACAGTGGGCTGATGGACAATCAACCAGTGTGAAAAAAGCTATTCAGTCAGTCAATCCTAAGTCTCAGGCTGTAGTATTTTTGCTAGCCGATCAACCCTTAGTTGATACCGTATTAATAAATGAAGTCATAGCAACTTATCAGGCAACAAAATCTAGAATTGTGATGCCGCGCGCACAAAATAGGCCTGGAAATCCTGTATTATTTGATCTTAAAGTCTGGCGATCAGCTTTGCTGCAGTTGTCAGGCGATGAAGGGGCGCGGCAAATCATTCGAAAAAATCAGGGAGACATTCAGTATATTGAAAGACTCAATGAGGAAATGTTCCTTGATGTTGATACCCCTGCAGAATTTGAAATAATGAAAAAAAAGTGGCAGATATTGAAGGACTCATAAAGGAAAAACATAATTTGTTCTTAGGGAATAAATCATATTTTTCCTTTATGAGTATGGGTAGCAATTCGTATCTCACAATACCCATAACTTGCTTTTTCCAATTGATATTGATTAAATTTACATACTTGAAAAATTGCAAATATTGAAAAAATGAAGAAGGATAAAAGATTTTAGAGTAGAATTTAGATAAAAACTAGAATTTTAGGATCAACTCTTGACAACAACTGAAGAGCAGAGAGTATAAAGGATATAGGTTACTTAGTAATTTGACTTAATAAATAATTACGGAGGAATTTCGAATGGCTGAATTTAGGATTGATGCTCTTGGTGAAACATGCCCTACTCCCTTGTTAAAAGTACAAGAAAAATGGATAGAGCTTCAAGTTGGTGATATATTAATTATTCATATTGATAGTTATTGTGCACTCAAAAAGATTCCAGATTGGGCCCGTAAAGAGGGATATAACGTTGAGGTTGAAGAGATTAAAGAACGAGTTTGGGATATTTATATTGAAAAAAGTGCATAGAAAAAGAGTACATAACTATTTAGTATAGGTGAAATGATGGTAAAACAACGTGAATATTATGATGTTGCAATTATTGGTGGTGGAGCAGCTGGTTTAACTGCAGGGATTTATTGTGGACGAGCACGGCTTAAAACAATTATTTTTGAAAAATCTGTACCAGGAGGACTGGCTACATATACCAGTGAAATTGCGAATTATCCAGGTTTTCCAGAGGTTCTTTCAGGGACTGAATTAATGAATCTTTTTGAAAAACAGGCGAAGAAATTTGGGGCTGAAGTTAAACTAACTGCTATTAAATCTGTAGATTTCATCAGTAAAGAAAAAGTAGTCAGCACTTTTCGTACTGACTATATGGCAAAAACTGTGATCATTGCTTCTGGGGGAAAACCGCGTTTAACAGGTGCTAAAGGAGAAGAGACTTTCTTATATGACAAAGGTATTTCCTTCTGCGCTACTTGTGATGCTGCTTATTATACTGATAAGTCCGTACTGATTATTGGTAGTGGTGATGCCGCCATTGAGGAAGCTCTTTTTTTGACAAAGTTTGCTCGGCGGGTGCAAGTTTCTGTTATTCATGATAAAGGAACGATTGATGCCAACGCAATCGCCAAAGAATATGCTTTTGCCAATCCAAAACTTGAATTTATTTGGAATACTGTGGTTGAAGAGTTTAAAGGTGAAGAACATCTCCAACAAGTTGTATTGAAAAATAGTAAGACTGGGAATCTGATTCCCATTGACGTGGATGGCTGTTTCTTGTTTATTGGTTATTTGCCTGATACTGATTTATTCAAAGGACAGGTTGCAATGAATCAAAGCGGGTATGTTTTGACAAATGAAAATATGGAAACCAGCCTAGAGGGTGTTTTTGCCGTAGGAGATGTGCGTGCAAAAGGTCTACGCCAGATTGCGACGGCTGTTGGTGATGGAGCCGTTGGCGGAGTCGCTGCAGAGCAATACATTAAACACTCAACGTAGTATGTATAAAGATGAGAACATTTTTAATACCTATCATGACAAGGAGTTTTTGTTATTATGCAGAAAGGAAACAAGAGATAGTAAATAGAGTTGGAGGGGGAGTTTAGATGTCATTACCACTTCGTATCGTTTTTGATTTTACATGCCCATATTGTTATATTGCTTGGAGCTTTGTTAAAAAGTTAAAAGAAAGTGTTTCGATTGAAGATGAGTGGGTAAGTTGGGAAATTCACCCTGATATTCCTCGTGAAGGTGCAAAAATTCAAGATGTAGTACAGGGTATTGATATGACGACAAGACGTCATAAACTCAATGCTCTCGGCGAACCTGTAGGGATTACCCCTGGGGCTAAGGAGTTTGTTCCTAATACCCGCTTAGCCTTAGAAGTTTTGGAATTTGCTAAAGAAAATAATAAAATGCACGAATGGATTGATAGAGTCTATCATGCAAGTTTTGTAGAAGGTAAAAATATTGGAGACAAAGAAGTACTACTCCATATTGCTGAGCAAATAGGTCTCGATGTAGATAAAGTTTGTCAGGCGTTAGATAGTGGTCATTACACTCATATTCTCCAAGAACACGATCAAGAGTGTGTGGAAAAGAAAATAGAATGGGTTCCTACGATATTCAGCGGTGATGAGAAAATTTTGGAAGGTGTATTTACCTTTACAGTATTTGAAGAGGCTATTTGTTCACGCATAGGCTAAAAAATCAAAGCCTATAATAAAGAATTAATGAATTCTCATTTTGATAAATGAATATTCATTAAAAGCAGACCATGAAAGCTGTGAAAGTAGCCTTCGTGGTCTTTTTTGCGCTTTGAAGATACTCCATGACCGGGTAATGTGCACGAAGTAGAAAAAGAACATATTTTGAATGCGATAAAACTCTATGGTGATAATACTATAGGTAAGCAAACAGCGGCAAAAGCCTTAGGAATTGGAGTTGCTACCTTATATCGGAAGTTAAATGAGTTATTATAGATGTGAGAATTATAAAACAAAAAAATGTAATAAAAATAGCCTAGACTTTTATCTTCTTTTACGTTATGATGTCTTTAAAAGAAAATTAAATATTTTGCATAATCAGAAAGTATGATACTTTCTCGATTATAAGTAAGGGCAACTAAAACTTCGGTCTGCGCTGAGCCTTGACCAAAATTAAGTTTTCTTTATAAAATTGAAGCAATGGAGCTCCAAAATGATAAGAAGTATCGTTTTGGGGCTTTTAAACTTATTTTACTATGCCCCCTTGGGTAATTACCCACGATATAGAATAAAATAGATAATGGAGGAAATCAGATGAAGAGTAGAAAAAAGAAGTATCATGTATTGTTGTTAGCCATGTTCTTAATTGTAGCTGTTTTAGTCACAGGTTGTGGTAACCAGAAGGCGGCAGAGAATAAACCAGCTGGACAAGAAAAACTGAAGGTAGCTTTTATCTACGTGGGACCTGTTGGTGATGCTGGATGGTCTTATGCTCATGATCAAGCACGCCAATATTTGGGGAAAGAATTACCGAATGTAGAGACAACCTTTGTCGAAGCCGTTCCTGAGGGAGCTGACGCTGAACGAGTCTTGACTGAACTAGCAATGAAAGGTAATAAAATTATTTTTGCTACCAGCTTTGGTTATATGGATTATGTACAAAAAGTTGCCCAAAAGTTTCCTGATGTAACCTTCCTGCATTGTTCAGGTTTTAAAACTGCGAAAAATGTGGGTACATATTTCGGTAGAATGTACCAAGCCCGTTATTTATCAGGTATCGTAGCTGGCAAACAAACTCAGGGTAATGTCATTGGTTATGTGGCTGCTTTCCCTATTCCAGAAGTTGTTCGTGGTATCAATGCTTTTACGTTGGGAGCACAATCGGTCAATCCTAATGTGACTGTAAAGGTGGTATGGACTAATACTTGGTATAATCCAGCTACTGAAAAAGATGCTGCTAAAAGCTTACTTGATGCTGGTGCTGACGTGATTGCTATGCATCAAGATACTCCTGGACCAATGCAAGCTGCTGAAGAGAAAGGCAAATTTGGTATTTCTTACAATACAGATATGCATTCTTTTGCACCAAAAGCTATTCTAACTGGACCAGTATGGAATTGGGGACCTTATTATGTGAAAACTGTAAAAGCCATAATGGATAAAACATGGAAGTCTGAACAATATTGGGGTTCTATGGCTGAAAATATCGTTGATTTAGCACCTTATGGAGCTATGGTGAGTGAAGACACCAAAGCGTTGGTTGCCAAGAAAAAAGAATCGATTGTGAAAAATGAGTGGGATGTATTTACAGGACCGATTGTTGATCAACAAGGTCAAGTAAAGATTGCTGAAGGGCAAAAAATGTCTGATAAAGATATGTTAGAGTTTAATTGGTTTGTTAAAGGTGTAGAAGGTACAATTTCCAAATAATTGGTCAATCATGATTAGGGTAAGAACCTATTATGGGGAAAGCATAGCAGCTCGATAGAAACACGCGAGCTGCTATGACTTTAAGTAGCTTTAATGGTGCTAAAAGGGGGCGATCAACATAAAAACACCTATTGTAGTGATGAAAAATATAACAAAGAGTTTCCCTGGTACTCTCGCCAATGACCAAGTGAATTTAGTCATTCATAAAGGTGAAATTCATGCACTGCTCGGAGAGAATGGTGCAGGTAAAAGTACACTGATGAGTATTTTGACTGGTTTATATCGACCAGATCATGGTGAGATCTATATTAATGATCAACCAGTGGAATTTTACTCACCGAAAGATGCAGTGCTCAAGGGAATTGGTATGGTTCATCAGCATTTTAAGTTGGTAAAAACATTTACTCTTGTTGAGAATATTCTTTTGGGAATGCAGTTTGGCAGCGAAATATACGATTTGAAGGAAATTAGGAAAAAAATTCAAGAGTTTTGTCAAAATTATGGCTTTACTGTTGATTCAGATATTCAAGTTCGTCAACTATCGATTGGTGAACAACAGCGAGCTGAGATTATAAAATCTTTATTTTGGGGAGCCGAAATTTTAATTTTAGATGAGCCTACTGCAGTACTTACACCCCAGGAAGCCACTGAACTTTATAAAACCTTAAGGCTTATGGTAGATCAAGGCAAAAGTGTCATTGTTATCTCTCATAAACTGACTGAGGTGATGGAAAACACTGATAATATCACAGTATTACGTGGTGGTAAAGCCGTTGGTACTGTCACTACAGCCCAGACGAATGAAGAAGAATTGACTCGAATGATGGTTGGGCGTAATGTTTTATTCGATGTACCCAAAAAAACAATTAGCCAGGGTTCCAAAGTGCTGGCTCTAAATGATGTATCTTGTTTGGGCAATCGAGGACAGATGGCTTTGCGTAACATCTCTCTTGATATATTTGGTGGTGAAATCTTAGGTATTGCTGGTGTAGCTGGTAATGGGCAAAGTGAATTGGCAGAGATGATTGCTGGTTTACGATCTTTGGAAACGGGTACTAAATTGATTGATGACATTGATCATACCAATAGTAGTGTAAGAACGCTTATTTCAGCGGGCGTCAGTTATGTACCAGAAGATCGTTTGGGAACTGGACTCGTGCCAGGGCTCAATGCTGTTGATAATTTTATTTTGAAAAGTTACCAGAGTGCTGCCCCTTATTTTATTAATTGGCGCGAGGCAGAAGAGAAAACTAAAGTTGCAGTTGAAAAGTTTGATATAAAATTAGCAAGTTTATCTAATTCTGTTAATATGCTGTCTGGTGGTAATTTGCAAAAATTATTATTGGCTCGTGAAATTACCGCAAATCCCCGCTTGATTGTGGCTGTTTATCCCATGCGTGGTCTAGATGTAGGTGCTATGGAAGTGGTACGCAACCTTTTAATGGGCGAACGTGATGCTGGAAAAGGAGTTCTTTTAATTTCGGAAGAGTTAGAAGAATTGTTTATGTTATCTGATCGAATTGTTGTATTACATGAAGGTGAAATCATGGGTATTGTCCAGCCAAGTGATACAAATATAGAAACCGTCGGTATGATGATGGCTGGGAAAAGGATGTTGAAAGAAAATGCAATATAAATGGATGTCGAAAATTCATTTTGAAAAAAGAAGTACAACTGCGCGGTCGGTGTTGTTTTTCGTACCCCTACTTTCTATTATTGTGGGATTATGCTTTGTAGGATTGTTTATTGGAGCGACAGGGAAAAGTCCATTCTATATTTATGGGCTTATGTTTGAAGGGGCCTTTGGTTCAGAGTATGGATTATCAGAGACAATCGTTAAGTCAATTCCTTTGATGCTGACAGGACTTGCCGTAGCTTTAGCCTTTCGTATGCAACTTTGGAATATCGGTGCTGAAGGGCAACTTTATATGGGTGCTTTTGGTGCGACTTGGGTGGCACTGAATTTTCCTGATTGGCCTGCTTATTTATTATTGCCAGGTATGCTCATTATGAGTTTTATAACAGGTGGTATTTGGGGACTTTTGCCTGCCATTCCGCGAGCCTTTTTTAAAGTCAATGAAACCATTACAACCTTACTGCTAAATTACGTAGGGATCTTGTGGGTTGATTATTTAGTATATGGTCCATGGCGAGATCCTAAGGGATTTAATTTCCCCATTACGGCTCCATTTTCTGAGAATGCCATACTGCCTGTCTTGGGAGACAGCCGTATTCACGTTGGGCTTATTTTGGCACTTTTAATGGCTGTGGTGCTATATGTTGTACTAAAGTATACGAAATGGGGTTTTGAGATTCGAGTGAGTGGTGAGAGTTCAATCGCTGCTCATTATGCAGGAATGAATTATATCAGAAATATTTTGCTTGTGATGTTTGTGAGTGGCGGTCTGGCTGGAATTGCAGGTATGACAGAAGTTTCAGGTATTACTCAGCGCCTGCAGCATGGTATTTCACCAGGCTATGGTTATTCAGCCATTATTATTGCTTGGTTGGCACGTTTAAATCCTTGGGCAGTTATTGTTGTATCCTTCCTGTTTGGTGGTTTACTCGTTGGCGGTTACAGCATTCAAACAAGCGGTTTTCCAGCTGCAACGGTGGCTATGTTGCAAGGTGCTATTTTATTTTTTGTTGTCGGTGGGGAAATTTTTGTGAAATATCGTTTAACCTGGAGTGGCAAAGGGGGTAATCAATAGTGGAACAATCTTTGCTGATAGCAATGCTCGCCACTGGCATTATTGCTGGTACACCGATTTTATTTGCTGCCCTTGGTGAAATTATAAGTGAACAGGCGGGGGTACTCAATCTCGGAGTCGAAGGTATGATGCTCGTTGGTGCTGTGACAGGTTTTATGGTTACCATGCAAACCGATAATCAATGGTTAGGGCTGTTCGCTGCCATCGTAGCTGGTGGTTTGATGGCATTGATTCACGCCTTCTTGACCATTACTTTGCGTGCCAATCAGGTCGTCAGTGGTCTGGCATTGACGATATTTGGTACAGGATTGAGTGGTTATTTAGGGCAAACTTTAATTGGTAAACCATTACAGTCTACTTTTAAACCTGTACCTATTCCTGGTCTAAGTGAAATTCCTTGGATAGGACCTAGCTTATTTCAGCATGATCTATTAGTTTATTTAGGTTATTTGGGCGTAGGGGTGTGTTGGTTCGTACTCTATCGCACCAGAACGGGTTTGAAAATTAGAGCTGTTGGGGAAAATCCTGGTGCAGCAGATGCTGCAGGAGTGAATGTCTTTGCGATTCGTTATGGTTGTGTTATGTTTGGTGGTATGTTGGCTGGTATGGGCGGGGCTTATTTATCCTTAGCTTATGCACCTTCATGGCTTGAAAATATGACCGCTGGGCGAGGATGGATCGCAGTCGCGCTGGTTATTTTTGCTACTTGGAATCCGACCAAAGCTTTCTTAGGAAGCTGGTTATTTGGAGTTGTTGATGTGTTAGGTTTTCATTTGCAAAATTTAGGAATTACTGTATCTTCCTTCTTTCTAAAAATGTTACCTTATGTAATTACGATTGTTGTACTAATTATTGTGAGTCGGGAGACCAAGAAACGTCATGTAGCATCACCTAGTGCGCTAGGTATACCATATAATCGAGAAGAACGATAGGCAGAAGGTGGAAGGCTATGAACAACCCTTCTGCCTTCTGTTTTTGCATCTAAGTACAATCAAGTCATGATCCAATTTTATTTGCCCGTGACTGTATCAGTCAAATGACTATCCAATTCATGAAGGATATTACATTGACTATAGAGAATATTCTCATAAATAATAAGGACGTGCTGCCAACTCTATGGCAGATAGGAACGGATTGGAGGGAAAAATAAATCAGATATGGTAAAGAAAATCTTATTTTATTTTTCAACGAATGTAAGCGACTATCTGCTGGCTCTTCAAGAGCATATTGGGATTAGTCTGCTAGCATTACTGGTTGCAATGGTTATCGGTATACCATTTGGTGTTTTATGTACAAGAAGCAGTCGTTGGTATGGATGGGTTACAACTATATTTAATACTTTTCGGATTGTACCCAGTTTAGCAATCTTAATTTTAATGATTCCAGTCGTAGGAACAGGGATAAAGCCGACGATTATTGCCTTGATTTTTCTGGCGATTCCGCCAATTTTAATCAATACGGCGACAGGGTTTCATTCTTTACCCTTTTTTATGATTGAGGCAGCAGCAGGAATGGGTATGACAAAAAGTCAGATTTTTTTCCAAGTAAAGATACCTCTTGCCATGCCCTTGATTATGACTGGCATTAGGACTGCAACAATGGAAATTATTGCAAGCGCAACATTAGCCGCATATATCGGTGGTGGTGGCCTGGGGATGATTATTTTTACAGGACTAGGGCTAAATCGCCCTGATTTACTGTTGATTGGCGGCGTTTCTGTAGCGCTCTTATCTATACTGGCAAGTATGAGTTTATCTTTTCTTGAACAGAAAATTCTGAAATACAGATCGATATAATAAGATTGAAAGGAGATTCACATGAAAAAAATTTTGAATTGGATTGTAGTGGGAATCCTTATGATGGGTCTTGTTGTTGGAGCTGGAGGGTGTGGAAAAAATAATGCGGGGGATAAAAGCAAGATTCGTGTTGGAATGAAAAATTTTACGGAAAATTTAATTGTTGGTGAAATTTATGCATTAGCTTTAGAAGATGGGGGATATAAGGTAGAACGGGTGCCTAATATTGCATCTTCAGTGATTCATGCATCAATCACGAATAATGAAATTGATTTGTATCCAGAGTATACAGGTACAGGGCTGTTATCAGTGCTCAAAATGAATTTGATGACTGATCCAAAGCAGGTTTATCAAACTGTAAAAGATGAGTATAAAAAACAGTTCAATATTGTATGGCTGAATTATTCGAGTGCAAATGATGGGCAAGGAATTGTGATTCGTACTGATGTGGCAAAGAAATATGGAATAAAAACAATTTCTGATTTGCAGGTGCATGCTAAAGAGATTCGCTTTGTTTCACAAGGTGAGTTTGACCAGCGAGAAGATGGGATTCCAGGACTTAGAAAGATGTATGGACCCTTTCAATGGAAATCTACGAAAGTATATGACAATGGTCTGAAATATTCTGTAATGGAAAATGATGAAGGGGATGCGGCACCTGCTTATACTACAGAAGGGCAGCTACTCAATCAGAAATTTACATTATTAGAAGATGATAAACATGTATGGCCACCCTATAACATGGCACCAATTGTTCGCCAAGGGATCGTAGATGCTCATCCAAGTGTTGTGGAAATTCTAAATAAAATAAGTGCTGGCCTTACAACGGAAAAATTGACGAAATTAAATGGGATGGTTGATATTGATAAGCGAGAATATGAAGAAGTTGCTAAGGATTACTATCAATCTGTAAAGGGAAAATAGCAGGTGAATTAACATGACAACAGCGATAGAATTTGAAAATGTCAGTAAAAAATTTCAGGGTGCACAAGAATATGCGGTTGATCATTTAAATCTGTCGATTCAGCATGGCGAATTGATCACTATTTTAGGCTCTTCTGGTTGTGGAAAAACGACATTATTAAAAATGGTAAATCGCCTTTATGACCCTGATTCTGGACACATTCGATTTTATGGTGATGATATTAGTCAGATGGATCAGGTGCAACTCAGAAGAAAAATTGGTTATGTCATTCAGCAGGTTGGATTGTTTCCTCATATGACAATCGCTAGAAATATTGCTGTTGTGCCTAGTCTATTGAAATGGTCACCAGAGAAGATTGGGGCTAGAGTAGATGAACTTTTGACATTGGTGGGTTTAAAGCCGAAAGAATTCAAAAATAGATATCCAGCACAGCTTTCAGGCGGGCAGCAGCAACGCGTTGGTCTCGCCAGAGCTCTTGCAGTCAATCCAGATGTTATGCTGCTTGATGAACCTTTTGGCGCAATTGATGCGATAACCCGAAATAAGTTACAAGATGAGCTATTACAGATTCATAAAAGTGCTTCAAAAACATTTTTATTTGTTACTCATGACATTATGGAAGCTTTAAAGCTTGGTACAAAAGTGCTGATTATGCAGGATGGGAAAGTTATGCAATTTGATACGCCGACCAATATTGTAGCGCAACCAGCCAATGAATTTGTAAAATCATTGCTTGAGGCTGTCAAAATGCAAGGATACTTGTGGAAAGAGGAACTTGCATGATTGCATATGCTGTACGATATCATAGTAAATTGCTAGAGGCTTTTGTAGAGCATATTGAAATCGTGCTGATGACTCTTTTACTTTCTCTTTTGTTGGCATCGTTGTTAACCATATGTATTGTTCATTCGAAAAGATTATCTAAACTTTGGATTGACATTTTTTCCATACTCTATTCCATTCCAAGTTTGGCTTTTTTTGCTATGTTAATTCCGGTACTTGGCCTAGGTAAAACAACAGCAATTGTTGTCCTTGTTATTTATAACCAGTATATTTTATTGAGAAATTTTTTGGATGGTTTACATCAAGTAGAGCCTGCAATTATTGAAGCGGCTATCGGAATGGGAATGAGTCGATATCAGGTCTTATTTCAGGTTCAGTTACCACTGGCTTCTAAGGCGATTTTTGCAGGAATTCATTTATCGATTATTTCAACCATTGGTATTACAACGATTGCCGCCACAATCAATGCAGGAGGATTGGGGACGATTCTTCTTGATGGTCTTAGAACTTTGAATACGGTTAAGATCCTTTGGGGTACGATTTTGTCTTCCGGATTTGCGATTTTGGCAAATGGATTATTACATATGCTAGAAAAGAAATTTGAGGTAAAAAAAGAAAGTTAATAAATATAAAATTTAGCTCAACATCAAATTATAGCAAGATATATTTTGACGTTGAGCTAAATTTTAAAAATATTTATGCGTTAAAAGAATATTTATAACATTCTGGTAGGAAAAAAGGCTATGGAAGTCGAATTGGAAATGAGTCATAAAATTGTAAAGTTGTAAAGGTGTAAGACGTCTCATCTCAATTGGAAAAGGTAGTTTTAAATGGCAGACCAAGTTGTCAGCGGATTTTGAGAACTTTTCACAAGGAGGAATAACATGAACAGCAACCAACCTACATGCTGCTGTGGCGGCAAGACCAACAAATTTGCAAAACTCGATGAAATTTTGCAAAAGTATCAAGGCATTAAGGGGGCTTTAATTCCTGTATTGCAAGATACGCAAAACGCTTATGGCTATTTAGCAAAAGAGGTTCTAGAAGCGATTGCAGTCAAGATGGATGTTCCCATTAGCCAAATTTATGGTGTTGTTACTTTTTACGCTCAATTTCATCTTAAGCCACGCGGTAAAAATATCATTCGTGTTTGTCAAGGAACGGCTTGCCATGTACGTGGTGCAAAAGAAATTTTAAAAGCCATTGAGGAAAAATTAAATATTAAGGCGGGTGGTACGACGCCTGATTTAATGTTTACATTAGAAACAGTGGCTTGTATTGGTGCATGTGGTCTAGCGCCTGTGATGATGATTAATGATGAAACTCATGGACGTCTTACGCCAGAGAGTATTCCTGAAATTTTTGCTAACTATGAATCGTGATCATTCTTTTGAGCAGCAAGAAGGAGGTACAAAATGGAACAATTTAAAATGCAAGTGCTGATTTGTGCAGGAACAGGATGTATATCTTCAGGTTCTAAAAAAGTTGAAGTTGCACTTCGGGATCAGTTAATCAAAAAAGGTCTTGAGAATGAAATAAAAATTGTGACAACGGGTTGCCACGGTTTTTGTGAAATGGGACCACTTGTTATTATTAATCCTGAAGGTGTCTTTTATATTCGTGTACAAGAAAGTGACGTTATTGATATTGTAGAAGAACATTTGTGCAATGGTCGTATTGTTGAGCGATTATTATTTAAAGAAGAGGGTGCGTTAAAAGGCATTCCTAGCTATAAAGATATTGATTTTTACAAAAAACAAACACGTATGGTTCTGGTCAATTGTGGTCATTTAGATCCAGAGCAAATTAATGAATACATTGCCGTTGGTGGCTATGAAGCACTCAGAAAAGCATTGACGACAATGAAACCTGACGAAGTCATTGAGGAAGTCAAACTATCAAAGCTTCGCGGTCGTGGTGGCGGTGGATTTCCAACGGGGGTAAAATGGGGTTTTACCAAAAATGCACCTGGTGATAAGAAATATGTAATCTGTAATGCGGATGAGGGAGATCCTGGTGCATTTATGGATCGGAGTGTACTGGAAGGTGATCCTCATCGCGTATTAGAAGGTATGGCAATTTGCGCTTATGGAATTGGTGCAGATGAAGGGTATCTTTATGTACGAGCAGAATATCCTTTGGCGATCAAACGACTCCGAATTGCGATTGAACAAGCGGAAGAAATGGGAATGATCGGTGACAATCTATTTGGAACGGGCTTTAATTTTCATGTCAAGATTAAAGAAGGAGCTGGAGCTTTTGTCTGTGGTGAAGAGACAGCGCTCATGGCCTCTATTGAAGGGATGCGTGGTGTACCTCGTTCACGTCCTCCATTTCCCGCTATTTCTGGTTTATGGGGTAAGCCAACCAATATTAATAATGTGGAGACTTTTGCTAATGTACCCCAGATTATTACCAAGGGTGCAAAATGGTATGCTTCGCTTGGTACTGAAGGCAGTACGGGTACAAAAGTGTTTGCCTTAACTGGACGTATCAATCATACAGGACTTGCTGAAGTACCAATGGGTATTACTATGCGTGAGATTATTTATGATATTGGTGGCGGTATTCAAGGTGGTAAAAAGTTTAAAGCAGTTCAAATTGGCGGGCCTTCTGGCGGGTGTTTGCCAGAGCATCTCCTTGATATGTCTGTTGATTATGATTCATTAATTCAGGTGGGGGCTATGATGGGGTCAGGGGGACTTGTTGTCATGGATGAATCCACTTGTATGGTCGATATTTCGAAGTTTTTCTTAAGCTTTACGCAAGCAGAGTCTTGTGGCAAGTGTACGCCTTGTCGTGAAGGGACAAAACGTATGCTAGAAATTCTGACTCGTATGACGGAAGGGTTAGGTAAAGAAGGGGATATTGAATTATTAGAAACCCTGGCTAAAAATATTAAATTGACTGCCTTATGCGGTCTTGGGCAAACAGCGCCAAATCCAGTGTTGAGTACACTACGGTATTTTCGAGAAGAATACGAAGCTCATATTCGAGAAAAAAGGTGTCCAGCAGGGGCTTGTGCTGGATTGACACAATATAAGATCACTGCAGGGTGTAAGGGTTGTGGTATATGCCTCAAGGCATGTCCAGTAGGAGCTATTCAAGGAGAAAAGAAAGCCGTACATAAAATTGATCACAATACATGCATCAAATGTGGTGTTTGCATGACGAAATGTCCTTTCAAAGCGATTGTGAAAGGCTAGTTTTGAGAACAGGGAGGGAAAGAGATGGAAATGGTTAGTATAACAATTGATGGTCAAAAAGTGCAAGTGGCAAAAAATGCTACGATTCTTGAAGCTGCACAAGTCATTGGAATTAATATTCCGACATTGTGTCATCATCCAGAACTACGAACAGCAGGAAAATGCCGCGTCTGCATGGTTGAAGTTGAAGGTGCTCGTAGTTTGATTGCATCCTGTGTATATCCAGTAAGTGAAGGTATGGTGGTGCGGACGACCACGTCTGTTGTACGTGAAGCGCGTAGATTAGTAATCGAATTATTATTAGCTAATCATCCGCCAGATTGTTTAGCTTGTTCGCGTAATTTAAATTGTGAACTCCAGACGATTGCCAGTGATCTTGGAATTCGAAAAGTACGTTTTGATGGCGAACGTAAAAACTATCCCATCGATACTTCAAATCCATCTCTTGTACATGATCAAAGCAAATGTATTCTCTGCGGTCGTTGTGTACGGGTCTGCAGTGATCGCCAAGGTATGCATGTATACAGTTTTGCTAATCGAGGTTTTCATACTACAGTAGTGCCAGCTTTCAATCAAGGATTACATGAGGTAGCTTGTACCTATTGTGGACAATGCGCTGCTGTCTGTCCAACAGCTGCGATCACAATTAAAGATGATACAAGTTTGGTGTGGAAAGCATTAGGTGATCCAAGTAAACATGTGGTTGTCCAAACTGCACCCGCTGTACGCGTCGCATTAGGTGAAGAATTGGGGCTTCCGACGGGGCATGTTGTCACTGGGAAAATGGTAGCAGCCTTACGGCATTTAGGTTTCAATCGAGTCTTTGATACCACTTTTTCAGCTGATCTAACCATCATGGAAGAAGGCTTTGAATTTCTTGATCGGTTAAAAAATGGTGGTAAATTGCCGATGATTACGTCTTGTAGTCCAGGATGGGTCAATTTCGCTGAATTAATTTATCCTGATCTACTTGATCATCTATCGAGTGCTAAGTCTCCTCAGCAAATGTTCGGTGCTCTTGTAAAAACATATTATGCTGAAAAGGCAGGGATTGATCCCAAAGATATTGTCTCTGTGTCGATTATGCCTTGCACCGCCAAGAAAGGGGAAGCTGCCCGGGAGGAATTTAATTCAAGTGGCTATCAGGATGTAGACTATGTATTGACAACTAGTGAACTGGCCATGATGATTCGTGAACAAGGACTTGATTTTAATTCTTTACCTGCTGAAGATTTTGATTCACCCATGGGCATTAGCACAGGAGCAGGGGTTATTTTTGGAGCTACAGGCGGCGTGATGGAAGCGGCGCTCCGTACTGTTTACGAAGTTGTGACAGGAAAAGAATTGGAAAATATTGACTTTAAGGCTGTGCGAGGTTTGAGTGGGATCAAAGAAAGCCAAGTAGAGATTGGCGATCTTACTGTCAAAATAGCTGTTGCCCATAGTTTGGGGAATGCTCGTATCCTCATGGATAAAATCCAAAAAGGGGAAGCTGATTATCACTTTATTGAGATCATGGCCTGTCCAGGTGGCTGCATTGGTGGTGGTGGTCAACCTCATGTTAAGTCGGCAGAACTAAGGCAAAAAAGGATTGACTCTATTTATGAGTGCGATAGTTGTGCTCCCATTCGTAAATCCCATCTGAATCCAGCGATAAAGGAATTATATGATACCTGGCTTGGTAAGCCATTAGGAGAAAAATCTCATCACTTGTTACATACTCATTATCATCCACAGAAACGTTCATAGAGTGATAATAGCCTGCAATCACAATTGCAGGCTATTATTATTTAAAAGAACTTCCAAGAGGGAAATGATTTCATAAGTTGAAAACATAAGAAACTATGATAAAATTGAATTGTATAAGTTGTATTAAAGAGGTTGCGAGTCATATTTTAATTTAACCTATACGGATCTATCGTATTAAAGCAAGATCTGGAAAATAGGAAGGTGAAAAAATGCCTGAATTGTATGATGGGATTGGGCGTCATATTCATTATTTGCGGGTAGCGGTGACGGATCGGTGCAATTTTCGCTGCCAATACTGTATGCCAGCAGAAGGGGTAGAATGGATCGAGCATCATGATATTCTACGGTATGAAGAAATCCTACGGATTATTAGTGCTTTTGCTAGCTTAGGAATTAATAAAGTACGAATTACTGGTGGTGAACCTTTGGTACGCAAAGGATTATTACCTTTTTTGAAAAAAGTGACTCAAATTCCAGGTATTGAAGAAGTTGGATTGACTACAAATGGCAGTTTACTTGAGGAATATGCTCTCCGTTTGAAAGAAGCGGGAATTGGACGTATCAATGTAAGTCTTGATACTCTGCAGCGAGAACGCTTTATTAAGGTGACAGGGCAAGATCAGCTAAATCAGGTATTAGCAGGCATTAAAAAAGCCCAAGAAGTGGGATTGACGCCGGTTAAAATTAATATGGTAGTTATGAAAGGTTTTAATTCTGATGAAGTCATTGATATGGCGAAACTTGCGATTGATCATCCGTATCAAATTCGTTTTATTGAATATATGCCTTTTAATACTGGCGAAAACTATCTGTTTACGGCTGAAGAAATGGAACAACAATTCATTGATGCTGGATTTAATAACCTAATCCCTCAAATGAAGAGCAGTTCCCCTGCAAAGATTTATTCAGTACCTGGATTTCAAGGGACAATTGGTTTTATTAGCCCAGTATCTCGACATTTTTGTGATTCTTGTAATCGGATTCGCCTGACTCCCGACGGATATCTTAAACCTTGCTTATTATCCAATGATGAATATTCGTTGCGTGATGAACTGCGATCAGGAATTTCTGATGCTGAGTTGCGAGAAAAAATAAAGCAGATCGTGTGGAATAAACCTACGGAGCATCATCTAAAGCAGGGAAAAAAGAGTGAAAGAGGGATGTCGCGCATTGGAGGCTGAAAAATTCTCCGTCATAGTTTTGGCAGGAGGTCAGAGTCGTCGTATGGGGCAGGATAAAGCGTCCTTATCGTGGGGGGAGAAGGATGTATTAAGTAGTTTACTTGCTCGTTTACTACCCTTATCCGATGATGTAGTAGTCATAAGTAACGTAGAGCGGACCGTGACCTCACCAGTTCGGCAATTTCCTGACTTAATTCCTGGTAAGGGACCTTTAAGTGGTATTCATGCTGGACTCATACATGCCCGTCATGATCTTGTTTTTGTGACGGCTTGTGATGTACCTTTTTTGATTCCCGAAATCATTCCCCATATTGTTCATTCAATAGGAAGTAAAGATGGGAGTGTAGCGATTTATAATGAACAGGTGGAACCACTATTTGCTTGTTATCATAAGCATTGTAGTGGTATCGTTGCAGAATTATTGGCTAAAGAGAAATATCGAGTAAAGGATTTTTTAACAAGGATTAGCTGGGTGGGTGTTCAAGATCTTAAGCAGTATGCTGATTGTTGTTTTATGAATATCAATACTCCTCATGAATATGAAAAAGCCAAAGCAATATTGGCAGAGGGGAGAGAAGTATGATACCAATTGTCTCATTTGTAGGATATTCGAATAGTGGAAAAACCACATTTTTAATAAAAGTCATTACAGAATTGAAAAAACGAGGTTACCGTGTTGGTGTGATTAAACATGATGGTCATGATTTTGAAATTGATCATGTGGGAACCGATACTTGGAATCATCGACAAGCTGGAGCTGATGTAGTTTGTATTGCTTCAACTCAGCAAATTGCTATGATGCAAACATTACATAAACCAATGACTCTCGATGAGATGATTCCGTTGATTGGTCAGGTTGATTTAATCTTGACAGAAGGGTTTAAACAAGAAAAAAAACCACAAATTGAAGTCAATTGTCGAGGAAACCAGTTCCTTGGTCAGAAGGATCATACGATTGCTTTAGTTTCTGAAGTGATGATGTATGATAATATACCGCATTTTGGTCTTGAGGATGCTAAAGGAGTCGCTGATTTATTAGAGAAGATGATCAAATCTAAATCCTTTACTCGTT
This sequence comes from Pelosinus sp. sgz500959, assembly GCF_042610375.1. Taxonomy (NCBI): domain Bacteria; kingdom Bacillati; phylum Bacillota; class Negativicutes; order Selenomonadales; family Sporomusaceae; genus Pelosinus; species Pelosinus sp. sgz500959. The sequence continues at coordinate 22,276 of NZ_JBGJZL010000004.1, forward strand.
AAATAATAGTTGTTAAATAAAAAGGAGGTCACTATGGCAGAATTTACTCATTTCAATGCAAAAGGGGAAAGTCAGATGGTAGATGTGAGTGAAAAAAACATTACCCATCGGCAAGCAGTAGCTTGTGGACAAGTTTTTATGGAAGATGAAACCTTAAATAAAATCTATGACCTAGAAATTGCTAAAGGGAATGTACTAGAAGTCGCGCGTTTGGCAGGTATTATGGCAGCGAAACAAACGCCTCATCTTATACCATTATGCCATCCTTTAAATATTAGCGCAGTCAACATTAGTTTTACCAGACAAAAACAGTCAATTATGATTGAAGCGACTGTTCGTGTAAGTGGGCAGACTGGTGTGGAAATGGAAGCTATGACTGCTGCGTCCGTTGCTGGGCTCACGATTTATGATATGTGTAAGGCCATTGATCGTTCTATGGTCATCTCTAATATCTGTTTGATGCGTAAAGAAGGCGGCAAAAGCGGTTTATTTGAAAGGGAGGATCAGCCATGTCAGGAAAAGTAGTAGCGGTGTGTATCAGTAAAGAAAAAGGTATGCGCAAAGAAAGTATTGGTGAGGCGACTCTCATCCCCAATTGGGGTATGGAAGGTGATGCCCACAGTGGTAAATGGCATCGGCAAATTAGTTTGCTGAGTGCAAGCAGTATTGAGAAAATGAAAGAAGTAGGCAAACAAAAAGGTATTGATTTAGTACCAGGTGATTTTGCTGAAAATTTAACAATAGAAGGACTGGAACTTTTCAAACTGCCTGTTGGAACCTATCTTAAAGCTGGTGAAACACTACTAGAAGTGACTCAGATCGGTAAAAGCTGTCATCATAACTGCGAAATATTTCGACAAGTTGGTCAATGTGTTATGCCTAAAGAAGGTATCTTTACTCGAGTATTAGTGGGCGGGAAAATCAAAGAAGAAGATCCCATTGAAATTTGGTCTGGTATACCGGTGGGTATTATTACGGCTAGCGATAAAGGTTCCAAAGGTGAGCGGGAAGATCAAAGTGGGACAGAAATTAAAAATCTTGTACAAGAAATACAAGGAAGGGTAATTGATTATCGCGTATTAGCAGATGATCAAGAACTCTTATCCAAAGCTATGATTGAGATGATTGATGAACTAGGCGTAGGATTACTGCTCACTACGGGCGGGACAGGATTTTCTCAAAGAGATGTAACGCCGGAAGCTACGCTGAGCGTGATTGAAAGGGCCGTTCCTGGTTTGCCGGAAGCTATGCGTCGTGAAAGTTTTGCCATATCGCCTCGCGCCATGTTAAGTCGCGCCGTCGCAGGTATTCGTGGTAAATGTCTAATTGTAAATTTACCAGGTAGTCCGAAAGCTGTACGAGAATGTTTACAAATCATTTTACCAGTATTACCCCATGCCTTAGAGATATTACGTGGCACTGGTGGTGAATGTGGACAAGAAACTAAAAAATAACTAAGAAAAAGTCACCAATTGGTGACTTTTTTTAATTACTTAATTCATAACATCGATTTCAGTTAAATAGAGGGCAACTCTTCTAACAGTTGTTTTACTAGGTTTGGCGAGGATTTTATAGGAGGAAAAATCATAAAAGAAGCCTTTTAACAAAGGATTAGTAAAAAAAGGATTTGTTAACTGAATAGAGAATTATTGTAAACTGAATGTGAATATAAGAACTTGCTTCATGGAATCAGGAAATAAACATTTTCTTGATTTCCAATAAGAAAGACTAAGATTTTCTCTTAATCTCGAGAGTTGGCGAAAATCAAGTCTTTTCTTGTCGTTTATAATGAGAAAGTGGGTGATCTTTTGGAAAAAATGAATCGACGTACATTTCTAAAAGTCGGTGCAGCAGCAGGGGCTGCAGTTGTTGCAGGTAGTTATTTTGATTGGTTTGGTGATAATATACCTGCGACAGTGCGCAATGGTACAGCGTTGTATGATGTACTAATTATCGGTAGTGGTGGTGCAGGGATGCGAGCCGCTTTAGAGGCTAGTAAACAAAAAGGGATTAAGGTCGCCGTGATGACAAAGATGGCTCCGACACGGTCTGCGACCTGTATGGCTCAAGGTGGTATTAATGGTGCTGCTCGTCATGCTGATGAGAAGGATTCACCAGCAAGTCATGCCTTTGATACGGTTAAAGGTGGAGATTATTTATGCGATCAGGATGCTGTAGAATTTTATACAGAAAAAGCGCCTGAGGTCTTAGCAGAGCTTGATTATTTTGGCATTGCTTTTGACAGGCAAGCTGATGGTCGTTTTAATCAGCGGAAAATGGGTGGCAGTACCTATGCCAGAACTGCATTTTCAGCTGATATTACCGGCCATGCTGTTTTACATACGATGTTTGAGCAATGTATGAAAAATAACATTGATTTTATTATGGATTGTCAATTGCTTGAAATTGTGACTGATAAGGAAAAGTTCAGCGGTGTCGTTGCAATGGACATGCGCAGTGGAAATATCATGCCTATACCAGCTAAAACTGTTATTGTTGCCACAGGTGGGTATGGTCGTGCTTATTGGGTTAGAACATCAAATCCATTTAGTTCAACAGGTGATGGAATTGCAGCCTGTTTTAATGCGGGCATTCCAATTAAAGATCCTGAAATGGTGCAATTTCATCCTACAGGTCTTTCGATTAATGGTGTTTTATTATCAGAAGCCAGCCGTGGTGAAGGTGCTTATTTACTTAATAAAGATGGGGAACGTTTCATGGCACGTTATGCACCCAAGGCCATGGAACTTGGACCTCGTGATTTAGTTGCTCAGTCCATTGAAAAAGAAATTAATGAAGGACGTGGCGTTGGCGAAGGGTTACGTTCTGCTGTATATATGGATTTCCGTCACTTAGGCCGTGCCAAGATCATGGAACGGCTGCCCCAAGTCTATCAGCTTTCCTTAGAATTTGAAGGGGTAGATATTGCAGAGCAACCTGTTCCCATTAGAACTTCATGCCATTATTCCATGGGTGGAATTGATGTTGTTGATTATAAGACTTGTGCCACTAAGATGCCTGGTGTATTTGCAGCAGGTGAATGTTCCTGTATTTCTGTCCATGGAGCTAATCGATTGGGGGGGAATTCCTTAGTTGAAATCCTGGTGTTTGGTAAAAATGCTGGGGCGTCAGCAGCTGAATATGCAAAAGCTAACAGCTATGAAGAAAACAAGGAACTATTAAAATCAGCAGTTGATAGATGGAATAAAAAATTTGCTGAGGTAACGACTAGAACTGGTGGTTCAACCATTGCAACGATTCGCGACAAAATGGCTCTTACTATGTGGAATAACGTGGGAGTCTTCCGAAATGAAACAGGGTTAACTCAAGCATTGAATGATATTAATGTCTTACAAGAAGAATATAAAAAATGCAACGTAGGTGATACGAGTCGAACTTTTAATACAGCTTTTATGAATTATGTGGAACTCGGCAACCTTCTGGTATTATCAAAAATCATTATAGCGGGTGCAAAATCACGTAAGGAAAGTCGTGGCAGTCATTCCCGTACTGATTTTCCAAAACGTGACGATGGAAATTTTCTGCAACATACACTGGTCTTTAAAGACGGTGAGCAGTTAAAAACCGAGTATCGTCCTGTGGTGGTAACCAAATATAAACCAGAAGAAAGGAAGTACTAGTCATGCCGATTATTTTAAAAATTGAGCGATTGGTAGAGGGGAAACAGTGGATTCAAGATTATAGCCTTGAAACAGATAAAACAATGACCGTACTCAGTGCACTAATTAAAATAAAAGAAACAATGGACCCAACTCTTTCGTTTACAGCGTCTTGTCGTTCAGGGATTTGTGGAGCTTGTGCAGTCAGAGTCAATGGTAATGCAGTTCTTGCTTGTGAAACGCCCCTTAGTGATCTTGTGAGACGTTATAAAAGTGATACGTTAACAATTGCTCCCTTAGGCAATTTTACGGTACTACGTGATTTGATCGTTGACTGGAAACCTAAGTATGAACGCCTGAAGAAGATTAAGCCCGCCTTACAACCCAAAGATGAGTTTAGCGCTGGAGCTGGCTGCAGGCAATCACCTGAGGATTTCAAAAAGTATCAAAAGAATTCTGAGTGTATTTTATGCGGTGCTTGTGTTTCAGAGTGTAATAAATCAACTCTTGATTCCAGCGACTTTTTAGATCCCTTCATTTTCACGAAGGCGCAAAAATTTGTTGCTGATTCAAGAGATAAAGATGCTGCCCTCCATTTAGCCCCTGCTGTGCAAGAGGGATTATGGAAGTGCCTTAATTGTCAGGAATGTACAACAAAGTGTCCCAAAGGCCTTACACCAGCTGAAGATATTGAAAAACTGCGCATTGCGACTTTTAAGAAAAAAATGTCAAGTAATGCAGGGTCTGATCATGCTCAGGCATTTTATGATGACATTCGCGATACAGGACGTCTTGATGAATCTAAACTCGCATTTAAAACTGAGGGTTTCAAAGCAGCTTTACGTGTTCCAGTTGCCTATCGCCTAATGAGAGCTGGCAAAATGGCACCTCTTGAAAAAGCAGAAGTCATTCCTGAAATTCAAAAGGTACGTACGATTATGATGGCAGCAAAGGAGGAAAAATAATGAAATTCGCATTATTTCCTGGTTGTGTTCTCCGTGGTGTTGCCAGTGAAGCTTTTTTGGCTACGGTAAAGGTTACGGAAGCCCTTGGTATTGAACTTGTTGAGATTCCAAGCTGGACATGCTGTGGTGCATCTCATTTGCAAGATGTGGATGAAATGACTGCACTGGCAGTGAATGCTCGAAATTTAGCCATTGCAGAAAGTATGGGATTACCGATTATGACAGTTTGTAATACCTGTACTCTGCAACTCAGACGGGCAAAAGAAAGTCTTGATACAGATGCAGCTCTCAAAGCAAAGGTCAATGAGATATTAGCAAAATCAGGTTATGAATATAAAGGAACTGCTGAAGTGACTCATCTCTTATGGGTCCTTGCCTCAAATCCTCAATTGTTAGAGGGAAAAGTGACCAAACCACTAGCGGGCTTAAAGGTTGCTGGATATTATGGGTGTCATTTACTGCGTCCGCCGAGAATAATGAATTATGAAGATAGTCTAAACCCTCAATCTTTAGAAAAAATTATTGGTATTCTTGGTGCACAAGCCGTGGATTTTGATTTCAAACTTAAATGTTGTGGCTTCCATGCTTTTTGGACGGCTGAAAAAGATGTACTCAAAGTCACAGGGCAGACGGTCAATAGTGCAGCTAACGCTGGTGCTGATCTGCTTGTGACCCCTTGTCCTTTATGCCAAATCCAGCTGGATATGTATCAGCCTGAAGGACGAGAAGTCGCAAAGGTTAGCGCTGAACTTCCTATACTTCATTTGCCCCAATTAATTGGACTTGCACTTGGCATGAATAAACAAGATCTTGGAATTCAGCGGCATATTTCAGCTGTTGATAAAATTCGTTTTTAATATCATAATTCATAGAATACAATTAACCTACAATCAGTCAGATTGTAGGTTAATTTGCAAAACAGGATTAAAACATAAATAAGACATGATATAATCCTAGTTTAATGACTCATTCTAGAAGTGTTTTTTTAATTATGAGATAAGTCTTGATTTATCTCATAATTAAACGGATTATTGTTAATAATAAAAATATAAAACTATGTTTGGCACGTATCTTGCAATCTAATAGGACAGAGATAAAAACTAAATATGAGATTGGAGGAGAATACAGATTATGATTAAAAAATCATTTGGTGTCTTACAACAAATTGGTAAAGCTTTAATGCTCCCGGTAGCATTATTGCCAGCCGCAGGACTTTTATTAGCTTTTGGTAATGCATTTCAAAATCCCGCACTTCTTACTATTTTTCCTGGACTAGAAAATATTCACGGTATCGCCCAAGTTATGGAACAAGCAGGTGGCGTTATTTTTGGTAATCTTTCACTTCTTTTTGCCGTTGGTGTAGCCGTTGGTTTAACGGGTGGTGAAGGCGTTGCTGGTCTCGCAGCCATTGTTGGTTTTCTGATTATGAATGTCACCATCGGTCTTGTGGCAGGCATTACCCCAGAAATGGCTTCGGCTAAAAATCCAGCACTCGCCATGGTACTCGGTTATCCTACCTTACAAACCGGGGTATTCGGTGGTATTATTGTTGGTATTTTGGCATCAGCCATGTATAAAAAATATTATAATATTGAACTTCCTGCTTATTTAGGCTTTTTCGCCGGAAAACGTTTTGTACCGATTGCCACTGCTGTTGCAGCCTTAATTTTAGGTGCTGTAATGGTGTTTGCTTGGCCTCCCATACAAAATGGTCTTACTCACTTCTCGCGTAATATGATCGACACGAATAAAACATTGGCAGCCTTTATTTTTGGTGTAATTGAACGTTCTCTCATTCCTTTTGGCTTACATCACATTTTCTATAATCCTTTCTGGTATCAGTTTGGTGAATATGTGAATGCAGCTGGTAAAGTTGTAAATGGTGATCAAAGCATTTTCTTTGCTCAGCTTAAAGATGGTGTTCCTTTCACAGCCGGTACCTTCATGACAGGTAAATTCCCATTCATGATGTTTGGTTTACCAGCAGCTGCCCTTGCCATCTATCATGAAGCAAAACCAGAAAAGAAAGTTCTGGTTGGTGGTATTATGGCGTCAGCGGCCTTAACATCCTTCTTGACAGGGATTACAGAACCTATTGAATTTACTTTCTTATTTGTTGCACCGATGCTGTTTGGTATTCATTGTATTTTTGCTGGCTTATCATTTATGACCATGCACATTCTCAATGTCAAAATTGGTATGACTTTTTCAGGCGGAGTCATCGATTATCTACTCTTCGGCGTCATTCCGAATCGTACGGACTGGTGGTTAGTGATTCCTGTAGGTTTAGTCTTCGCCCTGATTTACTACTTTGGTTTCCGTTTTGCTATTCGTACTTGGGATCTAAAGACTCCTGGTCGAGAAATAGAGGATGAGAATGCAAGCATAAGCTCTACAGGTTATAGTTTGGCAACTGGAGTTTTAGATGCATTAGGTGGAAAAGGAAATCTTGGTAACTTGGATGCTTGCATTACTCGTTTACGTGTGAGTGTAAAGAAAATTGATCTTGTGGACAAAAATAAATTAAAGAACTTAGGAGCTGCTGGCATTATGACAGTTGGTGATAATCTTCAAATTATTTTTGGACCAAAATCCGATCAATTAAAAAGTCAAATCAAAGACATTGTCGATGGAAAAGTAGCTGCAACATATGATGATGTTCAAGTGCCTGCTGCAAGCACAGAGACAAATAGTGGGGAGCTTGGTGTATTTGTTGCTCCATTAGATGGAAAAATCATGGATATTAGCCAAGTGCCTGATCAGGTTTTTTCACAAAAAATAATGGGTGATGGTTTTGCTATCGAACCGATCAATGGTGAAGTTGTATCACCTGTTGATGGAACTGTTGTTAGTTTACTTGATAGTAAACATGCAGTAGCGATTCAAGCTGACAATGGCTTAGAACTCATCGTTCATTTTGGCATGGATACTGTTAATTTAAAAGGTGAAGGTTTTACTGCTTTTGTTAAAGAAGGCGATAAAGTCAAAGTTGGACAACCTATGTTAAAAGTAGATTTTGCTAGTGTCAAAGGGAAAGTTCCTTCCTTGATTACCCCCATTGTTTTTACTAATCTTCCTGAAGGTAAAAAAGTTGAAGTTAAAAATGGACAAAATGTAAAACGTGGAGAAAAAGGATTTATTAAAATTAAATAGTATCATGGTATAAAAAACTCACAATTGTGATATGAATCGGATTATTATATCGATTCAAAAGCAATTGTGAGTCTTTTTTTGCTTTTTTTCTAAAAAAGATGCATCCCAAGAGGATTTTGTCTTAAAACGCTAGAATAGCATCACTATATATTAAAAATAAAAATTGATTGATCATTAGTTTAGTTTTCAGGTATAAGTGAGGTGGTGAGATAATGAGCAAGATTAAAAGTATTAAGACAATATTTGCACTGACAATGGTAATCATGACGATCATTGTTTTTAGCTTGCAAACTGGATTTAGCCACTATCAATTTAGTAGAATATTAGAAGAAAAAATTGTAGAATTATTAAAAACACAAGGGCGTAATGAGGCAACACGATTAAATACTAATTTTATTGTCACTAGTAAGGTTGTCGAGTCGCAGGCCGAAACAATGGAAGCATTGAGTATTTCTAATGCAGATGCAATTTTAGGAATTATGAAACTAATGATGGCGCGTGAGCCATTGATTATTGGTGGTGGGTTCTGGTTAGAACCTTTTGTCCATAGTGAGCAAGAAAAATATTACGCTCCCTATTTGTTTCGTAGTGGTGTGGGCGGAGAATATCATCTAACTTGGGAGTATAGTAATGAGAAACATGATTACTTTCAATCCGATTGGTATAAAAAGGCCCTCAAACCTGGGGTAAGAGTAGCCTGGAGTGAACCATATATTGATGCAATTTCAGGTGTCATTATGATTACCGCATCCAGTCCGATTAAAAAAGATGGAAATGTGATTGGAGTAACAAGTGTTGATATTGGTCTTGAAGAATTGATCCATCACATTAATGAGATGGAAGTTGGTAACAGTGGTTATGGATTCTTAGTGAGCAGCCGTGGTGCACCGTTAGCAAATCTAGCTACTGAATACTCACGAATTGAAGACACAGAAGAAAATGTAACAAGTTTAAAAAATATAGCGAGTATCGTGCTTGATAAAGATCAAACTGGGATGATGGAGACCATTCTAAATGGCCAAGAGGTTCTCGTTGTAGCGACTCCGGTTGGTGATACAGGACTGCGTTTGGTAATGGTCATGCCAGTGAGGGAAGCTTTTGCATCGGTGAGATGGATTCTAACCCAAAATATGATTGTATTAATTTGTTCGATCTTATTATTAGCAGTGATGATTTTTCAATTGTTTGAATCTAAAGTTGTTGTACCACTGCAGAGACTAAATTTCCATGCCGCTCGAATCGGCAGTGGTGATTTTGACCATGTGATTGATGTCAAGACCCAAGATGAAATTGGCCAACTATGTATGACCTTTAATACCATGTCGGCAACGATTCGGGAAAATATGAAAGCAATTAATAATAGTAATCAAGCATTGCGTCTGAGTGAAGAACGTTGGCATTTGGCACTCAGTGGCAGTAATGATGGTATTTGGGATTGGAATATCAAAACTGGTACTATATTTTTTTCTAGTCGTGCCAAAGAAATGTTTGGTTATGATGATACGACTATGCCACGAAATATTGATGAATGGATGGAAATTCTTCCTTTTGATGAACGTGAAATCGTCCATGAACTTATAGAAAAACATTTTGCTAAAGAAACGGATTTTTTTAGTGCTGAACACCGTGTTCGCTGTCTAGATGGCACTTTTAAATGGGCATTTGGCCGAGGGCAAGCTTTATGGGAAGGGGATAAACCTGTTCGTATTGTTGGTTCGCTTAGTGATATTACGCAGCGTAAAAACGGAGAGGAAGCTCTACGGCAGGCCTATGATCAATTGGAAACGAAAGTGGAACTGCGGACTCAAGACTTACTTGCCATTAATCAAGAACTACAATCTGTGAACCAAGAATCAGCTCAGAATCTTGAACAATTGAAACAAGCACAAACTTATTTGGTAGAGTCGGAAAAAATGGCTTCATTGGGAAATCTAGTGGCAGGTATCGCTCATGAAATTAATACTCCTATTGGTGTTAGTGTAACGGCAGTATCTCATTTGCAAGTGATTACAAAAGAATTTAATGAACTGTATGAAAGTGGTAATCTAAGTCGGAAAGGGTTAACGGATTACTTGGCAGAATCTGATGAAGCCGCGACAATTATTTTTTCTAATTTGGAGCGAGCCTCTCAATTAATTCGTAGCTTCAAACAAGTTTCAGTGGATCAGTCGAATGAAACAATGCGGATTTTTAATGTGAAGAAATATCTTGGTGAAGTATTATTAAGTTTGCAGCCCAAACTTAAGAGGACTCACTATAAAATTAATGTTGAATGTGATGAAGAGTTAGAAATTTATAGCTTCCCAGGGGCTTTTGCTCAGATCATAACAAATCTGATTATGAATTCACTCATGCATGCTTATGAGCCTGATGATATAGGTGAAATTACCATTCGGATTATCATAGAAAAGGATGAGACGGTACATCTGACCTACTCGGATGATGGGCAGGGGATGGAAGATATAGTCTTAGAGAAGATTTTTAATCCCTTTTTTACAACCAAGCGCGGCATGGGAGGCACGGGTCTAGGTTTATCGGTTTTATATAATATCGTGACGCAACAGTTTGGTGGCACGATTGAATGTGTGAGCGAACTCAGTAAAGGGACAACTTTCATCATTGATTTTCCACTTAAAAAAGAGGAAGATCGTAAAAGTAACTAATTTTTCCATCGTTTTATCAAGGAAATATTGATAAAATAGAGAAGAAAAACATGATTTTTATTGTAGGATCACGTAGGTTTTTTAAATTGTATCTTGTATTTTTCTTTAAGAATCCTTGTTTTTTGCGTTTTTTATGATAATGTATATGTATTGAAAAACAATGAATGGAAAGGAGAATTAAATGAAAAAAATTTATACATCGTTGCATTTTCAAGTGTTCTTTTCTATTGTTGTGGGGATCGCCTTAGGGCATTTTTACCCTGCTTTAGGTGAAAGTATGAAACCACTTGGTGATGCTTTCATCAAGTTAATTAAAATGATTATTGCTCCTATTATCTTCTGTACCATTGTTACAGGTATCGCTGGTATGGATGATATGAAAAAAGTGGGTCGAGTTGGCGCAAAAGCACTTATTTATTTTGAAGTTGTTTCTATTTTTGCTTTAATTGTAGGGTTGGTTATTGTTAATTGGGCTCAGCCTGGGGCCGGCATGAATATTGATGTGAAAAGTTTAGACAGTGGAGCCATCTCGGCTTATACAACAGCTGCCAAAGCACAAAGTACACAAGATTTTTTAATGAATGTGATTCCATCAACAGTTGTCGATGCTTTTGCTAAAGGCGATATTTTGCAAGTTTTATTGTTTTCTGTCATGTTTGGTTGGGCTTTATCAGCAATGGGAGGCAAGAAAACGGGCTTATTTAGTGTCATTAGTGAAGTTTCCCATGCTTTATTTGGTATGGTGGATCTTATTATGAAACTTGCACCTATTGGTACATTTGGTGCAATGGCTTTTACAATTGGTAAATATGGTATTGCCTCATTATTGCCTTTGGGTAAGTTGTTAGCTGTTTTCTATGTGACCTGTATTTTATTCGTACTTGTCATTTTAGGGTTAATTACAAAATGGGCAGGATTTAGCGTTATAAAGTTCATTTCATACATTAAAGAAGAATTTTTGATTGTGTTTGGTACCGCTTCTTCAGAAAGTGTATTGCCACGCATGATGAATAAATTAGAAAAATTAGGGTGTGCTAAATCTGTTGTTGGTTTAGTGATTCCAACGGGCTATTCATTTAATCTTGATGGAACGTCGATTTACCTAACGATGGCTGCGATCTTTGTCGCTCAGGCTACAAATACGGATCTTACCTTAACGCAACAGTTAACGATTCTTGCCATCCTCATGTTAACATCGAAAGGGGCATCAGGCGTAACAGGAAGTGGCTTTATTGTTCTTGCTGCTACTTTATCAGTGATACCAGGAATTCCAGTAGGAGGACTTGCTTTAATCTTTGGAATTGATCGCTTTATGTCGCAAGCTAGAGCTGTCACTAATCTAATTGGTAATGGCATCGCGACTGTGGTCATTGCAAAATGGGAAAATGAATTAGATGAAGTAAAGTTTCATAATGAGTTAAATAATGATTCCTCAGATTCAGACCTTAATGGAGATATCGCTAAAGGGAATTGTCATTAAGAATTTGTAGTTTTGGAATCAGAAAATATAACATCAAGTAGATATAATAAACAGACTTTGCTTTTAATGAAGGCAGAGTCTGTTTACTTATTGCATTGATTATTATTTTAATACAGATAATAGCAGATAAGGATTTGTTAATTTATTTTGACGAATCTTCCTAAGAGTCGTACAATTGAAGTGTAGACTGATTTCTAAGCTCATATCCATAATAGATAGATTAATATTAGGAGGCCATTGTGGTATATAATCCTACGAATCCAATGATTGTTCAAGGAGATTTCTCTGTATTGCTTGAAGCATATCATGCTGATTTTGAAAAAGTGCGTAGTGGGTTAGGCGTTTTCGCTGATTTAGAAAAAAGCCCTGAGCATATTCATACTTATCGTATTACGCCCCTATCCTTATGGAATGCAGCAGCTACAGGCCAGACTCCTGAGCAAGTGCTTGAATTTTTGCTGCAGTATGTTAAGTTTCCCATCCCAAATAATGTATGTCGTGATATTCAAGGCTATATGGGGCGGTATGGATTAGTAAAATTGATGGCAAACCCACCGAGTGTTTCCCTTGCTCAAGAGAGTGAACCTGTCGTACCTGGAGAATTTCTTTATTTATATTCCCAAGATATTCCGACTATTATGGCGATTGCTGGACATAAAGAAACCAAAGGAATTTTTCATCATAAATTTGATGATCATACATTGATATTGTCATCAGGCAAGCGGGGAATTGTTAAGCAACTCTTGGTAAAAATCGGTTATCCTGTAGAAGATTTGGCTGGTTATATTGATGGTGAGCAATTAGAGATTGATTTGAGTCAATATGATGATGCAGGCAATCCATTTTCATTACGTAATTATCAACAACAAGCCGTTAATCTTTTCTATGATAATGGGCGAGAGACTGGAGGATCAGGAATATTGGTGCTACCGTGTGGTGCGGGTAAGACGGTCATTGGTATTGGAGCCATGGCGCAAATCAGTATGAATACTTTGATCTTAACCACATCTACAAGTGCTGTACACCAATGGATGCGAGAAATTGTTGAGAAAACCACTCTTGAGTCTGAGGTAGTCGGTGAATATTCAGGTAGCAAAAAAAATATTTGTCCAGTGACTGTGACTACTTATCAAATGGTTACGTATCGTCCTCAAAAGAATGGGCCATTTCCTCATTTTGAGATTTTTAATGCGCGTGCATGGGGATTGATTATATATGATGAAGTCCATACTCTGCCAGCTCCTGTTTTTCAGGTGACAGCAGAATTGCAGGCTCGACGGAGGCTTGGTCTCACTGCGACATTGGTTCGAGAGGATGGTCGAGAAGCTGATGTATTTACGTTGATTGGACCAAAAAAATTAGATGTTCCCTGGAGTGATATGGAACAAGCTGGTTGGATTGCAACAGCTATCTGTACTGAAGTGCGTGTACCTATGGATTTTTCATTGAGAATGGAATGTGCTCAAGTACCAGAACGAATGGCTTATCGTTTTGAGGCAGAAAATGCAGATAAGCTAAAAGCCATTGACTATTTATTGCATAAGCATGCTGATGACGGTATATTGATTATCGGTCAATATATAAAACAATTGGAAGCTATAGCAGCTCATTTTGACTTTCCTTTAATTACTGGTAAGACTCCAACGGAAAAACGTGATATATTATATGAACAATTTCGTATTGGAAAAATTCCTGTACTTGTTGTTTCGAAAGTGGCTAACTTTGCCATTGATTTACCTGATGCATCCGTAGGCATACAAGTTTCTGGTGCTTTTGGATCACGCCAAGAGGAAGCACAGCGTTTAGGGCGAATATTAAGGCCTAAAAAAGATGGTAGAAGTGCATTTTTTTATAGTGTGGTATCCAAAGATTCCAGAGAACAGGAGTTTGCTCATCACCGTCAATTATTCCTTACTGAGCAAGGATATCAATACCAAATTTTAGATTTTGATGAGACATTGCTTGAGGAAGGAATTGAAGGCTGTGGTAAATAAAAAATTACCATTAGATATGGATAAAACATATACTTTGGAAGATCTTCATTTGATGCGAGCGACTGCGTTAAATCGCATGTGCTGGCGTTTTGATGTAAGCGGCTGGGTTGGCAATGTTCCTAATTTACTTCATGAAGCAATTTGTAATATTCCACGTTTTATGGGACTATATAATGCTCTTAGTTTAGAAAAACAGCTAATTATCACTTTTTTATGTGAATATGCTGGTTGTCCTATAAAAATCGAAAAAATCTATGAGTATTTTTCTGGTAAAATCACTAAAAAAGTAGTACAAACTTTAGTGGGAGAGTTAGTGCAGGAAGGATGGTTGCTAGAGGGTGATCAGCCCTATACTCTTCTTATTGTTTCTGAATTTAAAATAACTCTTAAAGCAATACCGGCATTTAGTCGCTTTTTGAGTGCTGAGTTACCAGCCCAGCATCAAACTTTGATCAAAAATGGACAATTTTTATTTGATTTGGTTGAAATGGCAGCTTTTTTTTACGTGGAAAAACCGAAACTTACTGCAAAAGGATATTTGTCCAAAACAGTATTACGTCGCTTGGTTACAAGGTTAAGCGCTGCTGCCACAGAAGATTGGGAAGAAGCTGCCGATGAAAATTTGTATACGAGTAAAATGTTTATGTTGCTTCATGGGCTCAAAGTAATCCAAGCAGTACAAATTATAACTGAACAGATTGATAATCGTTATTATGGTTTTAATCCTGAAAGATGGGAGGATTTTATTTTTTCTTCACCTCCTCATCGTCTTCTAGCAGCACTCTGTTGGGAACTTTCTCGCATCAATTCTCAAAAGAGAGGAAGCTTCTCTTTTATTGCTCGTTTACTAAAAACTTCAGTTCAGGCAAAGGGATGCTGGCAAACAAGTACAGCCTTGATGATGACTAGCATTGGATCTGATTCAGCGGTTATCTTTGATCATAAAAATCCTTTTCGCAGTGAAGAATGGGTAGAGTCAGTGGTATTAGAACCGATGATGTATTTAGGCTTCTTTGAGCAGACCACGGAAAAATTAGAAACACCTTGGCTCAAAAACAAAGAAGAAATTAGGAAATTTTGGAGATTGACATCTCTTGGATTGGCGCTTGCGGAATGGTTAGCAGAAGAAAATGATGGAGGCGAGTCCTTACAGCACATTACTAACGTCGATATCTTTAGCAAAAGTACTACTTCTGATTTTTCTCGACTCTTTGCAAAATGGCAAGATGTATTGCCTGCTGAAATTGAGCAGCAACTCATTATTCAGCCAGATCTTTCTTTTTTTGCACCGCGTTATGCGCCACCTTATTTATTGTGGATATTATCTGTGTTTGGAACGACACACATTCAAGATTATGTTTATCAAGGAAATTTCAGTCGAGACAGTGTATTACGTGCTCTTAAAGGCGGAGTGGCTGTCAGTGAGTTATTTGAGGTCATTAATGATCATTGTAAGGTTCCACCTGCAGAGAATGTGATACAGGCATTAGAACATTGGTGTGCTGCGTATGACCGGACACTTTTTGCTAAAGTTACGATACTGTCTTGTGAGACTCCTGAAATGGCAACAGAAATCGCTTTGCAAAGTAAGCTTTCTGCATACGTTATTGGACAAATTGGCCCTCAAAGTTTACTCGTTAAACCAGAAGGTGAAAGTGTGATCCGAAAATGGTTAGAAAAGAAAAATTGGGTTCCAAGGCCTGGAATTTTTTCTGGAGATAGTTTACATAAATGGTTAAATAAATAAAAAGTAGGTGGATTTTAATATGGCAAAAATTCCTAAAAATTTAAGTGATAAGTCTATGTTTGGTGATTATCAAGAACAAATTACCTTTGAAAACGATATTTTTTCAGAAGAAATAACAGCACCTAAACCTGTAAAGCAAAGCAAGAAAGAACCAGTGGATTATGTCAGTGAATTTTTTACAACTGAACTTCAGGAGAAAGTTGGTAAAATGTTACTTGAGATAAAAGTTGAGTTATATAAAGAAGGTATTGTGGATTTTGATGTTAAAGTGGCACGTCAGGGGAAACAAATTGTACTTACCGCAGTTCCGAGTAAAAAGAAACATGCTACATAATTCTCTCTTATTTTTACAGAAGTGGTTTCAGCACTATGTACAAAGTTTTTATTCAACAGATGAACAACTTTATTTTCATGTGCGTCTCAAAGAAGAACATACTCTGCGTGTGATGCAGCATGGGAGTGATATTGGACGTTGGCTTGCCATTTCTCCTGAACAATTGAAGCTTGCTGAGATTGCAACTTTATTGCATGATATTGGTCGATTTAAACAATATCAGATCTATCGTACTTTTAACGATGGCTTGTCCATTAACCATGCAAAACTTGGACTTGATGTCTTAGAAGAGGCAAATATATTGACGAGTGCAGGTTTATCGGTACAGCAGCAGGACGTTGTGAAACAAGCTGTACTCTACCATAATCTTCGTTATTTGCCCCAAAATCTTTCGGATGAGTGTGTAGTACTCTCTAAAATCACACGTGATGCAGATAAACTTGATATTTTTTCTATGCTAGTCACTGATGAAAAAGAAAATCAGATACCTGAGCCGCCAGAACTAACCTCTGCTAGTGGGTATTCTGACTTTATCATTCAAGAACTTTTACAAGGAAATTTAATTGAGCCTAAAGAAATTGTAACCCCAGCGGATTTAATGCTTTTTCGCTTATCGTGGATTTATGATATTAATTATACTTATTCTTTTTCCTATATATTACGGCATCATTATATAGAGAAAATGATTGGGAAGCTACCTGCTACAAATGATATTCAGGGAGTGTATTCCTATATAAAGAAGTATGCTGAAGAACATGCGATTGCATAATTTCATCATATGCAAAGGGGGAGGAGATTTTTTTGACTCGCATTGCTTTGATCGGTGATATTGAGCAAATTACTGAAATTTATAACCAAGGCATACAGGATCGAATTGCAACTTTAGAGAGCAATTTGAAAAGTGTAGCAGAAATGGAAAACTGGTTTAATATACGCAGTGAAAGGCATAAGGTCATTGTTATTGAGAACGAAGATGGTTACATAAAAGGATGGGCATCCCTTAATGTATTTAATCCTCGTGAGTGTTATCAAGGAGTAGCTGATTTATCGATTTATATCCGCCGTGAAGAACGCGGTAAGGGGTTAGGAAAAGAACTATTGGTAGAACTTATGGAAATTGCTAAGGAAGTAGGATTTCACAAACTGGTATTGAGTACCTTTGCTTCCAATTATGCAGGACAAAATCTATATAGTTCAGTAGGATTCATAAAAGTGGGGACATATCTGAAACAGGGTATGTTAGATGGAAAGTGGATTGATATGACCATCATGGAAAAGTTTCTTAGGGAGTAAAATGATAAGTGGAAAAATTGGGGATAAAAATAATGAGAAGTCCTGCTAATAGTAAATATGTTAAGAGATTAAATCGCATGAGAATCATCAATATTATTAAAGAAAATGAACTGATTTCACGCCAGCAACTAGCAGAAGTAACTGGACTTACACCACCAGCCATTACAGGGATCATTCGTGAACTTATTGATACAGGATTTGTAAAAGAAGTGGGGTTAGGAGAATCGCAAGGCGGAAGGCGGCCAGTAACGTTACAATTTAATTGTCTGGCAGGATATGTAATTGGAATTGAAATTACTAGTCAAGAAATAACGATTGCGCTTGCAGATTTGAAAAATGTCCCTATTGATATACAACGTATAAAAGTTGATATGAAGAATCCTGATGTTGCGGTTCAAGAATTAATTAATACCATAAAAAAAGTCATCTTACATGAAGATCATCAATCAAAAAGGTTTTTAGGAATAGGGATTGCTTTTCCTGGGATGCTTAATACACACGAGGGTACAGTCAAGAGAGCGGTTAATCTGGGTAAAAAATGGAATGGATTCCCATTGAAAACTGTTTTGACCCAAGAGTTTAATATACCTGTCTTTATTGAAACGAACTCTAAAGTTGCTGCCTTAGGAGAAAAATGGTTTGGTGGCGGCACTAATTGTGAAAATTTAATTTACATCAATATGGGTGAAGGCATTAGTGCGGGGATCATTATGGGAGAATCTATTGTACAAGGTTCTCAGGGATATGCTGGTCAAATCGGACATACTGTCATGATTGAGCAAGGTGCATTATGTAATTGTGGAAATCGTGGTTGTTTGGAAACTATATGTGGTATTCCTGCAATTCTAAGAAAAGTAACTGCGGAGTTACCTTTTCTTGCGAATGAAGATGCTCTCCAACAACGTTTTGCCATTCATAATGAGATTCAGATTAATGATATCTTGGAAGTTGCCTTGCAAGAAGATTCTTATGCGCGAGATGTTTTACGGCAAACAAGTCGATACGTAGGATTGGCAATTTCTCATATGATCAATCTTTATAATCCGGATGCAGTTTTTATTGGTGGGAAAATGTCCATTGTCGCAGAAATTTTTATAGAAGAGTTCAGAAATGTGATTGCGACTCATACTTTTTCCGAAGTAGGTGATGCAACACCGATCCTTATTTCAAAACTTGGTATTGATTCAGGTGTGATCGGAGCTTGCGCTCTTGCCCTTAAAAAACTGTTAAAATCACCAAATTCTAATATATTTGAAGATGGTGTGGATAACGTAGAGCAAAAATGAGTATAATAAAATGATGATTCAATGAAAAAAGATCTAGAACCTGTGAATGGTTTTAGATCTTTTTTTACGAATTTATAAAGTTGAGCATTCGCTTAATTAAAGTAAGATGGATTAAGTTTGATTAAGCTAGTAAAAGCTAGAATTGGAAATTTAAAGATAATTAATTAAATTAAGAAAGTGTATTTACAAAACAGAACTTTTGCAATATAATCAAAGTAGAAATAATCAGACAAGATAAAAAATAGTGAATGAAGTAGAAAATAAAGAAAGAAAGGAAGTAAATTAGCAATTATATTGCAGAAAAATGTCGAAAAATATTTAAATAATAACAGGAATTTTAGAAAAAAATAATCATCCATAAATAAATCAAAAACTGGTAAGAAATAAAGGGGGCATATATTAAATGAGTAAATTAAGTTTGAAAGAGAAGATTTCCTATGGTCTAGGTGACTTTGGTAATGGCTTCATGTTTGATATGGGACAAATATATCTGCTTAAATTCTACACAGATGTATTTGGTATTCCGGCAGCAGTTGCAGGCAGCATCTTCTTGTTGACGAAGATTTTTGATGCTTTCATGGATCCAATTGCAGGTGCTTTTATTGATGCTAGAAAATTTGATCCTAAGACAGGTAAGTTTAGAAAAATTATGTTTACAGGAAGTATTATTCTTGGAATTTTATCAGTATTTGTATTCTTGTCCCCAGAACTTTCACCAACTGCAAAAATGTTTTTTGGATATGCCACATATATGGCGTGGGGTGTGGGCTACTCTTTCACAAATGTTCCTTATGGCGCATTAGGAGCAGCTATGACACAAGATCCGATTGATAGAGCTTCACTCGCATCATGGAGACAAGCTGGTTCTTTAGGAGCGTTGCTTATTACAAGCGTAATGGTTGTACCTTTGATCAAACAATTCTCTGATCCACATATTGGATGGCCTGTTGTTGTTGCTCTTACTTCAGTGATTGGTGTCACAGCTTTCTACTTCTGTTTTAAAAATTGTAAAGAAGTAATCATCGGTAAAACGATTTCTTCAACTGAAAAATTTTCGATTAAAGCCATGGCTAAATCTGTATTTACCAATAAACCTTTGTTAGCACTTATTTTAATGACTATTTTTACTATTTCAGCTTATAATATAAAATCTGCCATGTTAATTTATTATTGCCAATATAATCTTGGTGATATTAGCTTAATGCCTTACATTAGTTTCATCACAATTGGTTGTTCTTGTTTAGGTATTACTTTGATACCTAAAATGGTAAAACGTTTTGGCAAAAAAAATACAGCAATGATTGGTTTTGGTATTAGTTGTGCTGCTGATTTTGTTAATTTCTTAATTCCTGGCGATCTCATTACCTTTACGATCTTAGCAAGTATTGCTTTTGTTGGTATTAGTATTCCGAATGCTGTGACTTGGGCATTTGTTTCTGATTCTATTGATTATGGCGAATGGAAAACTGGTGAGAGAAGAGAAGGTATTACTTATTCATTCTTTAACTTTGCACGAAAAATTGCTCAATCTGTTTCTGGTTTTGCTTCTGGTATTGGTTTATCCCTTGTCGGCTATGTACCAAATGTAAAACAAAGCGCGCAATCATTAGCCGGTATCAAAGGTTTATTGCTTTTATATCCAGCAGTGACGATCTTCTGTGCAGGTCTTGTTGTAGCTATCTTATATACTTTAAGTGATAAGAGACATGGTGAAATTGTAGAAGAATTAAAAGCAAAATCTGCATAAAATAAAAAAGTATTTTAATGATTCCCTAACAGGAATTTTTATAAAAAAAGCGAATAGTATATAAAGTTAGTTAATTAAATTAAATAACTTTAAGGGAATAGAGGTGCTTGCAACATAATGCCAGAGATAATTACGATCGGCGAAAGTATGGTTATGCTGATTGCAGACCAAGGAGATCCACTTGAATTTGTATCTAGCTTTTCACGTCACGTTGCAGGGGCGGAATCGAATGTCGCGATTGGACTAGCAAGACTAGGACACCAATCAGGCTGGATCAGTTCCATTGGTAATGATCCTTTTGGGACGTATATACGCAATAGTATTCGTGGTGAGGGTGTAGATACTTCGGCTGTTGTGACATCAACAGTTCATCCAACTGGTTTACTAGTGAAAGAACGTAATGATGCAGGAGATCCTGCTGTCTACTACTATCGGAGACATTCGGCGGCAAGTTATTTTAGCCCGGATATGTTACAGGAAAGTTACTTTGAAAATGGGAAAATATTTCATATAACGGGGATTTTTCCAGCATTGAGTGCAACAAGTAAGGAAACATTATTCGCGGCAATCAAAATGGCAAAAAGTCGAGGTATGCTGATCTCTTTTGATCCAAATATTCGTTTAAAACTCTGGACGGCTGAAGAAGCAAAAACCACATTGTTGGAGATTGCTGCATTGTCAGATTTGATTTTACCAGGGTTACATGAAGCCGAATTATTAGTTGGTACGACTGAATGGGAAAAAGTTTCTGCATTTTTTCATGAGAAAGGTAATCGATTTGTTATCATGAAAAATGGCGCGGAAGGTGCTTATTATTCAATTCGAGAAGAAGATGGATCAATCACGACAGGGTATGAAGAAGGCTTTAAGGTTTCTAAAGTTGTCGATACAGTCGGCGCTGGTGATGGGTTTGCTGTTGGTGTATTATCCGCCATGCATGAAGGTCTATCTTTTGGACAAGCAGTGAAACGTGGAAATGCCATTGGTTCAATGGCGGTTATGGTTAGAGGCGATTCAGATGGCTATCCAACTAGAAAAAAATTAGAAGCTTATCTCAGTAAGTGAGCGTAGTATAAGAAAAACCTCAAATGGATCTCCTACTAGTAAGAGTGGGAGATCCGATGTTCATGATGAGTCTGCCAGAAATGGGATATAGGGCATCTCTTGCTTTTGTGTAATGCTGTTAGAGCCCTATATCCCATTTCTGACGATTGTCCTTAATAAATCCTTGATAAATAATAAATAATAAATAATATAAATTTTACAGGAGGTCGTTATTTTGATACCTAAATTAAATGTATTACAAAAAATTATGAAGTCTGGGGTAGTGGCCGTCGTGAGAGCTGATAGTTCGGATCAAGCCATAAAAATTACAGATGCATGTATGAAGGGCGGAATTGCCGCTATAGAAATTACTTTTACGATCCCTGATGCAGCTGGTGTAATCGCAGACTTACGAAAAGTATATACGGCAGAAGAAATGATTATTGGAGCGGGAACTGTACTTGACCCAGAAACGGCTAGAATTGCGATTCTTGCAGGTGCACAGTATATTGTAAGCCCATCTTTAAATATTGAAACCGTTAAATTATGTAATCGCTATCAAATTCCAATTATGGCAGGAGCTATGACCATTGCTGAAGTTGTTGCTGCTATGGAAGCAGGTGCTGATATTGTAAAAGTATTCCCAGGTGATGCTTTTGGACCATCTTTCATCAAAGCGATTAAAGGTCCTTTGCCACAAGCTTCCTTAATGCCAACAGGTGGTGTGGATTTGGATAATGTAGGCGCATGGATTAAAGCAGGGTGTGTAGCTGTTGGTGTTGGCGGAAATTTAACAGGTGGCGCTAAAACGGGTGATTTTAAAAAGATCGAAGAGATCGCTAAACAATTTATTGAAAAAGTTCGCGTCGCACGCGGTTTATAAAAATAAAAAGAGTTGAGGAGGATTATAATGCAAAAGTTAAACAGTTCTTTAGTTAATAGTGATTTTTCCTTTCTAGAGGATCTAAGTGTACAAAAATATCCGGAAAATTTACCAGAACGAGTGATTCAATTTGGTGAAGGTAATTTTTTAAGAGCGTTTGCTGATTGGATGATTCATTTACTCAATAAACAAAATCTATTTAATGGACGTGTCGTCGTTGCACAGCCAATCAAAGAAGGCTTAGCAGATATGGTTAATGAACAAGATGGCTTATATACTTTATTGCTTCGTGGTTTACGCGATGGAAAACCTGTAGAAGAAAAAGAAGTCATTAGTTCTATTAGTCGTTGTATCAATCCTTATACTCAATGGGATGCTTATTTAAAATGTGCAGAAGATCCATTGATTGAATATGTTATTTCCAATACTACGGAAGCTGGAATTACCTTTGATAAAGAAGATAAGTTTGAGAATCAGCCTCCTACTTCCTATCCGGGAAAATTGACTTCCTATTTATATCATCGTTTTCAATGCTTTAAAGGGGATACTACGAAGGGGATGGTCATCATCCCTTGCGAATTAATTGATCGCAATGGCGACAACTTGAAAAAAGCTGTTTTGCAATATATAGAACTTTGGAACTTACCTCAAGAGTTTGCTCAGTGGGTAGTTGAAAATAATCACTTCTTGAATACGCTTGTCGATCGTGTTGTAACGGGGTATCCAAGAGATGAAATAAAAGAAATTACTGCTTCGTTAGGGTATCAAGATTCTTTGGTAAATACAGGAGAGTTATTCCACTTATGGGTTATTGAAGGGCCAAAAGAATTGGCAGAACGTCTGCCATTCCATAAAGTTGGTTTAAATGTGGTATGGACAGAGGATATGACTCCTCATAGAACACGAAAAGTACGCGTTTTGAATGGTGCTCATACTGCTTCTGTACCTGCAGCCTTTTTGTATGGTTTAGAGACAGTCGGAGAAATGATGGATCATGAAGTGATGGGTAAATATGTAAGACAAATCATTCAAGATGAAATTGTTCCTTCTATTGATCTTGATAAAAATATGTTAGTTGATTTTGCTCATGCTGTGGTAGAGCGATTCCAAAATCCTTATATCAAACATTATTTATTAAGTATCCTTTTAAATTCATCCTCGAAGTTTAAGGCGCGGGTTTTACCATCCATTCTTGAATATCATAAACTGAATGGTAGATTACCGCAAAAATTAGTTTTTTCATTAGCAGCTCTTATTGCTGTGTATAAAGATGGAAAAATTGATGGTACAGGGATGCAAGCAATTCGTGATGCAGGCGAGTTTGTAATGAAAGATGATGTATGGGCTTTAGAATTTTTTGCAGCTGCATGGTCGAATTTTGATGGTAGTCAACAGTCAGCTAAGGCTGTAGCTGAGTTAGTATTAAAAAACACAAGACTTTGGGATAAAGATTTAACAGAAACGGCTGGTTTTACGGATTGTCTTGGCGAATATTTATATAAAATTACGACAAATGGCATGCAAAAAACAGTTGCAGAATTAGTATAACAATATCTCTGATGTGGAGGAATGTATTTTGTTATTAAATAAAATTAGTCAACATGATAATGTTGCCGTAGCGATTGAAGAATTGGCAAGTGGCGAGAGCTATACGGTTGGCACGCTCTCGATCGTGCCTAAAGTGATCATCCCTAAAGGGCATAAAGTCGCTTTGGTTGATATCCCGGCAGGAAGCAATGTTGTAAAATATGGATTTCCCATTGGTCATGCGACAGAAGATATTAAAGTGGGCGACTGGATTCACTCTCATAATGTGAAAACCAACCTGGGAGATATTTTGGAATATCAGTATCATCCTCAACATGCAGAGAGCAGCATTCAGCCGATTCCTAAAACTTTTGCAGGCTATCGTCGACAAAATGGTAAGGTTGGCGTGCGTAATGAAATCTGGATTATTCCAACGGTTGGCTGCGTGAATCGTACAGCTCAGCTCATTGCAAGTGGTGCGCAAGATATCGTAAAGACAGCTGGGAATATCGATGGAATCTATGAATTTACTCACCCTTATGGTTGTTCACAGCTCGGCGAAGATCATAGCAATACGCAAAAAATTCTTGCTGATTTAGTTAAACATCCTAATGCTGCTGGGGTTTTAGTTCTTGGTCTTGGTTGTGAAAACAACAATATTGAAGAGTTTAAAAAAGTGCTCGGACAATACGATGATAGTCGGGTCAAATTTTTAGTCGCTCAAGACGTGGAAGATGAAGTTATATGCGGTGTTGAAATCATCAGTGAACTTGTAAAACAAGCAGCAATGGACGCTAGAGAAGACTGCCCGATTTCAGAACTTATTGTAGGTTTAAAATGTGGTGGCTCTGATGGTTTCTCAGGAATTACAGCCAATCCATTGGTCGGTGAATTCTCAGATAAATTGGTTGCCAATGGAGGAACATCTATATTGACTGAAGTTCCGGAAATGTTTGGAGCGGAAACAATTTTGATGGATCGTGCCATCAATGAAGAGGTTTTTGGCAATATTGTGCATCTAATTAATGATTTTAAACAGTATTATGAAGATCATAATCAGCCTATTTATGAAAATCCATCACCTGGCAATAAAAAAGGCGGTATTACAACTTTAGAAGAGAAATCCTTAGGCTGTACACAAAAAGGTGGACGGAGCAAAGTCGTCGATGTATTAGGGTACACAGATGTGGTTAGAAGAAAAGGACTGAACCTACTCAGTGCGCCTGGTAATGATATGGTAGCTGCCACTGCTCTTGCTGCTTCTGGCTGCCAAATTATCTTGTTTACGACAGGCAGAGGAACTCCCCTTGGTACGGCTGTGCCAACGAGTAAAATAGCGACCAATAGTGAAATTTTCAAACGAAAATCCAATTGGATGGATTTTGATGCTGGTGTCTTATTAAAAGGACAATCTATGGAGAATGTTGCAGATGATTTATTATTGCATGTGATTCAGGTGGCATCAGGAACGTTGACAAAATCAGAAAAAATGGGTTTCCGTGAAATAGCGATATTTAAAAATGGTGTGACGTTGTAAAGGTGATTTTTGGGACAATGACTTGCAAGTAGTTGAATACTATGTAAGTCTATTGTCCCAAATTATTTTGCGAAATACAGAGGTGCCTTATGAAAATGAATATTGGTAAACAAATCACGGCAACTTGCGTGGCCTTGATTGTTGTATTTGTGTCTATGAATGTATATTTGCATTATCGTGGTCGATTAATGGAACAAAAGTATGAACAAATGTTGGAAAACTCAACCTTATTAATTGGTCAAGTGAAAGATATACGTGTAGAATTGTGGAAACGAAATACCCATGTGCGAAATTATATTCTGACAGGTGATGTGAAATACATTCAGGATAGTGATAAATCTCAACAAGTGATTGAAGCTACTATTAAAGAATTAGAAAAGAAAATGGATAGTCCTCAGGCTTACAAAGAAATAGGAATTTTGCGATTGGCTATGAATGAATATAGCAAAGTGTTAGTACAGGGAACTGGCATAAGAGATCAATTGGGTGTTGAAGGAACTTTGAAGTTTCTTGCTGCAAGCGGACAAAGAGCGATCTACATTGAAAAAATTACAGATGATTTTACGAATTTTATCACTCAGGAGATTAATAATCAGATCGAAGTAACAAAGGCAACAGAATCTAGAATTGCAACTTTGATGATTGGTTTGAACATTATCATTCTAGTTGTTGCGATCGGAGTTTCAATTTGGCTTTCGAGACGAATTTCTAGACCTTTAGGACTTATGTCTAACGCTGCTGATGCCATTGCAAAAGGTGATTTACGTCCAAAGAATATTCACTATTCTGGCAATAATGAAATTAGTGATACAATTGGTTCCTTTGAGATCATGGGCGATAGTTTACGAAATCTGATTTCACAGGTGCTTGGCACTGTGGAGTATGTAACCCAATCAACTAGACAATTAACAATCGTTTCCGAACAATCGGCAAAGGCTTCGGAACAGGTGGCCGAAGCGACAGTCAGTGTAGCTTCAGGGTCTGATGCACAAACAAAAGAAATAGAACAAGTGGTGCACTTGGTACACAATATGGTAAAAGCGATGAATGGAATTTCAAGCAATGCATCAAATGTTGCCCGACAATCTAATGTAACGGAACAAGTAGCTTTATCAGGTCGTGAGATTGTATCTCGTGCCAGCCGGCAAATGGAGCAAATTAATCATTCTGTCAGTCAGTCGGCGGCAGTTGTCGAAAAGTTAGATAAGAGCTCCAAACAAATCGGTGAAATTGTGCATGCCATTAGTAATATTGCAAGTCAAACGAATCTATTAGCCCTCAATGCAGCCATTGAGGCCGCACGAGCAGGAGAATCAGGACGAGGATTCGCTGTTGTTGCTGATGAAGTTAAAAAGTTAGCCGAACAATCTCACTCGTCAGCTCAAGAGATTAGTGCTATTATCAAAGAAATTCAAATACAAACCTATGAAGCAGTAACTTTGATGAAAAAAGGTTGCAACGATGTGGTTGATGGAAGTCTAGTCATGGAAGATACAGGTCGGCAATTTGAAAATATTGTTGACTTAATCAAAAATTTATCAACAGAAATTAATGGAATTAATGTAGTGACAACACTGGTTTCAGACTCTAGTCATGAAGTATTACAATCTGTCGATCAAATGAAGGTCATGGTCGTTCATACCGCCGCAAGTACGCAAACTATTTCAGGAGCAGCGGAAGAGCAATTGGCTTCAATGGAAGAAATTTCGACAGCAAGTAATTTGCTTGCTAATAAAGCTGATCATCTTAAAAATCTGATTGAACAATTTAAGGTTTAATCAAGTTGGATTTTTTTAGTTTATGGAGGAACTATGAAATATACAAAAAAATATATCCTAATGTTCATTGTTTTATCCCTCACTCTAATGAATGGGTGTAGCTGGTCAGGAACAAGTGATAAGGGCAAAGTTATTGTGTTAAAAGCTGTAGAAAATCAGCCGGAAAATTATCCAACGACACAAGGAACAATGTATTTAGGAAAACAATTAGAAGAGAGAAGTCATGGCAGAATTAAATTACAAATGTACGCCGGAGGACAACTTGGTCAAGGGAAAACGATTAGTGATGCGATAGAAGCCGGTATTATTGATATTGATCGTATAGGAATTGATGTTTTTATCAAAGAGATACCTTCATTAGAAGCCCTTCTAATGCCTTATGTATTTCGTGATTCTGATCATGTTCGTAAAGTACTCGATGGTGAGATTGGTAGCACGATTGCTCAAGAGTTTGAAAAAAAAGATATGATTGTTTTAGGTTATTATGATTCTGGTGCTCGAAGTTTTTATGCGACTAAGCCCATTGTAACGCCAGAAGACTTAAAAGGTTTACAGCTGCGCGTATTACCAGGTGACTTATTTGCTAATATGATGCAAACTCTCGGTGCGACAGGAGTGCCCTTATTATATAATGATGTATATCCAAAACTTCAAACTGGAGCTGTCAGTGGAGCTGAAAATAGTACACCAAGTTATTTGACTTCTAAGCATTTTGAATTGGCAAAATACTATACTCTTGATGAGCATACAGTATCCCCTGAAATTTTATATATTAGTAAAAAAGCATGGAATCAGTTAAGCGTCGAAGATCAACAACTGTTAAAAGAATGTAGTGCGGAAGCTGCAAAATATCAGCATAAACTATGGGCTGAGTTTACAGAACAGTCCATGAAAGCCCTGCAAGACAAAGGCGTTACGATATTGCAACCTAATAAGGAACTCTTTCAGAAGGCTGTCGAGCCATTATATCAAAAATATCCTCAGCATACAGAATTAATACGCAAAATACAGGCCGTGAAGTAAAATAATATGGAGAGATGACTATGCAGAAAAATAAAATGTTAGAATGGCTTTTGTTATTGACAGTATTCATTTGGGGGATGAATACTCCTATTATGAAGGTTGGGTTAATTTATATATCACCTGTCCTATATAATGCCATTCGATTACTCATCGCTGCCATGTTAGCTTGGCCTATTTTATGGTATTCGAGAACTTATAAACCGGTTCAAAAAAATGATATCATTCCGATTCTAGCTATCGGCCTATGTGGATTTTTCTTTTGCCAATTATTTTTAGCGATTGGTTTACCGAAAACAACGGCAGGCAATGCTTCCTTAATGATGGCATTATTACCTCTTAATGTGGTGATTATGAATCGGATTTTCAAAAATGAGAAAATGACGTTTCCTATGGCAGTCGGTATGGTCGTATCTTTAACAGGAGCTATTTTGGTGATCTTAGGTTCAGGTAAAGAAATAAATTTAACAAGTAACCATTTAATTGGGACTTTATGTGTATTTATTGCGCAAATTGGTAATGCGTATTATACTATTTTTTCTAGAGATTTACTTGCTCGATATTCCACCTATCAAATTACGACTTATGTTTTGACTGTGTCTGCCATTGCTTTTGGTATACTTGCCATGCCGGATTTACTTACAGTATCATGGAGGGCGATACCTTTTAGTGCTTGGGCAAGTATTAGCTATTCTGCTCTGTTTGCTCTTTTGTTTTGTAATATTGTCTGGGTTTGGGTCATTGGTAAATTGGGCAGTACAAGAGCTTCCCTTTATCAAAATTTGATTCCGATTTTTTCAATCATTGGTGGGTGGTTTTTCTTGGGAGAAGTCATGGGATGGTTGCAGTGCGCTGGAACTGTTATCATTTTTATAGGGTTATATATATCGCGTATAAAAGTTAATAAGGATTTGATTACAAAATCAGAAAGAATCGTATGTTCAGATTCAAAATAAGGATGAGTAAGGCTTTTTTTGCGCTTGAGGATTTAACGCAAGGAAGCCTTTCTAATTCTATTTGGCGATATTTTTAAGCGAGAAGATATGAAATCATTTAATTGACAATTTGTTATAGATTATATATGGTTATAAATGAATATGGTAATGTTGTTCTATTTACATCTTTGATGGTGAAAGATATTCCTATTAGAATGATATGTTTAACGATAAATTGAAAGAGTATGGAGGGGAAAATAGTGAGTTTAATACGGATATTAAAAGCCTTAGGTGATGAGACTCGGCTTAGCATTATGAATTTATTGCGAGTTGAAAATTTATGCGTATGCGAAATTGAAGCCATACTTCAAAGTAGTCAGTCTAATGTATCGAGGCACTTAGCAAAATTGCGTGATGCAGGTATTATATATAGTGAAAAAAAATCCCAGTGGGTATATTATGGAATTAATCAAGAGATAGTAAATCGGTATTCCTTCATTAAAGTCTTATTAGATAAAGACCTTGCTGCCCATGTTCAATATCAAGACGAGTTAGCCAAACTTAAACAATATCGAGAGCAAAACTATGAATGTAAGTTTTCAAAGGACATGGATACTAAGTAGGATATAAAAAATCTAAGAGAAAATTATGCTAGCATTCATCGATTAAGATAGTTGCATATATTAATCGATGAATCATGAAGGAGTTGTGACTTATGGAATTTTTTTTGAATCAAGAGGCAAAGGATTCTATTGCAAGTGAAGTTGATAAGGCAATCACCATTCGTGTTGTTGATGGAGCGGGTGGGTGAAGTAATGGTTGTGGCGATGGAAATCGTCAACCGTCCGTGAGACGGGGTACACCGGCTAATATTCAGGTGTATGAACGAATCGAAATTGATGATATTTCTGTGTATTATAGCCAAGAGTTAGCAACTTTATTTAAAAGTGTCACTATAAAAATGGAAAGATTATTTTTTATCAAAATATTAGTAGCTATTGGTAAACGATAGTTGCTTTTGAAGGATGAATTCTCTGGTGATAAGATACGAAAACAGACTGTTCATTATGCGAACAGTCTGTTTTCGTATCTTGTTATTGATGCTAAACGCTAGAAGGAGCGGCTGCCCAATTGAGGGTGGCGAACTGGTTTCAAACTCAGTTTAAGCACATAGGTTAGTGCTTCTTTCATTGTGATATCTTGTCGACCCTCTGGCGTTTCAATTACGCATAAAGGATCATCTACGCCAATTTCACTTGCAGGTAAGTAGAGATATTCTTGTGTATTGCAGTCGCCAAAAATTTTTCCTGCTTTCAAGTGTTCCGTTGTCATTCTGCTCATATAGATCCTCGCTCTTTATTATTTACATCGATAGATTTATTATATAATATTCGACAGTAAAAGTAACGAAATATAAAGACGTCTGGTCTTTCTCAATGTTTACTTGCAGAAGTGAAAAATCTTAGAAACACTTACTTATTGGAGAATAATTTGAATAGATTTGATACTTAATGTAGTTTTGCAGGGGAAAAAATAAAATAGTAGAATTTAATCGTTTCGTGTGTAATTTTGGAAGACGTGGTGCGGCAAGAATTTACATGCAATGATGAGATTATAGGAGGACTTTTTTTACAATGTTAGGTATTATTTTAGCACTTATTGTGACTTCAATGGTTATTTACATGATCTTAAAACAGTATAGAACCCAAGCTGTTTTGGTTTTTGGTGGTTTAATCTTGATGTCATGTGCAATTGTTTTTGGTCTTGGAACCATTTTGCCAGCTAAAGAGAGTACAGGGTTGGTATGGTTCGATTTGTTTGAGTTTATTAAGAAGACATTGAGTGGTAGGGCTGCAGGTCTTGGATTAAGTATTATGGCAGTCGGAGGCTTTGCTCGGTATATGGATCATATTGGTGCTAGTAAAGCATTGGTTAAAATCGTAATTAAGCCCTTGCAAAAGCTTCATGCTCCATATATTATGCTAGCAGCTTGTTATATTGTTGGGCAATTTTTAGGATTATTTATTAATAGTGCTTCTGGTTTAGGTATGTTGCTCATGGTTACCATGTTCCCTGTATTAGTAAGTTTAGGTGTAAGTCGTTTGGCAGCTACAGCGGTGATTGGTACGACTCTTTGTTTGGATTGGAGCCCCGGAGATCCAGGGAGTGTATTATCAGCCAATACTGCTGGTATGGATATTGCTACCTATTGGACTCAATATCAAATTCCTGTTGCACTCACTGTCATGGTTGTCGTTGCTGTGCTTCATTATTTTGTTCAACGGTGGTTTGATCAGCGTGATGGACATGTTGTTGAGAAATTGGATATGAATGTTGGCAAGGATGACGAAGAATTGCCACCAGCAATCTTTGCTTTGTTACCGATTGTACCTTTAGGATTGATTTTAGCATTTAGTGATATTGGTATTAAATCAATTAAAATGGATATTGTGAATGCGATGTTTATTAGCTTGTTCGTATCGATGATTTTTGAGTTCATTCGTCATCGTGATTTTAAGCAAGTTTTTGGTGATTTACAAGTGTTTTTTGATGGTATGGGTGTTCAGTTTGCTGGTGTTGTGACACTAGTCGTTTCTGGTGAAGTTTTTGCTCAGGGGTTAAAATCTGTTGGTGCTATTGAAACAATCATTAGCTCGGCTCAATCTGCAGGTTTTGGCGGAGCTGGTATGATTGTTGTTATGGTGTCTATTATTGCGATTTCTTCTGTAGTCATGGGGTCTGGTAATGCACCTTTCTTTGCTTTCGTAGCACTGACTCCGGTTGTAGCAACTAAGATGGGAATTGCTCCAGTGCTTATGCTATTGCCAATGCATTTTGCTGCGAGTATTGCTCGTAGTATGTCGCCGATTACTGCTGTCATTGTTGTTGTATCGGGTATTGGGAAGGTTTCTCCTATTGATGTGGTAAAGCGTACAGCCATTCCGATGATTGGTGCTTTGATCGTTAATGTCGTAGCCACCTTTGTGTATTTCTACAGATAATTACTATATATAAATCCTCCAATTTTATCAAAATGATAATTGGAGGATTTTTTTTATGTGGCGAATAGTATGAATGAAAAGGGGATGAAGTATAAAAAATAGGAGTGTGAAGTATTGTGTGGCGACAAATTCCACAAGGAATGTATTTTCCCAACAAATGTATTGGTTTTTATACAGCACTTTTTATGATTCTTTGGCTAGGAGCCTGGATTATGAATGGTACGCAAAATAGTCATTTTGATTTAGACCGACTGCGAGATAGCTATATTTGGTTGATGACGCAATTGAATGCGACGCATGCGATCGATTCAATTTGGAATAGTCCTAAGGGGAGTAACTTGGAAACGGTTGCAGCTCTTGGTAAGCAAGGAAATGCGGTAGAGCAATCAAAATAAATAGGAAAAAAATGTAAAAAACTTATTTTAGATCTTTTGCTTGTTATGCTTTTATGATATAATTTGTTTTTATAGAAGATATTATATAGAGAGATATAATAAAAAAGCAGGAGGGATATGAAGATGGAATTATGGTTTACTGAATCGCAAACAAAGAATATAGGATTACAGATTAGGGTAAAAGAAACCCTTTTTATGGGAAAATCTGAATTTCAGGATGTAGCAGTCGTTGATTCCCATCAATTTGGCCGAATGCTCGTTTTGGATGGTGTATTTCAAACGTCGATTGCTGAAGAATTTATTTACCATGAAATGATTGCTCATGTGCCATTATTTACCCATCCTAATCCCAAAAATGTATTAGTCATTGGTGGGGGCGATGGGGGAGCTATTCGTGAAGTTGTCAGACATGATGCTGTGGAAAAAGCTGAAATGGTTGAGATTGATGGAATGGTCGTGGAAGTTTCGAAACAATTCTTACCGGAAATTAGTGAAGCCATGATTCAGCCTCACCCGAAACTTGAACTTAAGATTGGTGATGGTATTCAGTACATGAAAGATGCTGAAAATAAATATGATGTGATTATTGTAGACTGTTCTGATCCGATTGGTCCTGGTGAAGGTTTGTTTACACCAGAGTTTTATAGCAATGTATACAAAGCTTTAAAAGAAGATGGCTTATTTGTTCAACAAACAGAATCACCTTTTTATCATCAAGAATTGATTACATATGTAAGTAAAGAAATTTCTGCATTATTTCCTATTACTAAAATGTATTTAGCTAATATTCCTTTGTACCCAAGTGGATTGCATTGTTTTACGATGGGATCGAAAAAATATAATCCATTGGAAGTGAATACAGATAATATACAGGAATTGAAGACCCGTTATCATAACAAAGATATTCAAAAAAGCTGTTTTGTACTACCGAACTTTGTTCAAGATTTATTGAAATAATTGATAAAACAAAAACAAGCAGGTGCCAGTCTAGGCATCTGCTTGTTTTTGTTTTATCAATTACAATAAGTTTTCAGGATTCAGTCCAGCTAATTCTGGTGTAACAAAGCGCCCATCTTTACGAATGAGTACATCATCAAACCAGATTTCACCACCACCGTATTCTGGAGTTTGTATGCAGACTAAATCCCAATGGATCGCTGATTTATTACCATTGAAGGCATGGTCGTAGGCGTTACCTGGTGTGAAATGAAAACTGCCTTTGATCTTTTCATCAAATAATGTATCTTTCATAGGGATGCTAATATGAGGATTAAGTCCAATCGCAAACTCTCCGATATAGCGAGAACCTTCATCTGTATCTAATATTTTATTGATTTTTTCAGTATAGTTAGCCGTTGCGTTGATTATTTTTCCTGCGGAAAATTCAAGACGGATGTTTTCATAAGTCACTCCCTGATATACAGCTGGTGTGTTATAAGTTAAAAAACCGTTGATTGATGTTTTGACAGGTGCAGTGTAGACTTCTCCATCGGGTATATTGCGTAACCCGGAACACTTGACAGCGGGTATATTTTTAATCGAGAATGTTAAATCGGTACCAGTGCCTATGATTTTCACCTTATCAGTTCGATTCATTAAATCAACTAGTGGAGTCATAGCGTTTGACATTTTAGCATAATCAAGATTGCAAACATCAAAATAAAAATTTTCGAAGGCTTCTGTACTCATATTAGCAAGTTGTGCCATTGAGTGATTTGGATAGCGCATTACACACCACTTGGTATTTGGTACGCGTAGATCTGTATGTACTGGTTTTTGATAATGTTGTTGGTAGATTTGTAATTGTTCAGTGGAGACATCGGAAAGTTCACTAATATTTTCGCTTGCACGTATACCGATGTAGGCATCCATAGCGCTCATACGTTGAGTTTCCCATTGGGCAATTAGTTTTATTTGATCAATTGTAGCATTTTGTAATAGAACACGCTGCAACTGATTATTCTTTAAGGTTAAAAAAGGTATAGCACCAACGCGATAGGTTTCTGCAACGAGGGCTTTAGCCAAAGGTAAGGCATCATCAAACATTTCAATCAAGATCTTTTCGCCTTGTTTTAAACTAGTAGAGTAGGTAATGAGATTTTTAGCAAGCTGTTGTATTCGTGGATCCAATATAAAGACCTCCTTATGTTTTGGTATATTTATACTGAAACTTATTATATAGTATTATTCCATAAATAAAAATAAAAAAACATTAAAAATTATGAGTTTACTCTATTGTGTTTATGGTTAAGATGATATATAATAGTATATGTGATTATTCCTCGATAGCTCAGCTGGTAGAGCAATCGGCTGTTAACCGATCGGTCGTAGGTTCGAGTCCTACTCGAGGAGCCATCCATGGCCCGTTGGTCAAGCGGTTAAGACACCGCCCTTTCACGGCGATAACGGGGGTTCGATTCCCCCACGGGTCACCATTCATTCGGGCGATTAGCTCAGCTGGGAGAGCGCCTGCCTTACAAGCAGGATGTCGGCGGTTCGATCCCGTCATCGCCCACCATTTTATGAATAGTCAATGAGTATTGGAATAAAAATTCTAGTACTCATTTTTTTTGCATGTATACCTCTTTCTGTTGTGTTTCAAATCTGGTTTATTCAATTAAGTTTTTATCGTCATTTACATAAGGGCAGGAAAAATGCAAAATTTGACGAATTATGTAGAAAAAGAGGTGTTAAATTTGCAAAAGTTGCAGGATACACGTTTGTGGGTGCGTTGGCTTATTCTTTTTTTCGCGCTGTTTGTATCAATTGGAGTGACTTCCTATTATTTTGCAACTCATTATCGGAATATCATTACGCAAGAACGTGAAATCCTTGGAGGCGTAGTAAAACGTTTAGATTTAAATTTAAATGCCCGCTTAATGGCGTTGCAATTTTTGGCATCAGATGTAAATCAAAAGAAATTTGACCCAAAAGAAATGAATAAAGACCTTATGCGTTCGGTAGAAATATTGAAATTTTTTAATGCAAGGATTTTTGATCGGGATGGAAAAATCATTGCGGAAGCTTGGCGATCCCTTAATTCTGTAGAAGTGCATGACTGGGAAAGTTTTAATCAGGTTTTAGTTGGTAATCCTATTATTTCTGATGTGATTGTATCTGAACAATATCAAAGACCTTATGTAAGTTTGCGAGTCCCGGTTTATAGTACTAATGATCATATAGAAGCAGTACTCGCTGGTGGAATTTTGCTCGATGATTTGAAAAAGTTGGTTGAAATAGAAAAAATACCAGTTGGTCACTATATATTTATTAAAGATAACAATGATCGGGTCGTTTACTATCCAGACTCTGGCGAAGGAATTGTACAATCAAGATTTATGCGAGATATGCAGATTGATTTTCGTCAAAAATCAAGTGGGATGATCGTTGATAAATCAATAGATGATGAAGAAGATTTAATCTATATTTATGATAAGTTAGAGACGTCTAACTGGCATATTGTCATGGTTGTGCCTCTGAATCAACTATATAGTGCTGCATTTTGGCATTCTGGCTATTATTTTGCGACATTGTGTTTGGTATTGCTTTGTGCTGGATTATTATATCGTGATTTAAAACAGACTCGCTACTTTGAGGAAAATATACAACGATTGCGTATAGAACGTCTAATGAGTGTAAATCAGTTAGCGGCAGGTTTAGCCCATGAAGTTCGAAATCCTCTGACTGCGATCAAAGGATTTATGCAGTTGATTGCTCGTAAAATGGATCAGACACCCAATCCTGATCATGTGGAGATTATTTTAAATGAAATTGATGGGATTGATCATTTGCTTAGTGAATTTCAGTTATTGACTCTTCCTTTGAAGACTCCTAATTTTATTAAGATTGATGTAGAACAAATGATCAATCATGTTATGATTTTAATGAAGGGTCAGGCAGCGAGTAAGAATATTATCTTAACATTTCATACTAACAAAGATGGTTTTATCTCTGATTATGTAGATATAATGGATGGAGTTACACATTATAGAAAAGACTATGTGTTGGGTGATCTGACGCAGTTAAAACAAGTATTAATTAATTTATTGAAAAATGCGATTGATGCTGTTGATTCGAATGGCACAGTTGATATTTCATTATCGATTCGTGATAAAATGACATGGATAACAGTGAAAGATAATGGAATTGGAATGTCAGGTGATGTGTTAGCGAATATCGGTACACCTTTTTTTACAACAAAAGAAAGTGGAAATGGTGTAGGATTATCCGTTTGTTATAATATTATTGAAAGTCATGGCGGTAGAATTGAAGTGAATAGTGAAGTAGGAAAAGGTGCTACTTTTTTTGTGATACTACCATGTGTTATGTATCCAACATTAGCTCAAAATGATAAAAAAGCTAGTAGCAGCAAAACTTATTAGGATAAAAAAGGAATATGACGATAATTTAGCGTACTTAAAGACAAGAGGTGAAAAAACTTGCATTTAGATCGCTTGAAATTATCGCTTATTCTTTTTATGGGGATTCTGGGCTTAGGTATCTTAGGTTTTATTGTCCTTGAAGATTTATCATTTTATGATGCTGTATATTTGGCTATTGCGACAATTGCGACAGTTGGTTATGGAGATATTGTTCCTAAGACAACTGGGGGCCGTATGTTCACCTGTGTATTTATTATTATTGGTGTAGGTATGGCCTATTATACTTTTAGCTTGGTTATTAGCATGTCGATTGAAGGGCGCTTAAAAGATTTTCTGGGGAGGAAAGGTATGGATAGACGTATCGCAAGTCTGGACAAACATATTATTGTATGTGGGGCAGGTAAAGTTGGAGGAAATATAATTGAACGTTTACAGCATGAAGGGGAGACGTTTGTCGTTATTGAAAAGGAACAGATAGTATATGAACGACTTTGCGAGCAGAAAGTCCTAGCCATACATGGCGATTCTACGTTAGATGAAGTACTTTTGATAGCTGGTGTGAAACATGCTAAAGGCCTGATTGCTGCTTTATCTCATGATGCTGATAATGTGTATGTGA
This sequence comes from Pelosinus sp. sgz500959, assembly GCF_042610375.1. Taxonomy (NCBI): domain Bacteria; kingdom Bacillati; phylum Bacillota; class Negativicutes; order Selenomonadales; family Sporomusaceae; genus Pelosinus; species Pelosinus sp. sgz500959. The sequence continues at coordinate 59,680 of NZ_JBGJZL010000004.1, forward strand.
CATTGACAGGCAAAAGTCTTAATCCTGATATAACGATTGTCGCGCGGGCAGATCGAAAAGAAGCTGAAGGGAAATTGCGTAGTGCAGGTGCGACTACTGTTATTTTTCCGTCCGTTATGGGTGGTCGGCAGATGGTATCTGCTATGACCAAACCTGTGATTATGGATTTTGTTGAAGATCTTTTTTACAATCAAGAATTACATATGGATATTGCAGAGATTGCTGTAAGTGGTCAATCTAGTTTAGTAGGTAAAAATTTTATTGAAAGTGATATTAAAGGTCGGTTTGATTCTATTGTAGTAGGCATCAAACGTGCAGAAACTTTGATCACTAATCCGCGTGCAACAGAAAGAATCTGTGCAGGGGATATTATGATTGTCCTTGGTCAACGAACGACGTTAAGTAAACTGAATGATTGGTCATTAGGTAAAACGGATGGTGAAAAATAATGGATGCAAAAGAACGACGTATTGAATTAGTAAGAATGTTAAAAGAAGCGGGAGTGCCGTTAACGGGCACATACCTTGCGAAAGAGCTTAAGGTAAGTCGGCAAGTGATTGTTGGCGATTTTGCAATTTTACGAGCATCTGGTACAGCGGTGTATGCTACGCCTCAAGGTTATATGTTGCCAAAAGTTGAAATTCCAAAAACAATTAAAGTTACTTTAGCATGTAAGCATGAACGAGAAAATATGGAGGATGAATTAGCCATTATCATTGATAATGGTGGTAAAGTTTTAGATGTCATTGTTGAACATCCTGTATATGGGGAATTAACAGCGAACTTGATGTTATCCTCGCGACGTGATTTAAGCGAATTTTTACGTAAACTTGATGAAAGTCAGGCTGAACAGCTAGCAAGTATTACGGCAGGAGTGCATATGCATACTGTGGAGGTTTCTGACGATGAGACCTTGTCGAGGATTAAAGATGAATTGAAAATAAAAGGAATTTTGTTGAAATAAACATTTAAATAAATTGAAATGTTGGAAAAAGTTAAAATAGTTTAAAAACTTTACCAGAACAAGCAGGAATTTGTGTAGGCGCGTGGAAGTATATAGTGGTCAGACCATCTGTCCAGTAAAAAAATCAATGATGGGAATGAACGAAAGGTAGGTGATTGTGATAGGAATCTAGGAAAAGTTGTTCTAATCCTAGAATCTGAATTATTAGAAAAAAAAATATATTTTAATTATTTCGAGAAATAAGCAGGAATTTGTGGTTATATGTTGAAATGTAATAGTGGTCAGACCACCTGACCAAAAAATTAGAGAAAGAGGTGTTCACCAATGCCATGGACTCAAGTGTATGACCCGATGAATAATCTAGCCCTATCATCCCTGTTGGCGGCGATTCCAATTATCCTCATTTTTTATCTATTAGCTGTTCGCCGTGCTCCAGGACAAATTGCTGGTGCAGTCGCTGTTACTTCAGCTGTACTAGTTGCAATCTTTGCATATAATATGCCGGTTGATTTAGCTCTTAAAGCAACAGGTATGGGTGCTTTATATGGAATATTCCCAATATTTTGGATTGTTATCACTGCTATCTTTATTTACAATATGACTGTAGAAACGGGACAGTTTGAAATTGTAAAAGACTCAATTGCTACAATTACAGATGACCGTCGTTTACAAGCGCTTCTCATTGCTTTTGGTTTTGGCGCATTCTTGGAAGGTGCTGCAGGTTTTGGTACTCCTGTTGCGATTTCCGCAGGTATGTTAGTTGGTCTTGGTTTTAATCCACTCTATGCAGCAGGATTATGTTTGATTGCGAATACTGCACCAGTAGCTTTTGGTGGTATCGGTATTCCAATTATTGTTGCTGGACAAGTTACTGGTCTAGATACAATGAAAATTAGTGCTATGGTTGGTAGACAATTACCGTTCTTATCTGTTATTATTCCAATTTGGTTAGTTACATTAATGGCAGGTTGGAAAGCTACTAAAGAAGTTATGCCTGCTTGTTTGGTTGCCGGTGTATCCTTCGCTGGTGTGCAATGGTTTTCTTCAAACTATATCGGACCAGAACTTCCCGATATTTTATCATCTCTTGCATGTATTATTTCTTTAACTGTATTCTTAAAAATTTGGAAACCAGCAAAAATTTGGCGTTTTGAAAATGAACCAGCACCTACTCTTAAAGCAAATAGAGCAGCTCTGACTTTTGGTAAAGTTTTTAAAGCATGGTCTCCATTCATTATCTTAACTGTAATGGTTATTTTATGGGGCTTGAAACCAGTGCAAGCAGCACTTGATGCCGTTACAATTAAATGGTTTGTTCCAGGACTTGATAAAATGATTATGCAAGTTGCTCCAATTGCAAAAGTTCCAACAGCACTTGGTGCTCTTTATAAAGTGAACTGGATGAGCGCTGCTGGTACTGCCTTGTTTATTGCAAGTATCGTTACTGCAATGGTACTTGGGGTTGGTCCTAGCCAATTTATCGGTATCTTCTCAAAAACATTCAAACAACTGATTAAACCATTAATTACAATTCCATGCGTACTTGGATTAGCATACATCATGAATTTCTCAGGTATGAGTGCAACTCTTGGTCTATTCCTTGCAGGTACAGGTTCCTTGTTCCCATTCTTCTCTCCATTCTTAGGATGGTTAGGTGTATTCTTGACAGGTTCCGATACTTCTGCCAATGCCTTGTTTGGCAATTTACAATCCGTTACTGGACAACAAATTGGTGTTGATCCTATATTAACTGTTGCAGCTAACTCTTCAGGTGGTGTTTGTGGTAAAATGATCTCCCCACAAAGTATTGCTGTAGCAACTGCGGCTTCTGGACTTGTTGGTAAAGAAGGAGATTTGTTCAACTTCACAGTTAAGCATTCACTTGTATTAGCTGTTATTGTTGGGGTTATGACCTATGTACAAGCTTATTATTTGACTTGGATGATTCCGTAACAAATAATAAAGGTAGTTTGATAATTTGTAAAGGTTATCGGGGGTGGGGAATTTTATCCCTGCCCTCTATCTTTATAAAGGCAAAGACAAAGAACGGTATATCGAGAGTGCATAATATAGTCTGTATCATATAGACTAGTTGAGGAAGATAGTTTATTATAGAACAATGTAACGACTGCGTTGCTGTACTCAATATGTATAGTTGAAAAAATATAGATCTTTGCAACTACTGAAAATACGGAGGAATTCATGTTTAAGCCAGTTAAAATTAAGAAAATTTATGAAGAAGTCATTGAACAGGTAAAAAAGTTGATTATCGATGGGAAATTACAACCCGGTGATAAACTGCTGTCTGAACGTGAATTGGCTGAAAAATTGGGTGTAAGCCGAGCTTCGATACGTGAAGCATTTAGTGCTTTAGAGATGATGGGGATTCTTACAATTCGACCTGGCGAAGGAAGTTTTGTTCGTCAAGTATCCTATGAAGGAATGTTTGAGCCATTATCTTTTTTATTGCAAGTTGATATTGATAATGTGATGCAACTTCTCGAAGTGAGAAAAATTTTAGAAGTGGAAATTGCTACCCTTGCAGCGACGAGAGCTACGCCAGAAGATATTGAACTGATACGACATGCTTTAAATAATATGGTTGATGAAGTAAATGTGGGTGAAATTGGTGATATTGCCGATGCGGAGTTTCATTTTGCTGTCGTAAAGGCTGCTCATAATCCTATATTAATGACTTTGATTAACACGATTTCGGAATTGATGGCAAATACCGTTCGCTTTTCTCGGCGAAAGATCTTTATGGTAGAAAATATGCCGACCATGTTATATGATTCTCATTGTTTGATTTTTCAAGCGATTGTTAATAAAGAACCCAAGAAGGCTGGGAGTTTAATGTATGATCATTTGACAATGGTTGAAAACATTATGCTTCAACTGAAAAGTGGAGGAGTAACAGAGTTAACTAAGCTTGATTCAGTTTCTATGGATAATGAAATAAAAATCGATTGTGGCTTTCCATCTTAAAAGAGCTGGAGAGCTTTTTTACTGGAATAAATTGCTATTTATTGACAATTGAAGTTAACAATGTTACACTATTAATAAGGGGAAATATTCTTAAAACGAACAAATGTCTGTTAACTGAAAGGAATGTGATGGGTAAAACAAGGAGAAGAAAAAACGGAATTTTCAAAAAAAGAGGGGGATGATTATGAATTCAGTAATGCTACTCGTTGTAGCTGCATGTGTCTTTTTATTAGCTTATCGTTATTATTCGGCGTTTATTGCGACCAAAGTATTGATGTTAGATGATTCGATTGTTACGCCTGCTTACCGTTGTAATGATGGAACTGAGTTTGTACCTACCAATAAATGGGTATTGTTTGGACATCACTTTGCTGCTATTGCTGGAGCAGGTCCTTTAATTGGACCAGTGCTTGCAGCCCAATATGGTTGGGGACCTGGATTTATGTGGATTTTACTCGGCTCAGTCTTCGCGGGTGGTGTGCATGATTTTATTATCCTATTTGCTTCTGTACGGCATAGTGGACAATCTTTAGCAACGATTGCTCGTAAAGAAGTCGGTCCGATTACGGGTATTACCACATCGTTGGCTATTTTATTTATCATTATTGTAGCTTTAGCAGGGCTTGCTATCGTAGTTGTGAATGCTTTATTTAAAAATCCATGGGGTGTATATACTTTATTTATGACCATCCCTATTGCAATTATGATTGGGCTCTATATGTTTAAAATTGTGCCAGGCGCAATTCGGTCAGGTTCAATTGCTGGTTTTTTACTCGTTATGGCAGCTGTGTTTACTGGTCATTATATTCCTAATTCTTCATGGGCCGATCTATTTACGTTGACTAAAAACCAACTTGCTATTGCATTGCCTATCTATGGATTCTTTGCTGCAGTACTGCCCGTATGGTTGCTGTTAGCACCTCGTGATTATCTTAGTTCTTATATGAAAATTGGTACGATCGGTGCTTTAGCATTGGGGATTTTGATTGTTCAACCAACTGTCAATATACCCTTTACTACAACTTTTGTGAATGGCGGAGGACCTATTATTCCCGGACCAGTATGGCCCTATGTCTTCATTACGATTGCTTGTGGTGCAATTTCTGGATTTCATTCCTTGATTAGTTCAGGTACGACGCCTAAAATGATTGAACTTGAATCTCAAGCTCGTCCTATTGCCTATGGCGGTATGCTGACAGAAGGCTTTGTTGCAACAATGGCACTTATTTCCGCAGTTGTACTGATTCCTGGTGATTATTTTGCTATCAATACTCCTCCTGCGATTTTTGCTAAATTAAATATGCCGGCAGTTGAGATTCAACATTTATCTGAATTGGTGGGTATGGATGTAGCTGGTCGCCCAGGAGGTGCTGTGTCTTTAGCTGTTGGTATGGCAAGTATTTTCTCAGGCATTTCTGGTATGGGTCATCTGATGAATTATTGGTATCAGTTTGTCATTATGTTTGAAGCCTTATTTATTTTGACAACAATCGATGCAGGTACTCGTGTTGCTCGTTATATTTTACAAGATATTATGGGCACCTATTTATACGCTCCTTTCAAAGAAACAAATTGGGTATTTGGAAGTTTACTTACTAGTGTTCTTGTTACATTTTGTTGGGGATATCTCCTTTATAGTGGTGATGTCGCAAGTATTTGGCCCCTATTTGGTGTTGCCAATCAGTTATTAGCTGTAGTAGCGCTAGCTATTGGTACAACAATTATTTTGAAAATTTCTTCTAAAAAATCCTATGCATGGATTACATTTGCTCCATTGGCATTTTTGTCGGTGACAGTTATGTATGCTGGAGCTTTGAATTTAATGATGTTTTTCAAACGTGGGGATCTACTTGGTAACATTAATGGGAGTGTTAGTGTTCTGTTGATGATACTCGTTATGGTTACCTTAATTGATTGCGTGCGTAAGTGGCTCGAGTTGTTAAAAACCAATAAGCCTGTTGGTATGAATATTGAAAAACATGCTAACTGTGTGATTGGGGAGACGAAACCGAATATTCCGAGCTAACTCATACAAAGATAAACAACAATGAGGTCAAATTTTACTTAAACGATTGAAAAGTTTAGGTAAAATTTGACCTCTCTTTTTATTCTTTCCGTTGTAATGAATCGATGAAAATAGTAGCTTTTTCTGTTTTAGTATTGTAATAAAGCGAATAGAAGTTTATAATAGTTGTGACAAGACAGATGTATATACAATTGTTGATCGGTGTAAAGAGAGTGTGCAATCGTTTATTTAATGAACATCTGTATAGAGTTAAGCGGATCTGGTTATGGAATAAAAGTTAAAAGAAAGGGCATGATGTAAATATGGATATTATTACTCGTTTAGAAAGAATACCTGTAGGGAAATTTCATTATCGATTATTAATGATTACAGGTTTAGGATGGATGTTTGATGCCATGGATACAGGCATTATTGCTTTTGTATTACCAGTGTTAATCAAAACTTGGGGATTAACAACAGCTCAAGTTGGTTATATTGGTAGTGTTGGATTAATAGGCATGGCTCTTGGGGCCGTACTTGCTGGCTCGGTTGCAGATCGATTTGGGCGTAAAAATGTGTTTGCTGCTACGCTGGTCATTTATAGTGTGGCAACTGGATTTTGTGGTTTAGCTTGGAGTTTTGAATCGTTGTTATTCTTTCGTTTCTTAGTGGGATTTGGTCTAGGAGGGCAATTGCCTGTCGCGGTTACACTTGTGACAGAGTATGCACCACCTGGAGATCGAGGACGTTTTATTGTTCTTCTAGAAAGTTTTTGGGGAGTCGGATGGCTAATTGCCGCCGTTATCGCTTATCTCATTATTCCACGTTATGGTTGGAACATTGCATTTCTAATTGGTGCCTTACCAGCATTATATGTATTTAAAATCTGGAAATCTGTACCAGAATCAGTACATTACTTACTAGGAAAAGGGCGAATACAAGAAGCTCATGATATTGTTCAAGAGATGGAAAAAAAGGCTGGGTTAGTTCCGGAAAAAACAATGATTGCTCCTCAGGCAGGCAAAAAAACTCAAGTTGCTTTTGCGGATATTTGGGCACCGCAATTCGTTAAACGAACAATCATGCTTTGGATCTTATGGTTTGGGATTGTTTATTCTTATTATGGAATTTTTACCTGGTTACCGTCCTTGATGGTGGGTCAAGGGTATACTGTCATCAAAACCTTTGAATATGTATTGATTATGACGTTAGCTCAATTACCGGGTTATTTTGCAGCTGCCTATTTAGTTGATCGCATTGGACGTAAGACGACTTTATCAGGATTTTTAGCAGCAAGTGCGATTTGTGCTTACTTTTTTGGTCAGGGTGGCAGTTCGCAAATGGTATTATTATGGGGCAGTCTCATGTCGTTTTTTAACTTAGGAGCATGGGGCGTTGTATACACATATACTCCTGAATTATATCCGACACGGATACGAGCTCTTGCTTCAGGTTGGGCAGCTGCTATAGGACGTGTAGGTGGTATCTTGGCACCGACCATTGTAGGATACATGATCATTGGAAATGATGGATTTAATCATGTCTTTATGATGTTCGCCGCTGTTATGCTCGGTGTAGCCGTGATTGTTTGGTTATTTGGTGAAGAGACAAAAGGTAAATCTTTGCAAGAGATAAGTGGGTAAATAAATCATTAAAAGGGTTTTCATTTCTAGGAAGTAGTTATATATAGTAACAAAGGACTCTACAAGACTGTAGGGTCCTTTGTTTGTTATTGCTGAAAGAAAAATTTGTTGAATGATCATAAGTTTTTTTAAATATAACATAAGAAGTAGCGATTGCATATGATGTAAAAAGTAATTGAAAAAAATTTGGAGGATTTAATGAAAAATATTGAGATTTCATTGGCTGCTCCCCTTGAGTATGCTAAGCGGTTATCCCCAAAAATAAACAATGAATCGAAGACATATGGATGCCGTACTAAGTTCATGCGAGATCGAGATCGTATTCTTTTTTCTCAAGCCTTTAGAAAGTCTAGCGGCAAAACTCAGATTTTTCCAGCTAATTATGGGGATACTACACGAACGAGACTCACCCATACTTTAGAAGTGGCTCAGTTTGCTCGAACGATTGCTAAAATACTTAATCTTGATGTTGATTTGACTGAAGCTATTGCCTTAGGACATGATCTAGGTCATACCCCCTTTGGGCATGTTGGTGAACGAACACTCAACTTGATCATGAACGGATGTGATATTCTAAATGTTTTAGATGAAAAATGTCCTATTCTGAGGGAAGGGGAAAGAGGCTTTAAACACAATTTGCAAAGTGTTCGGGTTTTAACACATTTAGAGCAGCCTTTTAAGCGATATCCAGGTTTAGATCTTACAAACTTTACTCTGTGGGGGATTCGGCAGCATACAAAATTGGAGTGGAAGAGTTGTATATATAAAGAAACAATTAAAGATCATAGGGGGAATTTTAATTGCTTGAGAAGTTTTCCTCCGATTAACTGCCCAAAGAACCAATTGGAAGTTGATTTTTATAAGCAATACGACAAATACCTGAAACTTGAAAATAGTGATAAACCTAGTTGGTCATTTGAGGCCTATGTCGTAAAACAATGTGATGAAATTGCCCAAAGACATCATGACCTAGAGGATGCTTTATGCGCTGATTTGATAACGGATGGACAAATCATTCAAGAATTTGAAAGATATTTAGGAGATTGGATTGATAATGAGGTTGATCGAGATAATTTTGCTAAGTTAAAAATGAATAAAGGAAAGAAAGACTTCCCTAAGCATCTTTCTAGTTTTGTCGTAACGTTTTATCTTCAACAATTACTTAGTTATAGTTTCGATAGTCTAAGGGTTTTTATAAAACAAAATGCCATCCATAACGAGGGATGGCCTAAACTCTATCAGAATATCAATCTAGAAGACGTAGAAAAAATGATTGCTTTTTCTGAGGATTTTACTAAAGCAGACCATAGCTTTCAACAAGAATTTTTGAAAGATGTAGTTATGAATTCCTATAGGGTACAACGAATGGATGGGCACGGGAGTTATATTATAAAAAAATTATTTAAAGCATATTTGGATAACCCTGAACAATTACCTGATGAAGTAATTTATCAATTATATAAAATATATGATTTCGAGTATGTGGACAGCGTATGGAATCGGTATAATGCTGGAGATGATACAATGGAAGATGACAAAATTATTGCAATCATAGTTGGGCAGCTAAGAAATAACTTAGTGCAAGACAGACATAAATTCGATTTTCGAGCTCGCCTATCAAGAGTTATCTGTGATTATATATCAGGCATGACAGATGCGCATGCTGTAAAGGATTATGAAGATCTTTACGAATAGAATAGGTTCATAGCTTCATTAGTAAGGTGGAAAATAATGGTTTATTGATGGTGAATAATAACTTTATTGTAAAAAAATGAATGGGAAATATCTGATTTTTAAGCGTTTTTATTGACATATAATACCTAGTGAGATAAAATTATAAGAGTAGATTGCCGGTATAGCTCAGTTGGTAGAGCAACTCATTCGTAATGAGTAGGTCTGCAGTTCGAATCTGCATATCGGCTCCAGTGAAATTAATGGCTCGCAGACATGTGAGTCATTTTTTTATTGTAAAATATTATGGTGAATTGGGTATATTAAATGTAGGATTAGATAAGGAGGCACTATATGAATAACGAACATATCGGTGAATGGACAGAGTTGAATAAATTCGTCAAAAAACTATCCGACGAAGACCGGCAAAAATTATACCAAGAATTGAAACGTTCTGGTTCAGTTGAGAATCCCATTAAATATATCGAGACACATCTTAAGGGCGGTATAGAAGATGCTATGGAAGACGAAAATAATGATACAATAAGTCCATCTGAATAAAATACGAATAGCTGATGGAAGTGAAAAAATGTAACTTTAGGAGTTGTCGCACTAAGAAATTAGTGCGAGAGCCCTATTGGCTTTTGATGCAACACCAAAAGCCAATAGGGCTCTATTTTTTATATACGGGAAGGTAAAAATGAGTGGAACTGAGATTTTAAAAGATGACGGAACATGCCAACCAGATGCAAGAGTAGAATAAATTATTCCGTGAAATTCTCGATCCTTGTCCATAAAACCGTAAAGAAAATAAATCAAGTTGGTAAGTGATTGCCAATTTTAAAGCCTGTCAGTCTTTAATAAAATTTGTTTTGGATTAAAATAATTATTGAATAATAACAATTGTTAAATTATAATATAAGTGTCATAAGTCCAAACCCTTTATAAAAATACCTTTTGTACTACTCGGTCCCGCTAATATTTTCAAGGGACGGTACGGGAGAAAGCCATTATCGAGCGTGATTGCTTGGTAGTGATTTTTTTCTATTTACAAAATCGAACATATGTTTTATAATAATGGTAAATATATGAAGTAGATAAACGTGAATGGGAGAGTAATTCGCAATGAGAAACTTTGATGATATTATAAATGACGGTGTTATTAGATGGACTGAAAGAGAAAAAGAATCTCTCTATCCAACAGGTCACGTTCCTGATGATGAAAATGGAGTTTTTAAATTAGGAAACTTGATGGTAATCGTAACTACGGAGCATTTAAAAGGTGAGATTGTAGAGTGTGTTAGCGCTAGTTTGCCGTCTCATATAATGCTCAATTCAGAAGATATTGAGGATATCAAAATAATGTTTTGGGAAACTAATGAATTGAAAGACGTGATCAGAGTAAATGCTTGGCCAAGCATAACTCATTTACATAGAAAACGGATCATTCATACAGATGATTGTTCGGAGGTACGCCATGCATCAAACCCGGCAAGCTATTCTGGATTTCATTCGTGACTACCCTCAGCAGTATGCGCCAACGGTACCGAGATTACAGCAGGCATAGGGCTTTGTAGTAGCTCAACGTATAAAAATAGAATAGACAATAATTTGAATAAAAAATAGTTTACTACCGATTGAATGTTCTGGGTGATATAGGTCATCTAGACTTTTTAATCGGTAGTTTTTTATGCAATTGAATAGAAAATAAAGAATCTAATTGTGATAAAGATGTAAAAAAATTACAGAGGTACAACTAATGAAGAAAAAGCATATTGTAATAAAAATGGTGAGTTAAAAAAGAATAAAGATATGGATTGGAGGTGGTTATAAAATGAGTCATATATACGAAAAAATGATTGCTAACCCTAAAACAGTAACCTTATTTTTCTTCTTATTGTTGTTGTTTATAATCATTGTTTTCATTGTTGGATATTATGCTTGGCAACACCATACAGCAGAGGTCGTCACTTATGAGAAGCAAATACAGGCACAGACGGCTGAAGGTATAGAATTAGCTGCAAAGGTAGCTCATATAGAGATGCTAGAGTCGCAGTTAAAGGATGCTTCCGGTCAGATTACGGAGTTGGCGAATAAACCACCAGAAAAAGTAATCGTAACGGTGCCTTACGAGGTGGAAAAAACAGTTGTAAAAGAAGTTGCAGCTAAGGGAGCTGATTTTGCGATCGTCACAGATTCAAAAGATCCTGAAAAAGAAGTTAATATAAAAGAAATTACTAAACTGCCAGAAAATACACCTGTAACATTGAATCAGTATAATGTATTTGCTTATAAAAAAGTAATACGTGGTATCAATGTTTATCCAAGTTTCAATGGTATAAAGCCGACGGGGATAGGAGAGATTACAGGGGATGTCAGCCGTAAAATTAGCAATGATGGTAAATATATCGGAATTGTTGGTGGATATGACTTTGATAATAAGAAAGTTAAAATTGGATTAAGAGTTACGTTTTAAGGCAAAATCCGTCGACCTTTCATTAGGTGGATAGATTTTTTTTCATATACAGTGGAAAAAAGAACGAAAAAGAGGGTCACATAATATAAAGTGAGTAGATTGTATACTCTTTAGTTCATCGAATAAGACTAAATTTCGTTCAGACGCTATGACTTAGAAGGTTCTGCAATTGGTTATGATTGATATGCTCTATCATCATTCAAATGTTGATTAATGAAAAATAGGCACACATTATTGTAAGAATAATGTGTGCCTATTTTTTACAGGGGTATTATTTTGTTCCGAAGAGTCGATCGCCTGCATCACCTAAACCAGGGACGATATAACTATGATCATCTAATCTTTCATCGACTGAAGCGACATAGATATCAACATCAGGGTGAGCGTCATTAATGAGCTTGATGCCTTCTGGTGCAGCAACTAGGCACATTAATTTAATGTTCTTGGCACCTTTGCCTTTAAGAATATCGATGGAAGCGATTAGAGAATTACCTGTTGCTAGCATAGGATCAATAATGATAAAGTCTCTTTCGGCTACATCGCTCGGTAATTTTGAGTAATATTCGACTGGCAGTAAGGTTTTAGGATCACGGTATAGACCGATGTGTCCAACTTTAACAGCAGGAATTAACTTCACCACTCCGTTTGTCATGCCTAGACCAGCACGCAAGACTGGGATGATGCCTAATTTTTTACCAGATAACATTTTGCAGGTACATTTTGCAACTGGGGTTTCGATTTCCACTTCTTCAAGAGGGAGATCGCGAGTAATTTCAAATGCCATAAGCATGGAAATTTCATCTAATAATTCGCGGAACTCTTTCGTTCCTGTATTTACATTGCGCATAATAGATAATTTATGCTGAATTAATGGATGGTCAATAACTTTAACGTTCATTTTTTGGTCAACAACCTTTCTCAATCTATTCAATTACTTCGAGGGTTCGGGACATCAATGTTTTCCTCATTTATCTATTCTAACAGATGATGCAATAATATACAATTTCATTTAGTATCAATCCTTGTGTAAAGGACATTTAGAATTATAATTTGTTTAAATTGATGGGATAAGGATAGTTAGATTTTAGCTTTAGATGGACGAGTTTACTTCTGTAATGTTATAATTTATAAATACATTGATTTAAGGTGGTTTTTTTATGGGAATGTTCGGTATGCTTATTGGGCTTTTAGTTGCATTTTGTATATATAATCATGCTAAGAATAGGGGGCATAGTACTGTCATTGCTTTTTTGTGGGCAATTGGTAGTGCAGCCATGCCGATCGTACTCGTGCCTTTGTATTTAATCCTTGGGAAAACCAATGAGAAGCAACCTAAAGCAGCAGGTTATCATGATGTTATTGATGTTGAAGCAACAGTCGTAGAAGAAATTTCACAGACCTGCTTTAAATGTGGTAGTCCTGTTAAAGAGGATTTTGTGGTGTGCCCTTATTGTCAAGCTCCACTCAATCATAAATAAAAATATCGTTTTTAAATTAGACATGTTATTATATTTATGGTATAATATTATTCGTGACTGTAAGAGATAAATTGCGCCCGTAGCTCAGGGGATAGAGCATTGGCCTCCGAAGCCATGTGCGTAGGTTCGATTCCTGCCGGGCGCACCATAAGAAATTCAAGCCTTTGAGGGTTTACCTCAGAGGCTTTTATGTTTACTTGGGACACAGTTTGGTAACAACTTATGCAAGGCGTATCAACATTTTAATTTAAGTATGGATTATCTTTGACTAAATTGTATGTAGTGAAAAAAATCTGATTAATGCAACAATAAAACGATTAAAAGCAGTTTAATCTTAAATAATAAAATTGTAGTACGGAAAAAATAAAACTAACATAAATGTATTGCAATGAATAAAAACATGATGTATAATCTAGTCAAGTTAAGTTAATGATGTTTTAGTTAGTTTTCGTTTCGAGTACAATGGAGTGCCGGTCGAATACGCGTATGCGTTTCGGTCGGCTATTATTTTTAAAAGGGGTGAGTGCGGTGTCGGGTCATAGCACATTAATTTTATCAGCAGAAAAAGAACAAGTTTTGACGGGAATACAGGTCATGATATTGAGTGATGTTGAAGTGAGTGAGCCATGGATAGATGAACCGATTGAACTTGCTGAACTTTCATACCCCAATCAATACAAAAAATTTCATCTGATTACAGAAACTATCCCTTCTGTAATCAGTGAGGAAGGCTTTCATACCAAATTGGGTCAGTTATTAGTGACAATTTGTTTAAAGTATCCTTTTTGGAATAACTTTCGTATTTTGGATTTTTTTAACAAACGTGGCATTGAAATAACGATGGAAGAATTATTAAATCTTCGTGCAGAGTGTGGCATTAAAAGTAAAGAAGATGTTTGCCGTGAGTTAATGCGACTTCATTTCAATGATGAAATTGAATTAGACAAAAGGCAAGTGCAGTTTATCGAACGGTTAAATCCAATTTTTCGTGACCGAAATTTCCTAGCAAGTGGACCAGGTGATGTGCTTGTATATGAATGTGTGTTTTTTAGACGGTTAAATAAGATGTTCTATCTTCATTTGGTACTTGATCTATTTAATGGATATGCTTTTGGCAAAATGAGCCGTCGTTGTTCAGGGGAAATCGGATTAAGGTTATTGCAAGAAAAAATAGTTCCCTTTTATCGCAGTCGAGGCTATACAATTCATAAGCTTGTGCATTCGATCAAAGCAACGCGCGAACATTGTGAGGAGGAAGAATCAATGATTCGAGAAAGTGTTTTAGCGATGGGGATTGAATGGCTAGAGCCTCGGCATGAATTTGGTATCATACAACGTTTTCAACGAGATTTCTTAGAGGATTTTTTCAGTGATGCCGAAGCCCTCGATATATCACTAGCAATGATTCAGCCAGCTTTGAATCGATGGATTATTAAATATAATGGAACTTCTCCTTTTCATCGACGTCGTAATCTTTTTGGGTATGTAGAGGAGTTTTCTGAAATGACAATGAGAGACTTAGAGTCTAGATGTAATTAAAAAGGAATAAAAAAATTACATTATAAGTATTCGTGGTACTTATAACGTAAAATGAAAAACTTCACAAGCATTCGTGGTACTCGTGAAGCTAAATAAAAAATTCATCCAGTAGCGCTAGGTTTATTTTGTGTACCCTTTTTTTATAATTCACAAGTTTTATCATGATTTGAAAGGGGGTGGTTTTATAGAACAGGACAAGAAAATGCTTCATGAGTATTCGTGGTACCCATGAAGCGAGGTAAATTTTCTAATCCCAGTAGCACTAGGTTCGTTCAGTTTACCTATTATGGATTATAACACTTTACATTTATTTTTTCAACAGGATGATGAAAAAATTTGAATATTTAATATTTATAGATACCCATAGTAGGGAATTGAAGAATCTAGACAAAGAATGCCCACTAGTAAAGTAAAAAAATAAAGTAAAGGCGGTTTTTTAAAATGACAAGAAAAATAGCTATATATGGAAAAGGCGGAATTGGTAAATCAACTACACAACAAAATACTGCAGGGGCTATGGTGCATTTTTATGATAAGAATATATTCATTCATGGCTGTGATCCTAAAGCAGATTCAACCCGCCTTATTCTGGGTGGAATGAATCAAAAAACATTAATGGATGTCCTTCGTGATGAAGGAGAAGAGAAAATTACTGTTGATCGAGTTGTAAAAACAGGTTTCGGCGGAATTCGTTGCGTGGAATCAGGTGGTCCGGAACCTGGTGTAGGATGTGCAGGTCGTGGTGTAATCACAGCCATTGATCTTATGGAGAAAAATGGAGCCTATTCATCGGATTTGGACTTTGTGTTCTTTGATGTACTTGGTGACGTTGTATGCGGTGGATTTGCCATGCCAATCCGTGAAGGTAAAGCCGAGGAAGTTTATATCGTTGCTTCAGGAGAGATGATGGCTGTATATGCTGCCAACAATATTTCTAAGGGTCTTCTAAAATATGCAAAACAAAGTGGTGTTCGTCTAGGCGGGATTATTTGCAATAGTCGTAAAGTGGATCGGGAAGTGGAATTTATGGAAGAATTCGCCAAAGCAATTGGCACGCAGTTGATTCACGTAATACCTCGCGATAATATCGTGCAAAAAGCCGAATTTAACAAAAAAACAGTTGTGGAATTTGATGCTGAGTGCCAACAAGCTCATGAATATGGGGAACTAGCACGCAAAATTATCGAAAATAAGAATTTTGTTATTCCGAAACCTCTCACTATGGATGAATTAGAGGCCATGGTTGTTAAATATGGCATGGTTGATTAAAAGATAAGTAAAAAAATAAAGGAGAGATTATCGATTATGATTATGGTGAGAGCGATTGTTAGACCGGATAAAAAAGAAGTGGTTCTTGATGAACTATCTAGTGCGGGGTTTCATGCTGCTACTGTAGTTGATGTTGTTGGGCGGGGTAAACAAAAGGGTATTAAGTTTGGTGATGTTGTATATGATGAAATCCCTAAAAGCCTTATTATGTTAGTGATTAATGATGCAGATAAAGAGGATGTACTTGATATCATTCTTCGTTATGCCAAGACTGGGGCAGAAGGAGCTTTTGGCGACGGGAAAATATTTATCAGCTCAGCAGATGAAGTGTATACTGTTTCCAGCGGCGTGGCTGGGCTTTAAAGGAGATGGCATGATGAAAGAAATTATAGCTGTCGTCAGGATGAATAAAGTCAGTGCTACTAAAAAAGCACTCATTAAGGTGGGGGCTGCTGGCTTTACAGCACTTAAGGTTATGGGACGTGGCAGGCTGGTAGAAGATAAATCTGTCATTGCGGAACGACGAGAGACCTTACTAGCCCTAGCCCAAAAAAATGATCATGAGACAGAAAAACGGATTACTGAATTTTTGGATGGAACTCGTTTGTTTCCGCGCAGGATGTTTACTGTTCTGGCTCATGATGAAGATGTACCGGGAATTGTTCAAGCAATCATTTCTGCCAATAAAACCCAGTATAATGTTGGTGATGGCAAAATTTTTGTATTGCCAGTACTTGATGCAGTCCGAGTAAGAACTAAGGAATCTGGAGATGCAGCCATCTAGCCAATTGTGGTGGGTGTAAAATAGGATTGCTTCTTCGGGCATCGCTGCAATTCCAGTAATTGGACTAGATGGACAATCAATTGGACAGTTAGACAATGAGGTCTATCCGTCATGGTCTGTCATGTAGATGACGGCTGTGGATGCAATCCGCTAAATTTAAGTCAACCGCCTGCAATGGTGGTAGTAAGTGTTTATTATTAAATAAAGGGGGAAGAAATTATGCCATATCACAAGTTTAAATGTAGTGAATGTATTCCTGAAAGGGAAAAGCATGCTGTTGTCAAAGGTCCAGGTGAAGATTTGACATCGTGTCTTCCTCTCGGATATAAAAATACAATTCCTGGTACAATTTCAGAACGCGGGTGTGCGTACTGCGGTGCTAAACATGTTATTGGTGCTCCTATGAAGGATGTTATCCATATGAGTCATGGACCAGTCGGATGTACCTATGATACCTGGCAAACCAAACGTTATATCAGTGATAACGACAACTTTCAGCTCAAATATACCTATGCTACAGATGTAAAGGAAAAGCATATCGTATTCGGAGCGGAAAAAATGCTCAAACAAAATATTATTGAGGCGTTTAAGGCCTTCCCTAATATCAAAAGAATGAGTCTGTACCAAACTTGTGCGACAGCGCTCATTGGGGACGATATTAATGCTATTGCCCAAGAAGTGATGGACGAAATGCCTGAGGTTGATATCTTCGTCTGCAATTCACCTGGGTTTGCTGGACCTAGTCAGTCGGGCGGACATCATAAAATTAATCTTGCGTGGCTCGATCAGAAAGTTGGAACATTTGAACCGAAAATCACTAGTAAATATGTCATCAATTATGTTGGTGACTATAACATTCAAGGGGATTCAGAAGTCATGGCAGACTATTTCAAGAGAATGGGTATTCAGGTTCTATCCACCTTTACGGGTAATGGTTCCTATGATGATCTCAGAGGTATGCACTTAGCCCACCTTAATGTACTAGAATGTGCTCGGTCTGCTGAATACATCTGCAATGAACTCAAAGTAAGATATGGTATTCCGCGCCTTGATATTGAAGGATTTGGTTTTAAACCCTTAGGCGAATCCCTCATGAAGGTTGGTATGTTCTTTGGACTGGAAAAGGAAGCGCAAGCGATCATTGACGAAGAAACTGCCAGATGGAAACCAGAGCTTGATTGGTATGCAAAACGTCTGAAAGGGATAAAAGTATGTTTGTGGCCGGGGGGCTCTAAACTTTGGCACTGGGCTCATGTCATTCATGAAGAGATGGGACTTGATGTTGTCTCTGTATATACGAAGTTTGGTCATCAAGGTGATATGGAAAAAGGCGTTGCCCGTTGCCAAGAAGGTGCTCTCGCTATTGATGATCCTAATGAATTAGAGGGAATTGAAGCGATGAAGACACTAAAACCTGATGTCATCTTCACTGGCGTTCGCCCAGGTGAAGTTGCCAAGAAACTTCGTGTTCAGTACCTTAACGCTCATGCCTATCACAATGGTCCTTATAAAGGTTTTGAAGGTTGGGTAAGATTCGCTCGGGATATTTATAATGCTGTCTATTCACCAATTCATCAGCTTTCAGGACTCGATATCAGTAAAGATGAGATCGCTACCGATATAGGATTTTCCACACGACAGATGATTTCTGATGTAAATATCAGTAAGGATGAAGCAACTCCAATTGAAGAAAGACCATATACCGGTGATTACGACAGCGTTACAAAATTGCGTGGCAAGACATATCCAAATGCACCAGGTCAGCTTGTCGACGTGGTATAAGGGAGGGGACATAATGGAAGTTGTAATGAAAGATAGGGTCGAAGAACTTGTAGATTATATTATGAAATGGTGCTTGTGGCAGTTTCACTCTCGGGCATGGGATAGAGAAAAACAAAACGAGGGAATCCTTACCAAAACTACTCAGATATTGTGTGAAGAACCTGTCGAATTGGGAACTCCAGCGGACAAATGTTATTGGGTAGATGCTGTGGTATTAGCTAAAGAATTCAAAGCCACCTATCCGTGGATTTCGGCGATGGAGAAAGGGGACATAAAAATCCTCATGCAGGCACTCAAAGATCGTTTAGACTACTTAACGATTACAGGGTCTCTTAATGAAGAACTGACTGATCCTAAGTATTAGAGATAAGAATTGTGCCGTCACGGCCGACGTTTAAAAAATAAATAGTAAAGGGAGTCATGCTATGTCTTGTGAGATGAAAGAAAAGGAACGTGCCGGCGTTATTAACCCAATATTTACATGCCAACCTGCAGGAGCCCAATATGCTAGTATCGGAATTGAGGATTGTATTGCCATAGTTCACGGAGGGCAAGGGTGCGTTATGTTTGTACGCCTACTCATCGCACAGCATTTGAAGGAAAACTTTGATATTGCATCTTCATCCTTGCATGAGGATGCTGCCGTATTTGGTGCTGTCCACCGCGTAGAGGAAGCAGTCGACGTAGTGCTAATGCGGTATCCTCATGTAAGAGTCATACCAGTCATTACAACATGCTCAACAGAAGTTATCGGTGATGATGTAGATGGTGTAATTCGAAAGCTCAATGAAGGCTTACTAAAAGAAAAATATGCTGATCGAGACGTTCGTTTGATTCCAGTTCATTGCCCTAGCTTTAAGGGAAGTCAAGTGACAGGATACGATGTCGCTTTGGAGGCTTTTGTACAAACTTTGGCAAAAAAAGATAAGCCAAACGGAAAAATTAACTTGATGACTGGTTGGACCAATCCAGGGGATGTAACAGCTCTCAAACACCTTCTGTCTGTAATGGAGGTAGAGGCAACTGTACTTTTTGAAATTGAAAGCTTTGACTCCCCCCTCATGCCAGACGCTAATTCTGTATCTCACGGCAGTACGACGGTTGAGGACTTGATTGGAACAGCTGATGCCATAGGAACGATTGCGTTAAATAAATACGAAGGTGGAAAAGCCGCTGAGTATCTTGAAAGCGAATTTGGCGTTCCAGCTATTATAGGACCAAGCCCTATTGGTATTCGCAATACTGATATCTTTTTGCAGAATTTGAAAAAGATGACAGGTAAACCAATCCCTCAGGCTTTAGTTCGCGAACGGGGAATTGCCATTGATGCACTAACTGATCTTGTCCACATGTTTTTGGCAGATAAGAAAGTTGCTATCTATGGGCATCCTGATCTGGTCATCGGGCTGGCAGAATTTTGTATCGATTTAGAGATGAAACCTGTACTTCTATTACTTGGCGATGACAATAAGACATATGTAGAAGATCCTCGTATCAAGGCGTTCCAGGAAAAAACCGATTTCGATATGGAGATCATCTGCAATTCAGATTTGTGGGAACTGGAAGACCGGATTAAGAACAAAGGATTAGAACTGGACCTCATTTTGGGTCATTCAAAAGGGCGGTTTGTATCTATTGATAATAATATTCCTATGGTACGAGTCGGTTTCCCCACATACGATCGTGCAGGATTATTCCGTCATCCAGTCGTCGGTTATGCAGGCGCTATATGGCTCGCTGAAGAAATAGCGAACACCTTATTTACTGACATGGAATACAAGAAGAACAAGGAATGGATATTGAATGTATGGTAAGACGTAATTAGGGTTCTATTAGATTCTGCCAGAACATGATTGTTATCAGGTTCTGGCAGAATCACTAAGAAGAGGATATCATTAGGTGATTATGATAAAGAAGGTTGAGGTGGAAAACATGGAGTGCCCGGGTTCAACATCAGATACCAAAGTGGAAAAGGCTACTACTATGTTAGAGAAGACCCAAAAGCATCCCTGTTATTCTTTTGATGCTCATCAAAAATTTGCTCGGATGCATCTACCTGTTGCGCCTTACTGTAATATTAGTTGTAATTATTGTAATCGTAAATTTGATTGTGTTAATGAGAGTCGTCCAGGTGTAACCAGTGAAATTCTTACGCCACAGGCCGCTAAAAAGAAGTTTGATCGGGTACGTGAGCAGGTTGCGCAGCTTAGTGTAGTAGGAATTGCAGGACCTGGAGATGCCTTAGCTGATTGGGAAAATACGCGGGAGAGCATCAGGCTGATTCGTGCGGAAAATCCTCAAGTTGTTTTTTGTCTTTCAACAAATGGTCTATTATTACCAGAATATGCTCAGCAAATCATAAATCTTGGCGTAACTCATGTGACGGTAACAGTGAATTGCTTAGATAGCGCGATTGGGGCGAAGATCTACAAACATATAAATTTTAAAGGACAGCATTATACGGGGGAAGCAGGTGCGAAAATTCTAATTGAAAATCAATTGGCTGGTATTGCTCTACTGACAAGTCAAGGCATCATCGTAAAAATCAATATTGTTATGCTGAAAGGGATCAATGATCAACACATTCCAGAAGTTGTAAAGAAGATGAAAGAATTTGGTGTTTTCATTACTAATATTATGCCCCTCATTCCAGCTCCAGGTAGTGTTTTTGAAAATTTCCCTCAAACCAGGATGGAAGATGTCAATGATATGAGGAATTTGTGCGAACTGGATGTCATGCAAATGCGTCACTGTAAGCAATGTCGCGCTGATGCCATTGGACTACTAGGAGAAGATCGTTCCCAAGAATTCAGGGACAAGGAATCACAAGGAGAATATTGTGATTCCTCCACCCAGGGACTCGGATTCATCCGACGACAGCTAGCATAAAAAAGGGGAAGGGAAGTGGCAAAAATGAAACAGATGGTGATGGTGGTTGATCAGACGGTGGATGAAGCGTTACGTCTAGGTGCGTCAATTGCTACCCTTAAGTTAATGGGACCTTTTTTGAAAAAATATTCAATTGAAAACGCTGATGTATCCCTGAGTCATTTGAAAAGATATGGGGTGAGTCTAGAACAGACCCTTTTATTACCTTTGTTACGGTGTAAAATAAACCCTTCCTTTGCAGAAATAGATCAGGTTCGACAAATGGGATTTTCCAAAATCGTGATTAACTGGCTTCATCAACCTGGAAATCTTTTATTAGATCAGCTAACAAATGCGTTGATTGCTATACAACGATTTGCTAAAGAAATTTATCTATGCATTGAAAATGCCTCTGAGTTTTCTGTTTCTGATCTAGCTTGCTATTGGCCACTTATCCCTCGCTATCAAGTGAAACGATTTATTTATCAAGATCAGGGGAGTGCCATAGATCCTTTTATTGCTTGTGAAAAGATGGATCTATTACAGCGGGTAATACCTTGTCCCGTAGAATTTCATGGGCATAATGCCTATGGGCTTGCGACAGCGAATAGTTTAGCGGCCTTAAGATCAGGGATTCGATATGTGGCAACAGCAGTGAGTGGAATTGGACTCCCTAATCATGCTCCTATGGAAGAGGTTTTGATGGCAGTAAAACATTTGTGGAAACAAGATCAAGTCCCATCAGGAGGTTCTCTAGCCAAAGATTGTATGCAGATTTTAGCTGCCATGGGAATTAGTTTACCCGTTGATAAAGCTTTGATTGGGCGGGATGTATTTGCTCATGAGTCAGGAATACATGTTGATGGCATTAC
Organism: Pelosinus sp. sgz500959; assembly: GCF_042610375.1. Taxonomy (NCBI): domain Bacteria; kingdom Bacillati; phylum Bacillota; class Negativicutes; order Selenomonadales; family Sporomusaceae; genus Pelosinus; species Pelosinus sp. sgz500959. Next base: position 82,016 of record NZ_JBGJZL010000004.1, read on the forward strand.
CAAAAACCCTTCTCTCTATGAAGTCATTCGACCTGAAGAAGTGGGGCAAACTAGACAATTAATCATTGGTAAGCATTCTGGGACTGCTTCTTTGAAGATTAAATTTTCTCAATGGAATTTGGAACTTGATCAGGCCCAAGCCTTACAGATGTTAGAAAAAGTAAGAAGAATTGCATCACTTCAAAAAAGTCCATTATCGGATTTACAGTTGCATCAGCTCTATTGGACGAGACATGATATGGCACAAAGACAAGTCGGTTCATAGGTAGAAAAAAGGGGGGAATTGATCATGGCTCATAAGACTGGGTTTCAAATTGTTGATACAACCTTTCGTGATGGTGAGCAGTCTGCAGGAGTTGTTTTTTCGACAGACGAAAAAATAAATATGGCGATTGCTCTTGATCGAGCTGGAGTTTCATGGATCGAAGCAGGTACACCGGCAATGGGTACTGAAGAGCAAGAAACCTTACGGACACTACTAGCATTACCTTTAGGAGCAACCTTGATTGCTTGGAATCGAGCCGATCTACAAGATATTCGTGCATCTCTAGCGTGTGGATTTTCGTGCATTCACATTTCCTTGCCGATATCGGACTTACACATTACTCATAAGTTGAAAAAAGATCGAGAATGGGTTCTTAGGCGGTTAAAAGGTGCCTTGCAATTCTTGAAAAGTTATGGTTGCACTATTACTGTAGGGGCGGAAGATACTTCACGTGCTGATCCGGAATTTTTTCTAAAATTTGCAGATGTTGCTGCGGAGAATGGGGCTATGAGAATTCGCTTTGCTGATACAGTAGGCTGTTTAGATCCTTTCATGACGTTTAGTCGTTTGGAAAATTTGGTTGGGCGTTCTTCCTTGCCCATTGAATTTCATGGACATAACGATTTTGGTTTGGCGACAGCCAATACCTTAGCTGCTTTTCACGCAGGAGTTTCTTTTGCCAGTGTGACATTGTCAGGGATTGGTGAAAGAGCTGGTAATGCTTCTTTAGAAGAAGTCGTTGCTTCTTTGGAAAAGTTTTATGGTTATCATTGTGGTGTGGACTCAGCTCATTTGAGTTCCTTAGCTGATTTAGTGACCAAAGCAAGCGGCAGGCCCTTATTTCCTTATCGGCCTGTAGTAGGATCGTATCATCTTTAATCACCATAATAAATGGTAAAAAAGAGGAGAAGCATGATGAATAAAATATCCCACTATTACTTCGCCTATGGCTCTAATATGAATTTAAGGCAAATGCAGGAACGATGTTCTAGTCCAACAGTGCTTGGAATTGCTCGATTGCCTGGGTATCGGGTTGACTTTTATGGAGATTCTGCCATTTGGGATGGAGCCCAAGAAACTGTTGTTCCTGACCGTGATACAGAAGTGTGGGGCGTATTATACGAATTAAGTTTTTTTGATTGTGAACAACTAGATATGTATCAAGATGTTCGTTTTGATGGGACGGGACCTTATTTTCACTATCCTGTGGATGTAATTAATACTGAAGAGAGAATCTTTGATGCCCGTATTTATAAAAAAGATAAATTGGGCGAAGAGATGCCTCCGAGTACGGACTATTTAAATTTCATTATACAAGGTGCCTATGAACAAGGTTTACCTGAAGGATATATCGAAGTATTACAGAATCGGATGACAAAACCAGCTTCTTATGCTGTGCCTATGGTCAGGAAATCAAAATATAGTTATATGAACGTAAATTGTGGTGATTGTGGTGGATAAGTAGTTAATTTTAAATGCGTGATGAAAGGAGGGGATCATAATATGAGACTTCATTATTTGCAGCATGTTCCATTTGAAAATCCAGGGAGCATACTGACATGGGCACAGGAAAACGGCCATCTCATAACAAATACTCAATTATATAAAGATGAGACTCTCCCAATGCAACATGATTTTGATTGGCTCGTGATCATGGGGGGGCCTATGAATATCTATGAAGAAGAATCTTATCCCTGGCTAGTGGATGAAAAAGTATTGATCAAAGAAGCGATTGCATCTGGTAAAGTCGTAATCGGCCTATGTTTGGGAGGTCAATTGATTGCTGATGTAATCGGTGGCAAGGTGACCACAAACCCTTATAAAGAAATTGGCTGGTTTCCAATCAGGTTAAGTGAGGAGGCGCGGTTATCGCCTTTATTTTCTTTCTTTCCTGCAGAGCCAATCGTATTTCAGTGGCATGGAGATACCTTTAGTGTGCTGCCAGCAGAGGCAACATGTATAGGGGAAAGTGATGCCTGCAAGCATCAAGCTTTTATTTATAAAAAAAGGGTTTTTGGTTTTCAGTATCATATGGAGAATACACCAATGATCATCAAAGGTCTTGTTGAAAATTGCAGGGAAGAAATGGTTCATGACGTTTATGTGCAGACGGCAGAAGAACTGCTTGCTCACCCTGGCTATATTGAACAAAATAATCAGTGGATGAAGTTGTTTCTTACCCAGTTAGAAGAAATGGATCGAAAGGGGGAGCTTTGATGAATCAGGTTAGTTATACAAAAAGAAATTGCACCGATCAGGAAAAAATTGAAACCTTTCTTTTAGGTGAAAGGACTGGTGTACTTGGAATGGTCGATGGGGTTTTGCCTTATACTCTTCCAGTGAACTATCTCTGGTACAAAGGTTCTATTTATTTTCATGGTATGGGTTCGGGAAAAAAAGAAAAGATCCTTTCACAAAATCCTCCTGTTTGTTTCACAGTTTATAAAGAACATGGTACTGTAATTGATCCCGTTCCCTGCCATGCCGATACGTCATACATGAGTGTCATGCTTTTCGGTCAAGCTGAAAAGGTAAGGGATTTTAAAGAGGCTGCTGAGGTTTTCCAAAAATTTCTGGATAAATTTATGCCAAAGTATTATAGTCAGCCTTTAACCAGCACTTTGATTGAAAAATATCGCTCTGGAATGGATGGCAATCAAGTTTCTATTTATCGGATAAAACCAGAGGAAATGACGGCCAAAGAAAATGCAGTGGAACCTAAGGAACTATTTACAATGAAAATGCCGTAGTGATATGCTGTATTTACATGAAAAAAGTGTTTTGAGGATTTTTTCTATAAATATATTGAAAAAAATAGCATATATAGGTATAATGATCACAAGCTTAATTGTTTTTGTGTACAATGATGTGCCGGTTTGAAGTGTTTTTACGCCTCAAACCGGTTTTAATTTTAGGTAAAAGTAGAATCTAATTGATCGTAATTTAAAAACGGAAAAATGGACAGAATGATAAATCATAATGTACAAAAGGGGGAAAAGGCGTGGAACAGATACAATTAACAATGACAATTGATGAAATTATTAAGAATTACCCTGAAACACGCGAGGTCTTTATTCATAATGGCTTTCCCATTTTTGCTGATGATACGGTTATAAAGCAGCTGGGAGTGGTTTTAAAACTAAAAACTGCTTTAAAGAGTAAAGGTATCAATCCTGCAGCATTTATATCATTATTAGAAGAGAAACTTGCGGAAAAACAAAAATATAAAAATCTGGAATCAACGGTCTTTGACAATCATTCCGAACATCTAAATATGTTGTCCCTATTGCCTTGCCCCTTAAAGGTTCCCATGCAAAGTGAATTAAAACTCTTCTTGGATTATCTGCGAGAAGAAAAAAATCTGCCACTTAATTATTGCATTGAATCTTTCTTTAATGATCACCTTGATTATGAAGATTACCTAGAACATTTTGAAGAAGCAAATGAAATCCCTGATATCATTATGACCGCTGGATACAGTTTCTTTTACAAAAATTTTATGGAGCGGTTTGTAAATAAAGGCGTTTTTGCTGATGTAATCAATCGTCCTGTACATCCTCGTTTAGCTGAGGCTGGTCTGATTGATCCCGATGGGCATTTTACAGTGATTGGGGCAAATGTTCTTGTAATGGTCGTAGATGAAAAACGATTGGGAGATATTCCTGTGCCTAAGTCGTGGGGCGATTTATTAAAACCTGAGTTTGAAAATAAGGTTGTGATGCGTGGGCATGGCGACGTTTTTTGTGATGTTGTCCATCTTAATTATTATAAAGATTATGGCATAGAAGGTGTAGAGCAATTAGGACGATCTGTAAAGTGTGGACTCCACCCGGCGCAAATGGTTAAAGAACTGATGAGTAACCGTAAAGATGTAGCGCCCGTTCATATTATGCCTTACTTTTTTTACAAAACAATGAGGGAGTCTGATCATATAAAAGTTGTATGGCCAGAAGAGGGGATCTTAGCTTATCCGATTTCAGTGTTGATTAAAGCTGATAAAATGCAAGAAATGCAAGAGTTATCCGATTATCTGACTGGCTTTCAAATCGCTCATATTTGTGCAGAGGCTTATTTTCCAGCCGTTCATGCCGATGTGAAAGTCAATCTTCCTGAGCATGTGAAATTAAAATGGTTAGGTTGGGATTTTATCAAACATAATGATATCGAGCAGTTAGTGAATACGATGAATACTACATTTATGAATGTCTATCGTGCTGGAGGAAAAGAAATATGCAGCTAATTACTGTTGCTGGACCACCCTCTGTGGGTAAAACATCCGTCCTAGTAAAAATTATTGAAGCTCTTCAAGATGAGGGACTGAGGGTCGGTGTGGTAAAGTTTGATTGCTTGTCCACTCAGGATCAGGTTCTCTATGAAAAAAAAGGCATTGAAGCAAAGACTGGTTTATCGGGGAATCTTTGTCCAGATCATTTTTTTGTCAATAATGTTCAAGATTGTCTGGCATGGGCGCGCAGAAAAGAGTTTGACTTGTTAATTAGTGAGAGTGCAGGTTTGTGTAATCGCTGTTCGCCTCACATTCGTGATATTATGGCAGTGTGTGTGATTGATAATTTAAGCGGGGTGAATACGCCACGTAAAGTAGGGCCCATGCTGAGACTTGCCGATATTGTCATTATCACCAAAGGTGATATCGTTTCTCAGGCTGAGCGGGAGGTATTTGCATTTCGGGTCAAGCAAGCAAATCCAAGTGCCATCATTGTTCATGTCAATGGTATTACTGGTCAAGGTGCGAGAGAAGTTGGTCAATTATTTAAAAATGCCCAGAATTTAGAGGGAATTGCAGATTATCATTTGCGGTTTTCCATGCCAGCTGCTACTTGTTCTTATTGTTTAGGACAAACTCGTATTGGGCAGAATTTTCAAATGGGAAATGTGCGTAAAATGGATCTTAGCTAAATTGCAGGGCGTTGGAAAAAGAATTATATGTGAATAAGAAGGTGAATTCCATGTGGGATAGTCTATCTGTAATGACGCTAAAACAATTATTTAAATCTTATCCGTATGCCCTTGATTTTTTTTCTTCACTACCAAATCTTCAGCAGCGTGAAGAATATCCGATTGCAGAGTATTTTGCTACTTTAGAAGAAGATACTTTACAGGATTTAGGGATAGGGCGCCAAGACTTTCTTGATCAATTTCTTTCCTTTATGATCCAAATGGAGAAATTAAAAGAAGATAAAATGAAAGTAGACTCCATTACGATCATCGGTGGCAATGACAAGTATGGAAAGTCAGAAGACATAGAATTGACCATACATGCAGGAGAAATTGTCTGCATCGTAGGACCTACTGGTTCGGGGAAAAGTAGACTATTGGCCGATATTGAATGGGTAGCCCAAAAAGATACACCGACCAATCGTAAAATACTGATCAATGGACAGTTACCTGATCTAAAATGTCGATTTTCTGTTGAACATAAACTAGTGGCCCAGCTTTCCCAAAACATGAATTTTATTATGGATTTAACCGTAGAAGAGTTTGTGAGTATGCATGCGGAAAGTCGGATGCTGGAGAATATAGAAGAAGTGACCAGCCATATTATTGTAAAAGCGAATGAATTGGCAGGAGAAGAATTCGCTCCGGATACGCCTGTCACATCCTTAAGTGGAGGTCAGTCACGGGCTTTGATGATTGCTGATACAGCTTATCTAAGTTCGTCACCGATTGTATTGATTGATGAAATTGAGAATGCGGGGATTGATCGCCAAAAGGCACTGCGGTTATTGATTGATAAAGAAAAAATAGTACTGATGGCAACTCATGACCCCATCTTGGCATTAATGGGGGATAAACGAATTGTAATTAAAAATGGGGGTATCAGTAAAGTGATTGTAACCACAGAAAAAGAACGAAGTAATCTCGCTACATTGACTAAAATTGATCAAAAAATGCTGGCAATTCGGGAAGTACTACGCAGTGGTGGATCTATTGATCAGATTTCCATGGATTTTGAAGAATAAATTTGATTGAAGTGGTTATTAGTTGTTATAAGAGAGCTTAGCTCTTTTATATAAAATTATAGTAAAAGGGGGATATTATTATGAAAATCAGCGGTAGAAACAAATTGCAAGGTATTGTCAAAGAAGTTGTTAAAGGTAGTGTAATGGCCAAAGTTGTAGTTGACTATAAAGGTGAAGAAATTGTCGCTACCATTACTGTGGATTCCATTGATGATTTGGGATTAAAAGTAGGCGATGAAGTGACTGCACTCATCAAGTCTACAGAAGTTATGATTATAAAATAATTAAGATTACATACCAAAACAGGAGTACAGGGACTAGGTTTCACACATGAAACCTAGTCCCTGTACTCCTTGGTTTTCGCAAAAGAGATTTTCAAAGCTGCTGTGATTTGAAAATCTCTTTTGCGAAAACCAAGGAGTACGGGGACTAGGTTTCATGTGTGAAACCTAGTCCCTGTACTCCTTGGTTTTCGCAAAAGAGATTTTCAAATCATAGCAGCTTTGAAAATCTCTTTTGCCTATAATAAAAAGCAAGCGATTTTCGATCATGCCTGCTTTTTATTATAGATTAATAAAAATATTGAAAAGAACTTCTTGTCGTTCCGTTAGGATTCATATTCCACGATGGTGGTGGTTCAGACACTTGCTGTCCTTGATGAAGAAATAATACTTCACTGCCGAGGGCTTGGGCTTCTTCTGGTGAATGAGTCACTAGGATAAATGGAATGTTCCAGATTTCTTGCAACCTTTTAAGCTCATCTTGTAATTCATAGCGACTTTGGGCATCGAGAGCTGATAAAGGTTCATCTAAGAGAAGGATCTGGGGTTCGGCCATAAGAGCGCGGGCCATGGCTACCCGTTGCTTTTCCCCGCCAGACAATTGATTGATCGTGCGGTGAGGTAAGTGTTCAATTTTTAATAAGGTAATGAGTTTTTCGTATAATTCATTTGTTTGTTGATTATGAGTTTTAACTCCATACCAAATATTATGTTTTACGTTCATATGAGGAAAAAGTGCAAAATCTTGAAACATATAACTTACATTTCTCCCCTTAGGTGGCAGATGAATTCCAGATGTTGAGGAATAGAAAGTGGTATCATTGGATGTAATGCTGCCTTCATCGGGTTTTAGCAACCCGGCAATACAACGCAATATCGTTGATTTACCACATCCCGAAGGCCCGAATAATACGAGAGTTTTATTTGGAGCAGTAAATGAGATATTTAGGGTAAAGTCAGAGAGCTTTTTCTTAATATCAACTGTTAACATGATCCTGCTCCTTCTCCGTTGTAACTTAAAAGATTGTTTTTGTTCCTTTCCAATGATTCAGGCCGAAAATAATGGAAAAGGTAATGACACTGATAATGATGACATACATACCTGCTGTTACTAAGTCGTTTGACTCTGTTGCAAAATAAATTGCTAATGGAATCGTTTGTGTCTTGCCAGGGATGTTACCGGCAATCATAATGGTAGCGCCAAACTCCCCTAAGGTCCTGGCAAAGGATAATACTAAACCGGAGACGAGACCTGGCCAGGATAAGGGGATCGTCACTGTCCAGAAGACTCGCCATTCGCTAGCACCAAGAGTGCGAGCGGCATCTTCCAATGTTTTATCAATGCTTTCGAAAGCTGCTTTGGTACTTTGATACATGAGAGGAAAGGAGACAACAGTACCAGCCAGCACAGCAGCTGATTGAGTAAAAATAATTTGCATGTCAAAATATTTTTGTAGTAAGATGCCGACAGGGCCTTGTTTACCAATTAAAACTAACAGTAAAAACCCGATGACGACAGGTGGTAGAACTAAAGGCAGAGTAAAGAAGGATTCGAGGGCTGCTTTTCCTGGAATATCAATCGTTCTCATGACATAGGCCGATAGTATCCCAAGAATAAATACAAATACTACTGAAATAGACGCAACCTTAATTGAGAGAATAACGGGTTGCCATTCGACCATAAGTTTCACCTGCACCATCTTATTATCATTCTATTATTTGCTCATAGTAAAGCCATATTTTTCAAAGATGACTTTACATTCAGGAGTACTGAGATAGGCAAGAAAATCTTCGGCAGCTTTTTGTTGTTTGGTTCCTGACAAGACTGCAACTGGATAGACAATTGGTTGGTGAGAACCTTCTGGTGCAGTCGCTGTAATTTTTACTTTATCACTAGACGCAGCATCCGTTTTATAAACAATACCAGCTTCCACATTACCTGTTTCGACATAGGTTAATACAGTGCGGACATCTTTTGCCAGAACTGCTTTATCCTTGACTTTATCCCAGATTTCCAATTTCTTTAGAACTTCCTGCGCATATTGCCCTGCTGGTACGGAGGCTGTTTCGCCAATGCTTATTTTTTGTACTTCATCTTTAGTTAAATCTTCATATTTTGTAAGAGCAATAGTCGATGACTTGGGTACAATAATAACCAGCTTATTTTCAACTAAGTTTTTACGAGTTGCCTTATTGACAAGATTTTTGGCTTCTAAATCATTCATTTGTTTTGGAGCGGCCGACATAAAAATATCAGCAGGAGCACCTTGTTCAATTTGTTTTTGGAGAGCACCTGAGGCGCCGAGATTATAGATTAATTTTATAGTAGGATTTTTAGCCTCATAATTTTTTTGAATTTCTTCTAGTGCATCCTTGAGACTGACAGCCGCTGAGATATTCATTTCAATTTTTTGTACTGGTGCAGCTGGAGCAGTTTGCTTTTCACTGCTACACCCGGCGAGAAGTGAGGTGATTAAAAAAACTGCCATCAAAAGAGATAATAAACGTGTTTTCATATATTGTTTTCCCCCTAGTGTTTGATTTTCGTTTCTTCATAGGAATAGAAAAAGTACCACTTTCGAAAAAAAATCAACTAAACGTAGCTCGATAGAACTAGATTAGTTGACACGCCTTTGTATCATGGTTTCATTTTAAAAATACATTGAAAGCTTTTTTTGCGAAATTAAGTATTCCTACTATACTAAAAATACTACAAAACTAAACTAGAGTCAATATAAAAACTTAATTCAGTAAGAAAATAAGAATTAAATCAACAGCAAAGGAGAAAGCGAGTTCGTTTTTGTTCAGTTTAAATAAGTTTGTTTTATCGACAATGTTTTTCAGTATCAATCTAAGATTAGAGCTCTGCCATAATATCACCCATTCGCGATACATCATAACCGCCCATGCCTGCTATTTCATTGCGAAATGCAGGAGAACGAAGTATGGATAATAAGGCTTGAAAGTGAGGTTTTTCCAGATCATGTCGTAACATGACTAAATCATAGCGTTCTTTTTGTAGAGGAATAAATTCTATATTTTGTACTTGCATCGCTGCCTTTTCAATACCGAGTCCTACATCGGCCTCGCCGCGAGCAACTGAACTGGCGATAGCGAGGTGACTGGTTTCTTCCTGATTGTAGTTTGGAATGCCGCGAGGATCAAGATTAAGCTTACGAAACTTTTCATCGAGAAGTACCCTAGCACCAGAACCACGCTCTCTATTGATGAAGCGAATATCAGATCGAAGTAAATCGGGCCAATCTTTTATATTCTTTGGATTACCAGGAGCAACATAAAATCCTTCTTGGCGGTAGACTAGATTGATAATGAGTGCCCTCTGACCTGGCAGGAGGTGGCGGACATAAGGGGTGTTATATTCTCCAGTGTCTCCGTCCCAAAGGTGAGTTGTAATCAAATTGGCTGTACCACGGTATAAAGCAATCAAACCATCCATGCTGCCATTATAGGAACGGAGAAATCGAACATGAGGCATTTTTTTTTCTAAATGTCGTGTTAATACATCAAGAGTAGCATCTTGTCCGTAAATGATCAAGCCATCTTGACTGGGAAGAGATGGACTCATCAGTTGTTCAATGTGTTGGGTTGGTTGAGGGGGTATTTGGTTAGCTCCTTTTGCATTTTTCATAAAAATCTCTAAATCAGTTGCCTCAATGCGCAATTTTCGTCCGATGTGATAGGCGGTTAATTCGCCGCGTTTGATAAATTCATACACTGTGAAACGTGAAATTTTTAGTATTCGAGCTACTTCTTCTGGGGTATACGATACAGTATCAGACAAGTGTTTCACCTCATAGTTACTTCATAGTATTGCTTACAGCATATCTTATTTTAAAAAAAATCACAACGGACAATCAGTGTTTATATCGTTATTATATGCAATTTTTAAAATAGTTATATTTTTGTAGTCGTTATAAAGTGGCAGGAAGTTTATCAAAAAATGTGGAATATACGGGGAACGGAAAATGAAAATTGTTTCCTGATAAATTAATGAAAGATATAAGGTGGTAAGAAAAATGCGTGTAACAATCGGGAAACAGATTCTATTGATATGTATGATGGTGGTTATTGCTTTTACAGGACTTAATGTATATACATACTATCAAATTGATAACATTCAAGCTGGTTATGATGGCGTGATTAAGCGTAGTGTACCCTTAGTCATAGAAGTAAAGGATGTTAATATTGAGTTGAATAACCAAGCAGCTCTAGTCCGTGGTTATATTTTAACAGCTGATCCTAAATACACTCAGGCTTATGATGCCTCTCGGCAAAAGATGAGTAAAACAATGGATAGTTTAGAAAAGAAATTGACTACGCCAGAAGGTAAGCAACAAGTAGCTGATCTTAAGGCTTCTTTGAGTGAGTATCATAAGGTGTCTGATCAAGGAATTGCCTCCCGCAATACTCACGGAGAACAAGAAGCCTTGAAATCAGTAGCTGCAGCAGGAGGTAAAATCCAAGCTGCTGAAAAAAATATGAATGATACTGTAAAATTTTTGAGTGAACGCATGGATTTACGCATTAAAGAAAATGTTGATGCTACCGATAATATGCAAAATTCTCTTGGGATTTGGGATATCATAATTTTTATTGTGGCTTGTGTAGCTTCTTTTTACTTGGCACGCCGGATCTCACGACCTCTTAGTGCAGTTGCCAATTCTGCAAAAAATATCGCCTATGGAGATCTAACAGTAGATACCATTGACTACCAAGGGAAAGATGAAATTGGGGATCTTGTGCAAGCATTTAGCATAATGACTGAAAACTTGAGAAATCTAGTATCCCAAGTCGCCAAATCTTCTGAACAAGTAGCTGCGGCCAGTGAAGAATTAACGGCTAGTTCTGAACAATCAGCACAAGCCGCAGGTCAAGTCGCTGAAAGCGTGACTAACGTGGCAACTGGTACATCTCATCAAGTGGATGCCGTAGAGCAGACGGTATCAATTGTTCAGGAAATGACAATGTCAATCAACCACATTGCTGCTAATTCTAATAAAGTTTCTGAAAAATCCGGTGAAACGGCTCGTGCTGCTGCTGGAGGCAGTGAAGCTGTAGTGCAAGCGACAAATCAAATGCAAGCTATCCAAAATTCGGTGACTCAATCAGCGCAAGTCGTTGAAAAACTGGGGGAAAGATCACAACAAATCGGTCAAATCGTAGATGTAATTAGTGGTATTGCTGGTCAAACTAACTTGCTGGCACTCAACGCTGCCATCGAGGCGGCGCGAGCTGGTGAACAAGGACGGGGCTTTGCAGTAGTTGCAGATGAGGTGCGAAAACTCGCAGAACAGTCCCATGAAGCAGCCCAAAAGATTAGTACAATTATTCGTGATATTCAATCAGAAACCAATATTGCAGTCGCAACTATGAATCAGGGTACTGCGGAAGTCGCTCATGGTACGGAAGTGATCGCTGCTACTGGTGAACGTTTTAATTTCATCGTGACGATGGTACAAGAATTAAATCGTGAGATTCAAGAAATCAGTACGGCTGCTGAGGAACTTTCTGCATCGAGTGATGAGGTCGTTCGTTCAGTGAATGGTGTCAAGACCGTGGCTTCTGAAACTGCCGCTGATACGCAAACTATTTCGGCAGCTGCTGAAGAACAATCAGCTTCTATGGAAGAGATTGCTTCATCGAGTCAAGCATTGTCTCATATGGCTAGCGATTTGCAGGTTGTTATATCAAAATTTCATTTGTAAGATATCAATGGATAGGAGAGACGTCCACAATTAAAATTAACCTTCGTATAATGAAGTAAGAGAGTTTGCAGACGCAAACTCTTTCTTTACGTAATCAGAAAGTATAGCCCTTTCTTGATTACAAGTAAGGAGAACTAAGACTTTGATCTGCGCTGGGGCTTGACTAAAGTCAAGTTTTCTTTATGAGAATAAGATGATCTTACTATATGGAGGGAGGAGTTTATCATAAGATGCAGTTGTGCACACCAACAGATGTAGGTATAATCAATCAGTGTATATTTTTATTGGCACTAGTAATTTTTAAATGATTAAAGTAAATGAATGGGAGTGACATGATGAGTTGGGAGACTAAGTTCTCTAGAAGGACATTTTTAAAAACAGTAGCAGTCGCTGGAGCAACGGTATCAGGATGGGAACTTTTTGGGTTTTCCAATTGGCTACAAGCTGCGGAATCATCACCAATTATTGTGAAAACTAACTTGTGTGGTTCCTGCTCGAATGAATGTGGGATGTTTGTATATTTAAAAAATGGTCGCGTATGGAAAGTAGAGGGGCATCCTGATCATGCCTATAACAAAGGAAAACTATGTGGTCGCGGACATGCTAGCATTGCTTGGCCCTATAGTCCTGATCGTTTAACCCGCCCATTGAAGAAAATAAAGGATGGTCAGTTTGAGGCAATTAGTTGGGATCAGGCATATGATGAAATTGGTACCAAATTACGAAAGATTGCTGATATATCAGGACCAGGAAACATTTTTTTCGCACACAATCCTCGTCCGACGAGTGAGTTTTATGGGGCTCGGTTAATGCATGCCTTGGGATCGCCAAATGTGATGACACATGGGACGTCCTGTCGTTCTGGACGAGATGTAGGTTATACCTATACCATGGGTGGCGTACCAAGTGCAGATATTGGTAATGCCAAATATGTTGTATTTTTAGGAAGAAATTATGCGGAAGGTATTCGTCCTTCATCCTTAGGGTCCTTAGCGTCCATCGCAAGCAAAAAGGCAAAGATTGTCATGATCGATCCTCGTCACAATCAGACAATGCCATTAGCCAGTGAGTGGGTACCCATTAGACCTGGCACAGATTTGGCTATGTTATTAGCAATAGGGCATGTACTAATTAAAGAAAGTTTATATGATGTTGATTTTGTAACAAATCACAGTGTAGGCTTTGAAGAATTTAAATTAGCAATTGAAAATAACACGCCAGCGTGGGCAGAAGAAATCACAGGTATATCTGCGTCGACGATTGAAAGATTAGCGAGGGAACTCGCAGCTGCCAAACCTCAATCTTTACTTGAACCTTCGTGGAAAGGTGCATATGGCTGTAGCTATCAAAATAGTAGCCAAACGGCTAGAGCTGCAGCGTGTATTAATGGTTTGTTAGGTAATTTAGGTAAGGCTGGTGGCTTATATTTTGGAGTGAATGCTAAATTTGGAAATTTCGATCCTCTAAAATATCCCAATCCACCCAAACCGAAAGTTGAGCGTGCTGATGGTTCGGGAGTTAAAGGAAAATTTCCATTATCATTGCCGAAAGATGGTATTCCTCAGTTAATGGCGCAAAGAGCCCATGAAGGGTTAATGAAAGCTGGTATTGTATATAGACATAATATGGTGCGCAATTTCCCCGATCCTAAGTTTATGAGTGAGGGGTTAAGTAAATTAGAAATGCTTGTGGTTGTAGACATTCAGATGTCAGAAACGGCAGAAATTGCTGACTATGTATTACCTGAAACTAGTTTTCTGGAGCGAGATGAAGTAGTAGGTTCATTAAGTGGTAAAAAACCTTGCATTGCGGTACGTTCCAAAACGATTGATATAATACACTCTGAAACAAGACCCTTCAATGAGATGGTAACTCGTATTGCCCAACACGCTGGTGTGGGTCAATATTTTAATTTTACATTAGAAGAGTTAAATGATGCCATGTTATCTCCCCTTGGGCTCAGCTGGAATCAGTTAAAAGAAAAGAATATTGTTATGTTAAACGAAGAATGGAAAGAAGGGTTTACTCCATTAAAGACAGGTTCGAAAAAAGTTGAGTTTTATTCAAAAGAATTTACTGCGGCTGGGTTTCCTGGAGCTCCAACATGGCAACCGCCACTGGTGCAGCCAACAAAAGATCAATTTTATTTGATTCATGGTAAACAAGCTATTATTTCTCACTCGGCTACTGCCAATAATCCCTATCAAATGCAAATTGCCAAACAGTATCATTTGGAACGTTTATGGATGAATGCTAGCAAAGCAAAGGCGCTAGGAATTAAAGATGGTGATCAAGTCGTTGTGGAATCAGAACTATATAAAGGTACAGTGGACGTGAAAGTAACAGAACGGATACACCCAGAAGCTGTATTTATACCAATGGGTTTTGGTAATATTGCAAAAGGCCTCAAAACTTCAGTCGGTTTTGGTCTGAGTATGAATGATTTTGCTCCTTTTCGTCTGGAGCCAATTTCTGGACATTGTATGATGGCAGAAGCTGTCGTGCGGGTTCGCAAGGAGGGTAAAAATGCCTAGGTATGGAATGTTGATTGATACAAAAAAATGTGTTGGTTGTTATGCTTGTACAGTAGCTTGTCAAATGCAAAATGGGCTGGCACCAGAAAATACTTTTATTCGTTATGAAGAACAGGAAGAAGGTACTTATCCCGATGTAAACTGGAAGATGGTGCCGATACAATGCCAGCATTGTGAAAATGCTCCTTGCGCGACCGTATGTCCGACTAAGGCACGCTCTACAAGAGCTGATGGTGTCGTATTGGTAGAAGAAAAGAAGTGTATTGGTTGTAAGTATTGTATTGCTGTTTGTCCTTATCAAGCCAATACTGTGGATGGGAAAAAAGGAATCGTTGAAAAATGTCGGTTTTGTATTGAATTAGTTGAGAATGGCGGTAAACCAGCCTGTGTAGGGACTTGCCTGACTAACGCGCGGATTTTTGGTGACCTTGATAATCCCAAAAGTATGATTTCCCTGGAAATTATCAAGCGTAAAGCAGTATCGCTACGACCTGATCTGGAAACGAAGCCAAAAATTTATTATGTGCTGTGAGGTGAAATGATATGGTATGGGGTACACTTGTCGCTATTTACTTATTTCTGGCAGGTATTGCTGGTGGTGCTTATTTGACAGCAACCTGTATTGAGACTTTTTGGAACAACCGGGGACTGGAGATTATTCGGCGTTATGGACTTATGCTCTGTGTTCCACTCGTGGCGATTAGTTCTGTTTTCTTGGTACTTGATGCTGAGGCAGGATTACATAATCCTCTTAGATTGTTTTATGTTGTTGCGAATTTTCCACATTCAATGATGTCAGTTGGTACCTTAATTATCACTAGTTTTCAGGTGATTACTCTTTTAGCAGGGTGGAAAGCTTGGAAAAATAAGCCACAACCAGGGTGGTTGCGCGTGATCGGTTCACTATTTGCTATTGCCCTTACTGTATATACTGGTTTATTACTGGGCGTGTCAAAGGCAATCCCTTTTTGGAATAGCCCGATATTACCGTTGCTTTTTACTGTTTCTGGTATGTCTACAGGTTGTGCTGCTGCCGTGCTGCTTGGGATTTATATAGAAAAAACCCAAGTAGAAAAGTTGGAAAGTATCAAAAAGGTACATCTAGGTTTACTGATGATGGAAGTTATCCTTATTTTTGTACTTTTAAATACTGCTGGAAAAATAGAACTTGCAGGTGCACAGTCTGTCGCTAAGTTGATGAACGGCTCACTAGCGCCGATGTTTTGGTTAGGATTGATGGGACTTGGATTAGGGCTACCTATTGCTATTGAGATATATGAGCTAGTGTATACAAATAAAATGGCTGCTTCCATGGCACTAGCGTCTAGTGGTAGTGGCTGTGCATCCACAGAAGGTCAGTATAGTGGAATTAGGATGTTAGTCGCTGCTGAAACTTTTGTACTGACAGGTGGTTTTATTTTGCGTTATCTCATCTTAGCAGCTGGCGTATATGTGAAGTTGTTATAATGACTCTAGTAGCAAAACTCTTTTGAAGGAGGTTTTGAATTGAATACACAAGATTATCGGATCAATATCTATCAGATATTATCTGAGGCTCTAAAAGAACCCCAAGAGGAGTTTGGAGAAGAACAGCAAGACATCGTAGATTTTCTCCAAAGCGCATTTGAAGCATTACAGTATCCGATTGATAGTGAGAATTATCAACTATGGCCCAATTTAGCTAAGGATATTAACGGACTTAGAAATGACTATCGTCTTAGTTTTCTCTATCCAGCAGTAAAAAGAGTATTGCCCATCGAGTCAATCTATCGCCAATGGACATTGGATGAGACTGCAGAAGTACCTTTCGCTAAGGAAAAGGGCCATTTAATGAGTGATTTTGCTCTGCATATGCAAGCTCTGTATGATCAGTATCAATTGAGTATTCCCCAAGAATATAGCAGTATGCCTGACCATCTATGTTTAGAATTGGAGTTTTTCGCATTTTTGTTAGAGAATGAAAGTATAGAGTTACAGAAAGTTTTTATGAATGAGCATCTCAATTGGGTGGATGAATTATATCAGGATGCGGTTAAACAAGATATTCCCCTGTTTTATCGCCAAGTAATCCAGGTTACTGCGGAATTTTTGAAATATGAATTGGATAAAAATTTAAGATCATAAAAAAATACTTATCAATTCATCGATTGTAGTGAATCAGGAAGAGACTAGTAGCCGAATGGCGACTAGCTCTTCCTGATTCACTTTTTACTTTATTTAAAAACCTACGTATCTGGTAGTTGTTAAAAGTTATATGTTTATAAAAAAGGAAAAACCATTTACATGGAGAATGGCTATTTTATAATAAAAAATCGATAATTGTCGAGAGGGTGAATTGTTCTTAAAGTATGGATATGAAATTAAAACTTCTATTATTTGCAGTTGATTTATTAGCCCCACTAATGGTCGGTTATTTATGCCGCTTTCAGAATATAGTCAAAGAGCCAGTTTTTAACAAAATGATTTTGAATAATATTCTTGTCATTTATCCAGCCCTGTCCTTTTTAAGTTTTTGGGTATTACCCCTTGACTATCATTTAATTTGGCTGCCGGTGATGGGACTGGCTATGGGGGTGATTCCTGGCTTGATTGCTTATTTCGTGGCAGAGTATAAATATACAAGTGATCTTGATCGAGGAAGTTACGTAATGTCGGCAATTTTATCAAATTTAGGAACCATCGGCGGCCTTTGTGTGTTTCTGTTATATGGTGAAACAGGTTATGCTTATCAGCAACTTGTCGTCTTATTTCAATACATTTTGATGTTTATGTTTTGTTATCCTTTAGCTCAATATTACTATAATCGGTCACAAAAGGGCGAAAAAATCAAAGATGTATCTGTTAGGTCCATTCTTTTTAGCCGTAATCAATTGGCGATCATTGGTATTCTTTTTGGTGTAGTACTAAAGCAGATGGGAGTACCACGGCCCCAAAGTCTTGACGGTTTGACTCAGGTATTGATCCACTTTGGAGCGTGGACGGCGTTGATACCAGTGGGCTATTCTATTGATTTTGGAAAATTAAAAGAGCATTATCGTGATATAAAGGATCTTACTGTTGTTAAATTTATTTTAACACCGTTACTGATTTATGGAGGAGCTCGGCTTGTGATTCATGATCAGAGAATGCTCAATACGATTTTGGTTTTATCGTGTATGCCGACGGCCGTTAATGCTGTGATTACGTCACGAATTTATAGTCTTAATATACACATATCTGTAGCAGCATTTATCTTAACAACGATCGTGTTTTTACTCGTTGTATATCCTATATTGTTTATTGGTCTAGGGAGTTAACAGCAGATTGATTCAATCAGTTCGCAGTTGAGTCGATGTATTTTTTTTGAAACAATTTTTTGACAAAAGCCTTAAAGAAAAGTACAATAAATAAAGAGTTTTTATAAATGAATGTTTTTTTGGCGCCCTACGACAGAGTGACCTGTCGGTGGGCGTTTGCCTTTGTCTTTCCAAGGGTGAAGAACGTTTAATGGCAATTTATTGATAAGTGAGGCTAGTCGTATGATTACAGTACAAGAAAAAGTTCGCTTTGTTGAGACTGATATGATGGGTGTTGTACATCATTCTAATTATTTTCGTTGGTTTGAAATGGCGCGTGTTGAGTATTTGCGCCAGGCAGGTATTCTTTTGACTGAGCTCATGGCAGAAGGAATTGTTTTTCCCATTACTCATGTTGATTGTCAGTACCGCGCGTCAGCCAAATTTGATGATATTATTTTGATTGAAACAACGTTAGACGAAGTATCGCCTGTTAAAATGGTCTTTACATATCGAGTGATTCGCAAAGAAGATGAAGTGCTCTTGGCTACTGGTTCAACTCAGAATGTTTTTACAGGTGAAAATGGTAAGATCATCCGTTTGTCAGAAAAATATTATGATAAACTAAAGGCGAGCTATGAAAGAAAAAAATAGAAATGTAGATAATAAATAATAGTACAGATATTATTTTAGATCATTGCTAGTTAGAGTATTTAATTGAGCTTAGATAGATTCAGTATATTTTAGGAGGTGCAAGAAATGAGTAATAATGCACCGATTGGTGTTTTTGATTCGGGAATTGGTGGTTTGACAGTTGTAAAGGAATTGATCGAACTCATGCCTGGAGAAGAGTATATTTATTTTGGTGATACAGCCCGAATGCCTTATGGTCCAAGACCTGCTGAGCAAATTCTTGAATTTATGCATCAAATTTTACAATTTTTTGCTGAGAAACAAGTGAAGATGGCAGTTGTTGCTTGTAATACGATGACGGCGCTGGGGATTGACATGGCAAGGCAGCATTATCCTTTTCCATTGGTTGGTGTGAATGCTGGTGTTGATTTGGCGTTAAGTGTGAGCCCAGGAAAGAATTTCGGCGTTATTGCGACACAGGCGACGATCGCTAGTGGGAAACATGCAAAAGTAGCTTTAGAGAAAGATAAAGAAGTCAGTGTTTATTCACAGGCTTGCCCCAAGCTTGTACCACTCATTGAGAATGAACAAATTGAAGGAAGTCAAATCGAAAGTGCAGTTGCAGAGTATTTATTGCCTATGAAGCAAGCTGGCGTTGAGTCTATTATTTTAGGTTGTACTCATTATCCATTTGTCAGTTCAGTGATTGAAAAAATCGTGGGAAGAGATATTGTTCTAGTGAATCCCGCCCGAGAGACTGCTATGGATGCCTATCGTATTTTGCAGGAGCAAAATTGTTTATCGACTAAGGGACAAGGGAAAGTACGATTATGTTTTTCTGCAGATGTGGAACAGGCGAAAAAAATGGCTGGTTATATGCTTGATACAAGGCAAGTGGATTTTGAGCTAGTTAACTTACAAAAATAAAGTTATGTAGATCTATTGGGAAAAATTTGGTATACTAATAAAAAAAGTAATTTTCTTAGAGATGGAGGCCTTGGTGTGGATTTCTTAATGATGTTAGTATTCTTAGTTATTATAGTGGTCATCGCCGTGTGGTTATTTATTGCTCGGCAAGGAGATGCTGAATTTGATTTTTTGGTTGGTGAGCGAACGCCTTTTATCCTTGAAGAGTTAACGGATAAAACAGCTACATTTTCGTGTAAAGTACCTTTTATTAATAAAGGGTCACAAGGCGGGACGATTATGGATGCTTATCCTCGACATTTATTGCCAGATGAGCAGTATGCAGGCGTCGCAGTGAGTTCAAGGTTGGAACTGACGACAGCTCCACGTACTGATAATTATTTTGAAGCTATTATTTTTACCCCAGGGACTGGTGGTACCGTTGTCATTACTGTCCAATTTATGGCGAAAGAAGGAAGTATTGAGCAAGCTCTTGGCGAAATGATTGAACTCACGGTTGATATGGCCATTGATATTGTGTATCAAATCGTTGCGCGTACTCCTTGGTATATCCATAAAAAACGGCTTGTTATGACATGTGATGAAATAAGGGAAGCCCTTCAGGCAAAAGGTACTGCAGAATAGGAGGAAAGATCATGGTAGAACTTGAATTAAGACCAGTACGTACGCGTATTTTAACAGATAAAGATAATATTGTGGATATGATCGAGAAATATGCAAAGCAGGATGTTGGTCCTGATGATGTGGTATCTGTGGCTGAAAGTGTAGTTGCCATTACCCAAGGACGCATTACAAGACCAGAAGACTTAAAAGTTTGTTTTTTGGCAAGGATCTTATGTCGTTTTATTCCTCAAGAAGGTAGTTTATCCAGTGTATATGGTATGCAATCGGCTATGGATGCTGAAGGAAAGTGGCGAGTTTTATTTGCCTTGATCATTGGAATGTTTGCCAAAGTGATTGGTAAAAGTGGAGTGTTTTATAAATTGGCTGGAACGCAGGCTGCCTTAGTTGATGATGTAACCGGTACGATGCCACCTTTTGATAAATGTTTAGTTTATGGCCCCCATGATCCTAAAGCCGTAGCAGAAGAGATCAAAAAACGGTTAGGTTGTTATGGGGCAGCAGTCGCAGATGTGAATGATCTTAAACGAGCAGCGGTGCTTGGTGTTTCTGAAGGACTTGATCCGAAGCAGTTGGCTCGTATTTTAATTGATAATCCTTTTGGGAATGCTTCTCAACGTACGCCGATTGTTATTATTAAAAATTATGCAAAAGCCGAAAGAGTGGCCAAAGAAGCGTAATTAATGATATAGAAACTACCTATTTATGGAGTCATGCGTTGTTAAAGGGGATAGGCTAAAATGCTATCCTCTTTGTTTACATTTTTAGCAAAATATATTGTCATGTAGGTGACTATCCTCAGCTTAATGGTGCAAAAGGCGGTGCTGATTCATTTTTGAGAAAAGAGGGGATAATGTGTTATTGGGACTTGATGTAGGAGGAACTTTTACGGACGGTGTGGCGGTTCTAGCAGGTAAAGTGATCAATACAGTGAAGACCCCGACGACTCATGGAAACTTACTAGAAGGGATTTTAGTTGCAGTCGATCAGATTGTGAAAGAAGTAGGGAATCGGCAGTTTACACGGATTACCTTATCAACAACCATTGTTACAAATGCATTGGTTGAGGGGAAGGTTGATCCTGTCGGCCTATTTATTATGCCAGGACCAGGAATGGACATTCAATCCGTACTGCCAATTGAGCCGTATGTATTGTCTGGATATGTTGATCATCGTGGGCGGATTGTGTCCAAGCCACGTCGCGATGAGGTTGTAAATGCATGTCGTCAGTTTGACGAGTGTAAAGTCTTTGCGATTTCAGGAAAGTTTTCTGTACGTAATCCTGATTGTGAGCAGCTTGCTAGGCAATGGGTAAAAGAAGAGATGAATCCTGATCATATTACAATCGGTTCAGGGGTTGCAGGCACACTAAATTTTCTCAGGCGCACCAATTCGGCCTATTATAATGCTGCTGTATGGCGACATTTTAATGCCTTTGCCACTGCGGTGGAACAGGCATTTAAGGCAAGGGAAATACATGCGCCTATCTATATTTTAAAAGCAGATGGTGGTACTTTGCCATTGGAGATTGCTAAAAATAATCCTGTTGAGGCGATTTTTACAGGACCAGCCGCTAGCGTACTTGGGATTATGGCAATGAATCCTGTTTCTGTTCCAGCCTTATCTCTTGACATTGGTGGTACGACTACAGACATTGCCTTGTGGCAGAATGGGGTACCCCTCTTTGCAGAAGGTGGTGCATGTGTTGCTGGTTTTGCGACTGCACTACGCTCTTTTCGACTGAATTCAGTGGG
This sequence comes from Pelosinus sp. sgz500959, assembly GCF_042610375.1. Lineage (NCBI taxonomy): Bacteria > Bacillati > Bacillota > Negativicutes > Selenomonadales > Sporomusaceae > Pelosinus > Pelosinus sp. sgz500959. Next base: position 104,013 of record NZ_JBGJZL010000004.1, read on the forward strand.
AATTGGCGGCGATAGCTTCGTAAGGCAAGAAGAAGGGGTTTTAAAAATTGGACCTATGCGCCGCGGTTCAGCCATGGCAGTTGGCGGAGACTATCCTACAGTGACAGATGCTATGGTAGTAGCTGGTTTGATTGATTTTGGTCATTATGAATTTGCGACTCAGGCTATGAGGCTGGTCGCAGCTAGTGAAGAGACTCTGCAGCAAACGGCTGATCGAGTATTAAGTGGGGTTGTAGATCAAATTTGCCAGGGAATTGAGGATATGTTTACGCAGCAGGCTAGCCAACCTGTATATCGCGTCGAAGATATGATCAAAGGGACTTCCATCGTCGCAGAAAAGATTGTTGGTGTGGGGGGAGCGGCCGCTGGGCTTGTACCGTTGGTTGCAAAGCGAATGGGACTACCTTATAAACTTCCTAAACAAGGAATGGTTGCCAATGCAATTGGGGCAGCATTAGCCAGGTCGACTGTAGAGATTAATTTGCGAGCTGATACAGTCGCAGGGTATTATACAGTGATTGAGCTAGGAATAAAAAGTAAGCTGCCAAAAGGAAATTTTACATTAGTTGATGCTCAGGCGCTAGGGGAAAAGCATCTTGAGGAATTAGCTATGCTGAGAGGTATTTCTCTTGGTGTAATCGAGATGATCTATTCTGAAGAATTTAATGTGATTGAAGGGTTTTCTACAATGGGAAAAATCCTATCTTGTCGTTTGCAGATAAAACCTGGTGTGATTGTGAATAATAAGGAGGGATCATGATGGACATTCAAAAGTTAGGATTAGTGTTTTTTCCAGCTTTTGATTGGGCCATCAGTAAGACCCATCCTGAGCGGGAAGAGCGATTACTTTATACTCGTGACCAAATTATTGAAGAAGGTTTATTCGATATGCCGAGTATACGAGAGTACAAACCTAAAATCGCTACGTACCAAGATCTAGAACGAGTGCATATTGGTGTGCCCGATCTGAGATCTTTGATTACAGAGGCTCATTTGGTATCAGCAGGTGGGGCAATGGCTGCTGCCGATGCTGTCATGAAGAGGGAAGTTGCGAGAGCTTTTGCATTAGTGCGTCCTCCGGGACATCATGCCATGCGGGTTGTTCATGGGACGCGAGGGTTTTGTACGATTAATATTGAAGCCATTATGGTAGAATATTTACGCAAAACCTATGGGATACGCAAAGTAGCGATTGTTGATACCGATGTTCATCATGGCGATGGTACGCAAGATATTTTTTACCATGATGCTGATACTTTATTTATTTCTTTCCACCAAGATGGACGGACCTTGTATCCAGGTACTGGTTTTGTCAATGAAATGGGTAGTCCCATGGCTCATGGGACTACGATTAATATTCCTTTACCGCCAGGGACGACGGATCATGGTCTTCATGAAGTCCTTGATCATTTGATTATGCCGATACTCGCAGATTTTAAGCCAGAAATTATTATTAATTCTGCGGGGCAGGATAATCATTATAGTGATCCTTTAGCGAACATGGCGATTACAGCGCAAGGTTATGCTCGATTAGCAGATAAGCTAAAAGCTGATATTGCCGTACTAGAAGGTGGGTATTCCATTGAGAGAGCTTTGCCTTATGTGAATGTCGGAATTATTTTAGCCATGGCTGGGCTAGACTATCGTAAGGTGATCGAACCAGACATTGATCAATGTCCATCAGAACCTTCGTCTGTGACACAAGCAATAAAAAAAATCATTGCAGAAGGACAAGAACGGTGGTCCATGCGGGAGAAACTGCGGCGCGAGGCAGTAGCAAATGCTGGTGAATTCTGGAAACGTACGCGTAATATTTATTATGATGCTCATGGGATTGATGAACGGCAAATCGAAAAAGTACGATTGTGTCCTAAGTGCGCTGGTTATTTGACGATTGGAACTGAAGCGCATGGCGGTAATTTTGGTTATAAATCCGCTTTTGCAGCTGTCATTTCTCGCGGAGCTTGTTCTCATTGTCGAAATATGGCAGTTGATGCTGTTTATAAAGCTAAAAAACAAGGTAAATACCAATATTATCTTGTACAAAATAAAAATGAAGATGTATTAGAGCGTATGTAAAAAAAATTAAGAGACTCTAATGATGGAGGATATATACATGAAAAGAACAGATGGTCGCCAGGCCGATGAGATGCGTACGGTAAAGATTACTCGTAATTATTTGAAGTATCCTGAAGGTTCAGTGCTGATTGAGGTCGGTAATACCAAAGTAATCTGTGCTGCGACAGTTGAAGAAAAAGTGCCTCACTTTATGAAAGGATCAGGCTCTGGGTGGATTAATGCTGAATATTCACTATTGCCTCGTTCCACTCAAGTTCGTAATGTTCGGGAGTCAGCAAGAGGGAAAGTAACAGGACGAACCCATGAAATTCAACGTTTGATTGGTCGCGCTTTACGAAGTGTTGTCGATTTAAAAGCACTAGGGGAACGAACAATTTGGATTGACTGTGATGTAATACAAGCTGATGGTGGTACGCGGACAGCCGCCATTACTGGTTCTTTTGTGGCCTTGGTTGATGCTGTAAATAGTATTTATACTAATCTTGAAAAACCTTTCCCAGTAAAAGAATTTTTAGCCGCCGTGAGTATTGGCGTGATTAAAGATGGGGTCATTGCAGATTTATGTTATGAGGAAGATTCTGCCGCTATTGTGGATATGAATGTAGTCATGACGGGGAGCGGACAGTTCGTAGAAGTTCAAGGTACAGGTGAAAAACGTCCTTTTAGCCGTGATGAATTAAATCAAATGCTAGCAGTTGCTGAAAAGGCTGTTGGTGAACTCATTGATTATCAAAAGGATATTTTAGGTCCTTTGTCATGGAAGGTGGGGCGTGAATGAAAGAAATTGTAATTGCGACCCAAAATAAAGGGAAGGTCGCTGAAATTGCTTTAGCCCTTTCAAAACTACCAATTAAAGTATTGTCATTGAGTGATTTTGGCCCGATTCCTGAGGCTGTGGAAGATGGAACAAGTTTTTTAGAAAATGCCTTATTGAAAGCTCGTCATTATTCCCAATATACAGGTAAAGCTTGCTTGGCAGATGATTCTGGTCTTGAAGTTGATGCTTTGCAGGGAGCACCTGGAATTTATTCAGCACGTTTTGCTGGTGAAACGGCAAGTGACGATGATAATAATCGAAAACTTTTAGCTGAACTGCTTGATGTTGAGACTAAGGGGCGTACAGCAAGGTTTCGTTGTGTGTTAGCATTTGTAGATCATGATGAGACTGTTTTAACAACGGATGGTGTTTGTTCAGGTATGATTACTACAGAAGCTCAAGGATTAGGTGGATTTGGTTATGATTGCCTCTTTTATGTTCCTGAACTCAAAAAAACAATGGCAGAACTCTCTAAAACTGAAAAGAATGCCATCAGTCACCGTGGACGAGCTCTGGAAAATATGGCAATTCAACTTGGAGGTTATTTAAAATGAGAATAGGGGTCATCAGTGATACTCATGGTGATCTCGTAACGATTCGGCAAATCATAGATCAGGTGAAAGATGTTGATATGTGGATGCATGCTGGCGATTGCAGTCAGGATGCAGATTATTTAAGAAGTTTGGTCAAGGTGCCAGTTTACGCAGCGCGCGGTAATTGTGATGGTCACACGACTGCTAAGATTGATGAATTTATAGAAGTCGATAAACTAAAAATTTGGTTAACCCATGGTCATCGTTATGGTGTTAAACAAGGTACGCGCGAGTTGGTACGATGGGCTAAACATCATGCAGTCGATATTGTCATTTATGGACATACTCATATTGTAGATAACCGCTGGTGTGAAGATGTATTGCTATTTAATCCAGGTAGTAGTTATGGTAACCGTGCTGCTTGTGGAGTGTTAGAGATTCATGATAACCAAGTTACGGCGCAGATGATTAAATGTGTTTAATTAGGATTGATCTTTACTTGTATACCCGTTGTTATAGGCATAAAAATGTGGGGCCTGATCTACGCATTGCATAGATCAAGCCCCATATTTTAAAAAACTTAGTTGGATAAATTAATCATCGTAATTTTTTGCGTAAGCAACTGCAAGAACTTCATCAGGTAATTCATTTTCCCAACGAGCAACAACAACAGCAGCTACACAGTTACCGATTAAGTTACAAGCTGTACGAGCCATATCGAGAATACGGTCAACACCTAAGATGATACCAATACCTTCGACTGGTAGACCAAAAGCTGCAGCTGTACCAGCAATAACGATAAGGGAAGCACCAGGTACTGCTGCAATACCCTTCGTTGACATCATGAGTGTTACAAGCATAACTAATTGAGTTGAAATTGGGAAGTCGATATTATAAACTTGAGCAATAAAGATAACCGCTAATGCACTATATAATGTGGAACCATCAAGATTGAAAGTATAACCTGTTGGTAATACAAAAGTGACAATGTGCTTAGGAACACCAAATTGTTCTAATTTTTCCATTGCAATTGGCAATGCTGCTTCGCTTGATGCAGTTGAGAAAGCGATTAAAACTGGTTCTTTAAGAGCTCTTAAGAGATGGAAGAAGTTCATACGAATAATCAATGAAGCGCATCCTAATAGTAGGATGATGAAAATGACCAATGCAAAGTATAGGGAACCAATCAGCTTAGCTAATGGAATAAGCATGCCAAGACCAAATTTACCAACAGTGAAAGCAATCAGAGCAAATACACCAATCGGTGCTAATTTCATTACGTAATTTGTAAATTGGAACATGATTTCAGCAACGCTGATCGCAAGAGTAACAACTGGTTTACCTTTTTCTCCCATGTGAGCGGCTGCCACTCCGAAGAAGGTTGAGAACAAGATGATTTGTAACATATCGCCGCGACCCATTGCATCAACAACGTTCGTTGGGATAATATTGACCATCATTTGAGTCATATCAATCGTTTTCTTTGCAGCTGCTGCAACACTAGCTGTGTCTGTACCTGTTGCCATTGCTACACCTACGCCAGGTTGGAATGTATTTGCAACAGCCAAACCGACGAATAATGCGAGTGTAGTTGCAACTTCAAACCAGAGAATCGCTTTTGCGCCTAAGCGACCTAATTTTTTAAAGTCACCTGTACCAGCGATACCCATAATTAAAGAACTGAAAATTAGAGGTACAACAATCATTTTGATCATACGGATAAATGCATCGCCGACAGGTTTTAATGCTTGTCCGTAAGTTGGGAAAATATAACCGAAAACAACACCTAGAATAAGAGCGATAAAAATTTGACTTGAAAGACCAATACCTTTTTTACCATTTTGTTTTTTGTCCATTAATGAATCCTCCTTTAATTTTTTTTGCGTGACTTGGGAAAATACTATATTGATCAAAGCATTTGCTTTGTCAGCTTGGTATTAGTATAGTTTGCATATCACAGCTAACTACAGAAAACGACTAAACATTATTCTAGATTTCAGAATATAAAATTAATAGACTTGAATCTGACATGCTTTTGAGTTAACCATCTGCAAAGTAAGGAAAGTAGGGATTTTCCGATTCGGTGTCGAAATAGTAGAGTAGAGTGAAGTGCTGCAGGGGGTGTTTTGATGGCTTACTTCAAAGGTATTTCCAATCACAGGCTTGGGTATATGGAAAGAATCTTTAGTGAAAATAAGTCGCTGATTAATACAGTGCTGCTTGTATCATTGACTAGTATTGTATATGTTTATCCATTTGGCAGTTATTTTCGTTTTACATTAGCCATTGTATTGCTGACGATCTTTCTATTGTATTTTGAACGGTTGCCGATTCTTACAGGTACAATTATAACCGGAGTGTTCATTTTAATTTTTCGTACTTTAACAGACTTTATTATTGATGGTCATGATTATGTTGCGACGGTAATGTCTAATGTGCCTTCATTAGCATACTATATATCTTTTGGTATATTATTTTCCCTTTTATCCATTCGAAAAAATACAAATAATATATTGGCTTTAATTTTGTTATTGAGTGTCACGGATATTATAAGTAATATAATTGAACTTTTTTGCCGTTCGGAGTTGCTGTCGGCTAAATTTGCCTTCATTTTTCCGAGTATTGTAGCTGTAGCGATTGTGCGAGCGATTTTGTCGGTGATTGGATATTATGCTTTAAAGCAACATCAATCGTTTATTTTGGCAAATGATCATGCGGAGCGTTATATAGAACAAACAGTTATGGTAGCCAAATTAAAATGTGAACTTTTTTACTTGGAAAAATCATCTCAAGATATTGAAAATGTCATGGAAAAAGCCTATTGGCTTTATAAACAATTGAACTCTCAGGAAAGAAGTGTTCCTGCGGAGTCTCCTCTGCCTGCAGATGAGGCGCTTGCGATTGCAAGAGAAATTCATGAAATTAAAAAAGATTATTCGAGAGTGGTCGCGGGAATGGAGAATATTCTAAGGCCTTCAAGTCGACCGCAAGAAACAAAGTTGTCAGAGATATTGTTTATTATTGAACAAAATACCATGCGTTACCTCAGTGTTATGGATAAAAAAATTAGCATTAGTTATAAGCAAGCTGATGATTTTGTGACAGATAAACACTATACCTTGGTATCGATCTTAGATAACTTAATTATGAATTCCATTGAAGCCATTGGGGATCACGGAATCATTCGCTTAATCCAGACAAGTTCAAGTGAGGAAGTGTTTTTTTGTGTTGAAGATAATGGGATAGGTATTGATGAGAATGAATTTGAGCTAATTTTTAATCCAGGTTATTCAACTAAATTTTCGCCACGTACTGGTAAAATTTCGACGGGGTTAGGATTAGCCCATGTTCGAATCTATATTGAGTTGTTAGGCGGCACAATCAGGGTTGAATCCTTGCCTGGGGTTTGTACTAAGTTTTTTATTACTTTCCCCAAATCGGGTATAATACTCGCACCGGTGAATATGAACGCGTTGAGTGAAAATATTGACAATTGATAATTGGACGTGGTAGGTTGATAAAGCATATTTTAGATAAGAAAGTAGGTGGTTGAATGTCGTCACGTTTTGTGATCGTCGATGATGATGCTGGTATCCGTAGAATTCTTCAAAAAATTATTGAACAAAATAACCTAGGGATGGTCGTTGATGAATGCGACGATGGGCTAAAAGGAGAAATGATCATTCGTGAATACCAGCCTGATATTGCATTGGTTGACTTATTATTACCAGGGCAAGATGGTGTGGAATTGATTGAAAAAGTATCGGCTTCGGCGATGAATACTTCTTTTATCATGGTTTCACAAGCTACAAGTGAACAACTGATTACCAAAGCTTATGAAGCTGGTATAGAGTTTTTTATACATAAGCCCATTAATATTTTAGAGACTGTTTCAGTCATCAATAAAGTGCAAGAAAGCCGGCGATTAAAACAAATCATGTCTCTCATGCATGAAACAATCTCTCAATATTCTCACGTACGCCCTGTTGTAGATGAAGGACCGAAGAATATACAAAAAACGCGCATTTATAAAGCTTTTTCTGACCTTGGTATTATTGGAGAAGCTGGAGTCAAAGATATCTATCGAATGGTACAATTGATTCTAAAACAAGGATCTGAAGGGAAATCCTATCAATTATCCCATATTTACCAACAAATGTCAGAAGGTCTTGAGCAAGATGCGAAAGCAATTGAACAACGAGTACGGCGTGCTACCACGAAAGGATTACAGAATCTTGCCAACTTGGGATTGGAAGATTATTACAATGAAATTTTTCAGTCTTATAGCACCTCCTTATTTGATTTTAAAGAGGTACGTCATGAAATGAATTACATGCAAGGCAAAAGCCAATATCGAGGAAAAATTAATGTGAAGAAGTTTATTGAAGGACTTTTATTTATCGCTGAGCATTAACTATAACAGTGTGAGAAATGGACAAATTATCTTTTCTATCTAAGAATGTCTGCAACTGATGAAGCTGCAGACATTCTTTTTTTTGACGGTATTTGTCGAAGAGAAAAATTTGTAGTTTTTTGAATAGTTCTAATTTTTTGCGTATGTTGAAAGCTTTATAAAGGATTTAAGGAGGGGTTAGAAGAAGGGTCAATCATAGTAAAATCAAGGCTTAGTATCAATTATTAAAAAAAGAGAAAAATAAAATAGTTATATCTTGTTTAAATAATGTATACAAAAAGCAGTTGCATTTTATAAAAAGATATGACATAATAATACGTATAAGAAACATTGGACTAATGGATTAAGCCAATTAAGGAAGATGGAAAATGATTGTACAGCGTGTTGGTATTCCTATTTATTTGCAAGTCAAAGATTTTATTTTGGAAAAAATAAAATCTGGAGCATTTCGACCTGGTGGGAAAATTCCCACGGAGCGAGAATTATCCGCAGAACTTGGCATTAGCCGCAATACTGTTAGTGCAGCTTATAAAGAACTTTTGTTGGAAGATGTGCTTGAGGCGCGTCAGGGACGGGGGACTTTTGTAAAAGTTGTTTCTGATGATATAGGGGGTGAAATTGGTGGCAGCCGGCGAGGTCGATTAATGAAAATTATTGATGATGCCATGGCTAAAGTGTTGGAACTTGGTTTTACAGTGGATCAGTTCGCCGCAATCGCAAGTATAAGAGCTCAGGAAAAAGCGCAAGCTGTTAAAGAATTGCGAGTCGCTGTTGTTGATTGTACAGCAGAGTATATTCAACGTTTTATTAGCCAAATCGGACAAGTTGCCAATGTACATTTTGAGTCTGTGATTTTATCAGATCTTGTCTTTGGGAAGGTTCAGATTGAATTATTGCAAGCTTGTGATGTTGTTGTTACTACATTTGAGCATCAAGCAGTGGTAACCAATTTAATGGGAAGTGGGAATAAAATTATCACGGTGGCTGCAGTGCCTTATCTTGAAGCTGTGATTAAGCTGGCGCGATTACCAGTAGATACTAAAGTGGCAATTGTGGCTCGAAGCAAGGAATTTAAGGAAACTCTTGAAATTTTACTCGAAAAAGCTGCCATTAACCATCTTAATTTTGTGCTCATACAGTCTGATGACCGTAAAGAAATTAGTTCATTGATTGCTGATTATGATGTGTTTGTTGTCAGTGAAGAACGTGAAGTATTAGTGACTCAATTAGTTGCAGCTCAGAAAGAAGTCATTACTTTTTATTATGAGATTGACCGTGGTTCCTTGAATCAAGTCATGATGAAATTAGTTAGCCAAGCGATGTGAAAATTGATCATGAATTACTAAATATAGATTTAAAATGTAAAGGAGTCATTCAGATGGAAAAAGATAAAGTAAAAGTAGTCTTAGGGGTTATTGGTGCGGATTGTCATGCAGTTGGTAACAAAATTCTAAATTATGCACTTCTATCGGCAGGTTTTGAGGTTATTAATTTGGGAGTATTAGTTCCACAGGAAGAATTTATTAATGCAGCGATTGAAACAGGTGCAAAAGCTATTTTGGTCGCATCACTCTATGGTCATGGAGAAATTGACTGCCGTGGTTTAAAAGATCGTTGCCGTGAAGTAGGACTTGGTGATATATTACTCTATGTCGGTGGAAATTTAGTTGTTGGTAAAACTGATTTTACAGAGGTTCGTAATAAATTTTTGGCAATGGGTTATGATCGAGTCTATGAGCCAGGTATCTTGCCTGACCAAGTAATTATTGATTTGAAAAATGATTTGGGTGTTGAAGGATAAAAGGGAGTCTTGTACATGAATAATGTTTTACTGATTGATTTTGGTAGTACTTATACCAAAATTACGGCGGTTGATGTTGAAACAGAAGTAGTACTTGGTACTGCCCATGGCATTACGACCGTAGAAACTGACATTATGGATGGTCTGAATCAAGCTCTAAGTGAACTATTTGCTACGACTGGAAAGTTGGAATTTACTAAAGTTCTTGGATGTTCGAGTGCGGCAGGGGGCCTGAAAATGGTTGCAATCGGCCTTGTACTTGAACTTACGGTAGAAGCGGCTAAACGCGCTGCACTGGGTGCTGGTGCGAAAATTATGGGTGTATACGGTAATGAATTAAGTGAATATGAGATTGAAGAAATCGCCGCACTTAATCCGGAAATTATCTTGCTTGCTGGTGGTACGGATGGTGGTAATAAAGAAGTAATCCTTCACAATGCCAAAATGCTTACGACTCTAGGGCGAGATATACCTGTAATTGTTGCTGGTAATAAATCAGCAGCACCCCAAGTTGTTAGGATCTTATCTGAAACCATGACCGAAGTGGTGCATACTGAAAATGTGATGCCGAGATTGAATGAACTCAATATTGAGCCAGCTAGAGAGACGATCCGTGGTGTGTTTTTACGACGTATTGTAGAAGCCAAAGGTTTAAATCGAGCGAACCAATTTGTTGATCGTATGGTTATGCCAACTCCAGCAGCAGTGCTAAAAGCTGCGGAATTATTAGGAAAAGGTACTGATCATGAAAAAGGTTTCGGTGATTTGATGGTCATCGATATTGGCGGTGCCACGACAGATGTATATTCGATTGCTAAAGGGGATCCGAGTAAAAGTAATGTAGCCTTAAAAGGTTTACCTGAACCTTTTGGCAAACGTACTGTGGAAGGTGATCTTGGCATGCGATATAGTGCAACTGCTTTATTTAAAGCAGCTGGCGCTAAGATGATTGCTGATTATGCTGGGGTTGCTGAAACTGATGTTGAAGCATATATGAAGAAAGTTGAAGAAAATATTGAGTATTTGCCTCAGTCAACGATTGAAAGCCAAGTGGAAATTGCCATGGGCAGAGCTTGTACTCGTTTAGCGACAGAACGTCATGTTGGTCAACTTGAAACGGTGTTTACTCTAAATGGTACAGTTTTTGTGCAAAAGGGCAAAGATTTAACAGCGGTTAAAAAAGTAATTGGTACTGGCGGAGTGATTGTAAATCATCAGCAGCCAGCTGGAATTCTTAAAGGCACTGTTTATGATGAAAGTACACCTCAGATGCTCAAACCTGAATCACCGGAATTTTGGATTGATGAAAAGTATATCATGGCATCCATGGGTTTATTAGGTGAAGAATATCCTGATGTAGCAATACGAATGATGAAAAAATATATTGTACGGAGGTAATAATAATGGAATTGAAAAATAAAAAGTGGACGCATGATGAGTTTTATGCGATTCGTAAAGACATACTAACCCAATGGCCTACAGGTGCCGAAGTAGATTTTGAAGAAGCTATCAAATATCATGAAACCATTCCTACGAAAAAGAACTTTGCTAAACGTTTGGTGAAAGCTAAGAAAAATGGTGAGACATTAACACAACCTCGTGCTGGTGTAGCGCTTCTTGATGAACATATTAATCTTTTGAATTATCTTCACTCAGAAGGTGAAGCTGATCTTCTGCCAAGTACGATTGATAGCTATACTCGTCAAAATCAATATCAAAATTGTGCTGATGCCATTGAAGAAAGTACAAAAGCAGGCCGTTCATTACTTAATGGTTTCCCAGCAGTTAATCATGGTGTTCGCGGTGTTCGTCAGTTAGTAGAACGCGTAAATGGTCCAGTGCAAGTACGTCACGGCACACCTGATGCTCGCCTGTTGACTGAAATCACTTTAGCTGGTGGTTTTACTTCTTATGAAGGTGGCGGTATTTCTTACAATATTCCTTACGCAAAAAGTGTATCCTTAGAACAAACTATTTATGATTGGCAGTATAACGACCGTTTAGTGGGTATTTATGCTGAGCATGGTATTGAGATCAATCGGGAACCTTTTGGACCATTAACTGGTACTTTGGTACCGCCTTGCGTTTCTCATGCTGTTGCGATCATTGAAGCTATTTTAGCAGCTGAACAAGGTGTTAAAAATATTACTCTAGGTTATGGACAATGTGGTAACTTATTCCAAGATATTGCTGCAATCAAAGCTTTGGAGCAATTGTCTGAAGAATATTTAGCAAAACATGGTTATAACGATTGCACAATTACAACTGTATTCCATCAATGGATGGGTGGTTTCCCGCAAGATGAAGCAAAAGCATTTGCTGTTATTTCTTGGGGCGCAGCGGCAGCAGCGCTTGCAAAAGCTACAAAAGTTATTGTAAAAACACCTCATGAAGCATTAGGTATCCCTACAAAAGAAGCCAATGCTATGGGACTTCGTACAACAAAACAATTAATCAATATGTTAGCTGATCAACCTTTCCCAATGACTACTGAAGTTGATGTGGAAGTTGCCATGATCAAAGCTGAAACACGTTGTATTTTAGATAAAATATTTGAAATCGGTAATGGTGACTATGCTGTTGGTAGCGTACGTGCTTTTGAAACAGGCGTACTTGATGTACCATTTGCTCCAAGTAAATTCTCTCTTAATAAAATTCTGCCTGCTCGTGACAATAATGGTGCTGTACGTTTATTTGATGTGGGAAATCTTCCGTTCACACAAGATATCATTGATTTCCACCGTGGGAAAATCGATGAACGTGCTAAATCAGAAGGTCGTAAAGCTAGCTTCCAAATGGTTATTGATGATATTTACGCAATTTCCAATGGTCGCTTAGTGGGTAGACCAAGATAAGGATAACTATAGATAATGTATGGTAGGTGAGGAGCTATCTGCTTCTTACCTATCATGATAAAAATAATGGAGTGGAGAGTGTAATAATGAAAATTGTAAATGTTGTATGTTCTAAAGGTCGTACTGGATTTTATTTTGATGACCAACGGGCCATTAAAGCAGGGGCTAAACATGATGGTTTCACATATGTCGGTGAAAGCGTGACCCCAGGTTTTCATTCTATTCGTCAATCCGGTGAAGCTGTATCTGTTATGATTGTCTTAGAAGATGGACAAGTTGCTTATGGTGATTGCGCAGCGGTACAATATAGTGGAGCAGGTGGACGCGATCCTTTATTTTTAGCAGATGATTTTATCCCTGTGATCGAACAAGAAATTAGACCTTTATTAGTTGGCCGTGAACTAGATTCTTTTAGACAGTTAGCAGGTGAAGTGGATAGTCTGGTTGATGCGAAAACTGGAAAATTGATTCATACTGCACTACGTTATGGTGTGACTCAAGCTATTTTGGATGCTGTAGCGAAAGCTAAACATAAACTCATGTGTGAAGTCGTTGCTGAAGAATATAATACGGTTGTCAGTGAAGAGGAAATTAATATTTTCACTCAATCTGGTGACAATCGTTATGATAATGCAGATAAAATGATTATTAAAGGTGCTCAAGTATTGCCTCATGCTTTGATTAATAATGTTGAAGAAAAACTAGGTAAAAATGGTGAATTGTTAGTTGAATATGTAACTTGGTTAAAAAATCGTATTCTGAGCTTACGCACAAGTGAAGCATATAACCCAGTGATGCATATTGACGTATATGGAACAATTGGTGCAGCTTTCAATCTTGATACGGAAAAAATGGTGTCTTATTTCCGTGAACTCGAAAAAGCAGCAGCTCCTATTAAACTTCGTATTGAAGGTCCTATGGACGTAGAAGATCGTGAAAAACAAATGCTTGCATTAAAAGAAATTACTGCACGTTTGCATGAAGAAAATATCAATGTAGAAGTGGTAGCTGATGAATGGTGCAATACATTAGATGATATTAAATATTTTGCAGATAACAATGCAGGTGATATGCTGCAAATTAAAACCCCTGACTTAGGTGGTATTAACAATACAATTGAAGCTGTACTTTATTGCAAAGAAAAAGGTGTTGGCGCATATCAAGGCGGTACATGCAATGAAACAGATCGTTCTGCTCAAGTTTGTGTACATCTTGCTATGGCAACCAAACCAGTACAAATGTTAGCAAAACCTGGTATGGGTGTTGATGAAGGATTTATGATTGTGTACAATGAAATGCAACGTATTTTAGCAGTACGCAAAGCGCTTAAGGCATAAGATTATGAAATCTGTAATGCATGAGCAATTAATGTATGCAAGTTATTTTGCACCGCGGGGACGTAATCGGATGTATGTTCTTGGTCAACAAATCAGTGAGCGTTATTTATCTCCATTAGATCGACTCATTGGTGTTGTTGGTGCTGCAGGTGCAGGTAAGTCATCATTGATCAAAGGTATGTTTCCAGGATTAGAACTGACAAATGATGATGAGGGTGTTAATTTACGCCCTCTGCCTCTTTTGAAAAATATTGATAAGGGTTTTTTTACCTGTCATACATATCATATGGATATGCGTTTTGAATTGGCGTTTACCCAAATTCATGTGTTGGCAGATGCTGTAAAACGTGCCTTATTGCAGGGAAAACGTGTCATTGTAGAACATTTTGATTTATTGTATCCGGCCCTGGAAATGAATGCTGATGTCATATTGGGCATCGGTGGTGAAGTGATTGTAGTGCGACCGAATCTATTTGGGCCTTTTCCTGGAGAAATTGTTGATGTATCGACGAAAACATTACAGTATCGCAAAATGGCTCATACTGCAGAAGATTTGACTTCTAGTATTCTGCTTAAAGATTATGGCGCTACATTGACCTTTGGCCATCGAGATGTGCATCATGGTTTTGTTTTAGAATATCCGACCCTCATTGACGTTGATCTTAAGGATGTTGAAAAAAAGGTAAAACGTATTATTGATGAAGGGGTTAATGTCTGCTATTCAGATGAAGGGCATATTCGAATTGGTGAAGATTCCTGGGCGTGTACTGGACCGCGGACCCATGTGCGTAATACGGAAGATATTGAAAATTTCCGTCTATTGCATGAAATAAAGTTTGATGCTAAATCTGAGAGTTATCTCATTATTGGTTTAGTTGGTCCTAAAAATGAAAATCTTGATGGATTTGCTGGTGTAGGCTATGCGGCAACTCTTTAAAACAGTATAATTAAGTAATGAATGGGTACTGTCTTCAGGGAGAAGACAGTACCCATCAGAACATACGAAAAGACTTGTCTTGTGCCAAGTCCTCAGATGCAGGCAGAAGTCTTAGTCGTTCTTACTTGTAATCAAGAAAGTGTTATACTTTCTGATTATGTAACAAAATAACAAACTCCATAGGAGGTTTTACAAATGGCAAGTATACTAAAAACTGCTCAGGCAGGTACTTTAGAATCAAGTGATATTATGATTAGCGTAACTCCAGGTCTTGAAGGTAGCGGTGTTATCATCGAAGTAGAAAGTATTGTGATGGCTCAGTATGGTGATGATATACGTTTGACATTAGAACAAACTGTAGCTGAACAAGAGTGTACAGATTTATATATTAAAGCGTTAGACCGAGGTGCTTTGGATTGTACAATTCGTGCACGTATATTAACAGCATTAGTCCGCGCTGGCGCTGTTCTTAAGGAGGCTATTTTATAATGGATTTAAAATTGCGAAGAAGTATGTTATTTATTCCAGGAAATAATCCAGGGATGCTACAAAATGGTGGTGTGTTTGGTGCCGATTCTGTTATTTTAGATTTAGAAGATGCTGTTGCACCAACAGAAAAAGATGCAGCGCGCTTTTTGATTGCTCATGCTTTAAAAACTGTGGATTATGGATGCAGTGAAAAAGTCATCCGTATTAACCCATTGGATACTTTTGCAGCAGAAGATATTAAAGCCATTGTGCCTTGTGGTCCTGATGCTATTTTGGTACCTAAAGTCGAGAGCGCGGCTGATATTCATGCTGCTGTTCAGATGATTGCAGCAGCGGAACTGCCCAATCAAAATCCTGTTAAAATCATTGCGTTATTAGAAACACCGCGAGGCATTATAGAGGCTTATAACATTGCTAAAGCTGATCCGCGCGTTGTAGGATTAGCTCTAGGAGCTGAAGACTATACTGCAGGTCTTGGCGCCATCCGGACAAAGGAGGGCACTGAGATTTTTACGGCACGTACGATTGTGGTCAATGCTGCTGCGGCGGCTGACGTTCAGTCTATTGATACACCTTATACAGATGCTAATGATGAAGAGGGGCTTCTCGCTGATACTGAACTTGCTAAAAAACTTGGCTTTAAAGGGAAATTATCCATAAATCCTCGTCAAATTGATGTCATTCATACTGTATTTAATCCGAGTGAAAACGATATTGAATGGGCTGAACAAGTCATTCATGCCATTCGCAAAGCTGAAGCAGAAGGCTCAGGTGTAGCCTCTTTGAATGGAAAAATGGTTGATTTGCCAGTAGTGAATCGGGCGGAGCGTACCTTGCGTTTAGCTCGATTACTAGGTTTGATTGAGGGGGTAGAATAATGAAAAATACATTAGGTCGTGAAATTCCGGAGAAAATCGCTGGTATTGGGGAAGTTAAAGCTTTTGCAGGTGCTTTTACTACGCCGCCGATGATGAATCGTCAGGCACCTAAAGTAAAAAGTGTACGACCAGCAGATAGCAAATTAATAGATTCTTTAGAAGAAGTTTTTAGAAAAATACCAGTGGTAGATGGTATGACTTTGTCTTTTCATCATCATTTTCGCAATGGTGATGGTGTCGTCAATATGGTATTGGCTACTGCGGCTAAATTGGGACTGAAAAATTTAAAAGTGGCATTAAGTTCAGTTTTTCCTGTGCATGCATCGATCATTGAACATGCTAAAAATGGTGTAGTCACAGCACTTGATACCAATTATATGTCAGGACCAGTAGCCAAAGCTGTATCGCAAGGGTTATTTGAGACTCCTGTAGTACTACGTACCCATGGTGGACGCGGTCGCGCTATTGAATGTGGCCAACTTAAAATAGATGTAGCTTTTATTGCGGCTCCTGCAGCTGATGAATATGGTAATATTAATGGGGTACAAGGGCCGGCGGCTTGTGGTTCTCTTGGTTATGCCTTTCCTGATGCTCAGTATGCTGATCATGTAGTAGCTGTGACGGATTATATGGCTGAATACCCATTATCACCTATATCCATCCCTCAAACGCGTGTGGATTATGTTGTAAAAGTGGACTCAGTTGGTGATCCTAAAGGAATTGTATCAGGTACGACTCGTATTACAAAAGATCCTGTTGGACTTAAAATTGCTGAAACGGCAGCAAAAGTCATCCAAGCTGCTGGACTTATTAAAAACGGATTTTCTTTCCAAACGGGGGCAGGGGGAGCTTCTCTTGCAACGGCTTCTTTTGTACGAAAAATGATGGAGAAAGATCAGGTAACAGGTAGTTTTGCTTTGGGCGGTATTACTGGTTATATGGTAGATATGCTAGAAAAAGGACTCTTTAAAAAATTAATGGATGTGCAAGGCTTTGATTTGGAAGCGATTAAGTCCATTGCAACAAATCCTAACCATTTAGAGATTGGTGCTGATTTTTATGCCAGTCCTTTTAATGCAGGTTGTGCAGTCAATCAATTAGATGCTGTCATCCTTGGTGCGACAGAAATGGATACTGATTTTAATGTCAATGTGGTAACAGGTTCAGATGGCGTCATCATGGGAGGATCAGGTGGTCATGCTGATGCTGCTGCTGGTGCCAAAGTTACGATTATTGTTGCTAATCTCTTGCGTGGCCGTTTACCGATCATTGTCGATCAGGTTTTAACTGCCACCACGCCAGGAGAAACTATTGACGTTCTTGTTACTGAACGAGGGATTGCTGTCAATCCGCGCCGCATTGATTTGAAAGAAAAAATGCTCGCAGCGGGTTTACCAGTAAAAGATATACAAGAATTAAAAAAGCTAGCCGAACAAATTGCTGGCGTGCCAAAACAAATCAAAACTGGGGAAAAAATTGTTGCTGTCGTCGAATATCGTGATGGTACAATCATTGATGTCGTACGTCAAGTGGAGGGATAATCATGTTATGGGGCACGATTGAGGAGCGGGTCATCAATCTTAAGAATACACGACAAGTTGCTGAAGTAAGGAGATTTTTAGAGACATTTTCCTTAACTTTTAATGAACAGGTTGATTATACAGTTGCTTTGTACAAAGAAAATAAGATTGTGGCTACCGGCTCCTTCGCAGGCGAAGTGCTTCGAAATATTGCAATTGATGAGTCTTTGCAAGGAGAAGGCGTTACTTCAGCGGTGATTAGCCATCTAATGCGCGAAGCTGGGCAACGAGGAATCTATCATTATTTTATTTTTACTAAACCTGACAAAGCTCATTTGTTTAGCAATTTAGGATTTAAAGAGATTGCTCGCGTTGAACCTTATGCTGTACTACTTGAAAGTGGGCTAGGATCGATTGAAAGTTATTGCCGGGAAATGGCTAAAAAAATAGAAAAACTCCCACCAGGGGCTCGGGCTAGCCTAGTGGTGAATTGTAATCCTTTTACCTTAGGGCATCAGGCGGTCATTGCTAAGGCCGCTGCGGAAAATCCAGGAGTCGTTGTATTAGTAGTCAGTGAAGAAGGCTCTTTGTTTCCCTTTGATGTGCGACAACGGTTAGTTCAAGAAGGGACAGCTCACTATGATAATGTCGTTGTTGTTCCGGGAGGGAAATATATTATATCGTCTGCAACTTTTCCTGGATATTTCACAAGAGGTGATGAAACAGTTACGGCTCAAACACAACTAGACATCAGTATTTTTGCAAAATATGTAGCACCAGCCTTAGGGATTACTTCTCGTTATGTAGGTGATGAACCTTATTGCGCAGTTACTAAGGCTTACAATCAGGCAATGTTTGCAATTCTGCCTGATTATCATATTGATGTTCGAGAAATGCCACGCATTGATGTCAATGGACAATATATCAGTGCATCCCGTGTACGGGAACTTATTCGCCAAGATGGGTGGGATGAAATTCGTACGCTAGTGCCTGATAGTACTTATCAATATTTACGTTCCCTTGAAGCGGTACAAATTATTGAAAAAATTAAAAGCAGTCAATCGCGGCATTGATCAATGCGTTTCCTTAGATAAAAAGATAAAATAGATTTATATGGTCTGCCAGTCATGGGATTCGGACATTGTTGCTTCTATAGTGCTCTACAATCCGATATCCTATGACTGGTGATTTTCCTTATCATATTTAATTGAAATGATAAGGGGAATGGCATTAGTTTCCTGAGTTTTTTCATTGAGAATGGTCATCCTATTGAATAGAATAGTAAACTCTGTTTTTTTACCAAATTGTAATTTTGTATATAATAAGGTAATAAAAACAGAGTTTTTTCAATAATCAAAAATAATATACACTATTTTGTATACAAAATACAGATAGTATGTTATGATAAATGTATAAATATCAATGGAGGTGCCAAATCATGCGTATAGAACATGATTTTTTAGGTGAAATTAAAATACCCGATGAAATATATTACGGAGTACAAACAACGAGAGCATTAGATAATTTTGTGATCACTGGACATAAATTAAATGATGATTTTATCAAATCTTTTGGTATTGTCAAAGCGGCAGCTGCAAAAGCCAATATGAAAACTGGTCGCATGCCAAGTAAAATTGGTCATGCTATTGTACAAGCAGCCGAAGAAATTGCAGAGGGAAAATGGCATGACCAGTTTGTAGTTGATTGCATCCAAGGTGGGGCAGGTACATCCATGAATATGAATGCAAATGAAGTCATTGCTAATCGTGCTCTTGAAATACTTGGTGAAAAAAAAGGTAATTATAACCTGATTTCCCCCAATAATCATGTAAATATGGCTCAATCAACAAATGATGTTATGCCAACGGCCATGCGCATTTGTGCAATTACGAAAGCTAAAAAATTAATTATCGCTCTTGAAGATATGGCGGCAACTTTCACAGAAAAAGGCGATGCTTTTAATCATATTTTAAAAATGGGGCGTACTCATCTGCAAGATGCAGTGCCAATTACGTTGGGACAAGAGTTCTATGCTTATGCCGAAGCCGTGAAACGAGGAATTAAACGAATTCGCGAAAATAGTAAGAACATGCATTGTGTGAATATGGGAGCAACAGCAGTCGGCACAGGACTGAATGCTGAACCTGAATATATCCAATTTGTTGTCGAAGAGTTATCAAAAATAACTGGTGAAAAAATTGAATCGGCAGATAACTTGGTTGATGCTACACAAAATACAGATCAAATGGCAGAATTCTCAAGTGCTCTGAAGGTGACAGCATTAGCTCTTTGTAAAATTGCCAATGATATACGATTGATGGCCTCGGGTCCGCGTTGTGGACTCGGTGAACTGTCCTTACCAGAACGTCAGCCAGGTTCTTCGATTATGCCCGGAAAAATTAATCCAGTCATTCCTGAAACCGTGAACCAAGTTGCATATCAAGTGATTGGTAATGACATGGCGATTAGTTTAGCAGTAGAAAACGGACAATTTGAATTAAATGTAATGGAACCAGTCATGGCGTATAATTTATTTAATTCTTTGACAATCCTAACTAATGTAGTCAATACACTCAATTATAAATGTGTAAAAGGTATCGTTGCTAATGAAGAACGTTGCCGCGAAATGATTGAAAAGAGTGTGGGCATTGTAACGGCATTGTTACCTCATATCGGTTATGAACAAGCTTCATCCATTGCAAAAGAAGCTCTTAAAACAGATACATCTGTTAAAGAATTAGTTATTGCAGGAGGATTGTTAACGGCTGCTCAGCTAGAAATTATTTTATCACCTGCAGAAATGACTAAACCTGGAATTGCAGGTAAACAGTTCTTGATTTAAATAAAGAATAGGTACTATAGAGTAAAAGAATCTCCTTTGTAAACCGTGGTACAAAGGGGGTTCTTCCTAATTATTCAGAAAAAATTGATAATTCTAATTCAGTAGTTTATCTGAAAAGTTTGTGATATAATACACTTGGATATTAGAATAGGGGGATGAGCATGCGTACAATTGAAGTAGATCAAATTACTCAGGCGATAGCAAAAATGTGCATTGATGCTTGCTATTATCTATCTGAGGACGTGTATGAGGCTTTAGTAACAGCTGGACACAAAGAAGAATCTTCATTAGGCAAAGAAATTATCGGAAAAATAGTAGAAAATGCTAATATTTCTAAAAATGAAGACAGACCTATTTGTCAAGATACTGGTATGGCTGTTGTATTCATGGAAGTTGGACAAGATGTTCATATCGTTGGCGGTAGTTTAGAAGATGCTGTGAATGCAGGGGTCGCTAAAGGATATACTGAAGGATATCTTCGTAAATCTGTAGTGGCTGAGCCATTGTTTAATCGTAAAAATACGACAAACAATACACCAGCTATTTTACATACCACAATCGTACCTGGTGACAAATTAAAAATTAAGCTTGCACCTAAAGGTTTCGGTAGCGAAAACAAAAGTGCATTAAAAATGCTTGTACCTGCTGATGGAGTGGAAGGACTTAAAAAAGTCGTCCTTGATACGGTAAAATTAGCTGGCCCTAACGCCTGTCCTCCAATGGTTATCGGCGTAGGTGTAGGCGGTACTATGGAAAAAGCAACTATTTTAGCTAAAAAAGCATTATTGCGTCCATTAAATAAACGGAACGCACATCCAGATTATGAAAACTTAGAAGCTGAACTCTTAGAGATGGTTAACAAAACTGGTGTAGGTCCACAAGGCTTAGGCGGTATTACTACGGCTTTAGCAGTCAATGTTGAATATTTTCCCACACATATTGCTGGACTTCCAGTAGCTGTGAATATTAACTGTCATGCTACACGGCATGCTGAAGTTGAACTGTAGGAGGTGCACAAAAAATGGCAGAAATAAAACGTATTACCACTCCGTTGACCAAAGAAATGGCTCGCTCATTAAAAGCTGGTGACAGTGTACTCATTACTGGAACTATTTTTAGTGCCCGTGATGCAGCTCACAAAGTGATGACGGAAGCATTAAATCGTGGCGAAAAATTGCCTATGGATTTCACTAATCAAATCGTCTATTATTTAGGGCCTACTCCAGCTAAACCAGGAGATGCAGTTGGGTCTGCAGGACCAACAACAGCAGGTCGTATGGATGCATACACACCGCAAATGATCGAGCAAGGTTTATCAGGTATTATTGGTAAAGGTTATCGCTCACAAGCCGTTGTTGATTCCATGAAAAAAAATAGTACTGTCTATATGGTAGCGATTGGTGGAGCAGGTGCTTTGATCTCGAAATCAATTAAAGCTTATGAAGTATTAGCATATCCTGAACTCGGACCAGAAGCTTTAGCGAAACTTACAGTGGAAGATTTCCCAGCCATTGTGGCTATTGACTGTGATGGCAATAATTATTATGAAGAAGGTCAAAAACCTTATCGTAAAATCTAGTCAGTTAAATGCGGGAGTGCACGATGTATTTACAAAGTAGTACTCCTGCAAAACAACATAAACCTCACAAAATAGTTAGATTACCAGTGATTGTTAGTAATAATTAAATTACTAAAGAAATCCACGTTTATTTCTAATTCGTGAAGGTGAAATCAGAATAATGTCGAATAAACATTATTTTGTATAGTGAGTTAAAAAACTCACAAAATAATCCCGTGAATATTACAGGAGGTAAAAGCATGAACAAATTTGATTTTTGGATTCGTCGTATTCATTCTCTGTTAGGCGTGGCAGCATTGGGTGGTTTCCTATTGGAACATTTATTTACTATTTCACATGTAATGCAAGGTGCAGCGGTTTTTGATAAAGCCGTACATGAAATTAGTAACATACCATTTTTAGTGCCAGTTGAGCTATTGTTTATCGGAGTACCATTTGCTTTGCATGGTATCATTGGTGTGGTTTATGCACTTAAAGCAAAAAACAATGTAAGCCAATATGGTTATTGGAATAACTGGATGTTCTATTTGCAACGTGTCACTGCATACATTGCGTTTGTTTTCATTATTTACCACGTAGTGACTTTACGTATTATGGGTAAAGCATCAGGACATTTTGTTGGTTTTGACTATATGCATAATGTATTGTCCAATCCAATCGTAATGGGCGCATATATTATTGGTTTGCTATCATCTATATTCCATTTCACAAATGGTCTATGGGGTTTTGCAGTAACTTGGGGTATCGTGGCAGGACCACGTTCACAACGTTTAGTTGGTGTTGCTACCATTGGATTATTTTTACTTATGTCATGTGTAGGAATGGCAGCTCTTACAAAATTCAACTAAAATAACTTAATGTAAGGAGAGAACTCTGTGAAAAAGAAGATTATCGTTGTTGGCGGCGGTCTATCAGGCCTTATGGCAACACTTAAAATTTGTGAAGCTGGCGGAGAAGTAGAATTATTTTCATATTGCCCAGTAAAACGTTCTCATTCCCTTTGTGCACAAGGCGGTATGAACGCTTGTATGGATACAAAGGGTGAAAAGGATAGTACCTATGAACATTTTGATGATACTGTTTATGGTGGTGACTTCCTTGCTGACCAGACTGCAATCAAAGGCATGTGTGAAGAAGCTCCAAAATTAATTAAAATGTTTGACCGTATGGGTGTTACATTTACTCGTACACCAGAAGGTTTACTTGATCTTCGTAATTTTGGTGGTCAGAAAAATAAACGTACGTTGTTTTCTGGTTCCACAACAGGTCAGCAACTTCTTTACGCACTTGACGAACAAGTTCGTGCATGGGAAGTAAAAGGTGCTGTTAAGAAATTTGAATTCTGGGAATTCATTAAAATTATTAAAAATAAAGAACAAATTTGTCGCGGTATCGTAGCACAAGACATGAATTCTATGGAAATCAGAGCTTTCCGCGCTGATACGGTTATTCTTGCAACAGGTGGTCCTGGTATGGTGTTCGGTAGATGTACTGCTTCAACTATCTGTAATGGTTCAGCAGTATCTGCAGTATATCAGCAAGGCGCTCTTATTGGTAACCCTGAATTTATTCAAATTCATCCAACAGCCATTCCTGGCTCAGATAAAAACCGCTTGATGTCTGAAGCTTGTCGTGGTGAAGGTGGACGTGTTTGGGTATACAAAGATGGTAAACCATGGTACTTCTTAGAAGAAATGTACCCTGCATATGGTAACCTTGTACCTCGTGACGTAGCTTCTCGTGCTATTTATGATGTATGTATGAATCAAAAACTTGGTATTAATGGGGAGAATAAAGTATATCTTGATCTTTCCCATATTTCAGCAGATTACCTTGAACGCAAATTAGGCGGTATTATAGAAATTTATACGGAATTCGTTGGTGAAGATCCACGTAAAGTTCCAATGCAAATTTATCCATCTGTCCATTATTCTATGGGCGGTATCTGGGTAGATACAAAACATAATACCAACATTCCTGGTTTGATGGCATCTGGTGAATGTGATTATCAATATCACGGTGCAAACCGTCTTGGTGCAAACTCACTTCTTTCCGCTTGTTATTCTGGTACCGTTTCAGGTCCAGAAGCTATGCGTTGGGCTAAAGTAGGCGAAAAAGGTTCGGAACTTACTGATGCAGAGCTAGCAAAAGCAGCCAAAGAATGCCAAGATGAGTATAACTCTATCTTGAAAATGAATGGTACGGAAAATGCCCATGAGCTTCACCACGAACTTGGTGATTTAATGAACAAATACGTTACCATTGAACGTGTGAATAAAGACCTTGATTACTGCTATGATGAAGTAAAGAAAATCCTTAAACGTTGGGATAATATCGGTTTAGTTGACCAATCAACTTGGGCAAACCAAGAAGCTATGTTTGCAAGACAACTTCGCAATATGATTATTTACGCTTTAGTTGTAACAAAAGCAGCACGTATGCGCGATGAAAGCCGTGGGGCTCACTATAAACGCGAATTTCCAACTCGTGATGATGAACGCTTCATGAAAATAACACTCGTTGAGTTTGAACAAGCAACCGAAGAACCTAAGATTAGTTATGGTGATTTTGATTGTTCATTAGTTAAACCACGCGCTCGTAACTATGCAGTTGCTAAGAAAGCATAAGAAGGAGGTAAATAATAATGGCAGAAACAAAGAAAAAAGTACATTTTATTATAGAAAGACAAGATAGCCCTAATTCTCAACCTTACACAGAAGAATTTGAAGTTGATTATCGTCCTGCGCTGAATGTTGTTGCGTCTCTTATGGAAATTCAAAAGAATCCTGTAACAAAAAGCGGCAAAAAAACAACTGCTGTTGTTTGGGAATGTAATTGTCTTGAAAAAGTATGCGGTGCATGCATGATGACCGTTAATGGTAAAGCTCAACAAGCTTGTGCAGCTTTGATTGATCATTTAGAACAACCGATCCGCTTAGCGCCAGCTCGTACTTTCCCTGTTATTCGTGACCTTATGATTGACCGTTCTGTAATGTTTGAAAGTTTAAAACGCATACATGGATGGGTAGAGGTAGATGGAACCTGGGAAGTTCATAATGATGCTCCGCGTCAAGATCCCAAAGTTGCAACTACTGCTTATGAAATATCAAAGTGTATGACTTGCGGTTGCTGCTTACATGCTTGTCCAAACGTAAATAGTGGTTCAGAGTTCATTGGACCATCTGCCGTAGCACAAGCCCATCTCTTTAACTTGCATCCAATTGGCGTATATCAAAAAGATGAGCGTCTAGATGCATTGATGGAAAAAGGCGGTGTTACAGGTTGCGGTAATAGCCAAAACTGTAAAGAAGCATGCCCTAAAGACATTAAACTAACAGATTACATTGCTAGAATCAATCGCGATGTAAATAAGAAAGCTCTTAAAGACTTATTTAATAAATAATTATTTTAGCTTTCATAAATAAAAAGGATAAAGTGTTCTTTATCCTAGGTAAGAAAAGACTTGGTGTAGGCCAAGTCTTTTCTTTATGTAATCAGAAAGTATGACACTTTCTAGGGTTACAAGTAAGAACGACTAAGATTTCTGCCTGCATCTGGGGACTTGATACAAGCTAAGTCTTTTCCTATGAATTTAGAGGATTTAATATTTTAAGTAATAGAACTAATAAGTGATGAAAAAAATGTATTTTTTTTCTTGACATAATAAATTCATTATGGTATTATAGTTTATGTGAGTTAGCGATAACTGAGTGAAAAACTTAATTGTAGCTAATTTATAAGTCAACTGCTTTTTTTAAAAAAAACTTTTGAAAAAAATGCTTGACAGTAAAACAAGAGATATGTTATAATAGATCTTGTGGTTGACGGGGCGTGGCTCAGCTTGGTAGAGCACCTGGCTTGGGACCAGGGGGTCGCAGGTTCGAATCCTGCCGCTCCGACCATCTAATCCGAAAATTTCATCATATGCGGGTGTAGCTCAATGGTAGAGCACTAGCCTTCCAAGCTAGCTACGAGGGTTCGATTCCCTTCACCCGCTCCATTTTCTTTAAAAGGACATGCGCCTGTAGCTCAGCTGGATAGAGCAACGCCCTTCTAAGGCGTGGGTCGGGCGTTCGAATCGCTCCAGGCGCACCATTGAAAATTCAAGCTTTCAAGGCTAATTACCTTGAAGGCTTTTCTTCTATTTTTAAAAGATTAAATAAAACGGCAGTCATTATACATTTGTGATAATGACTGCCATTTTGCATTATCTAAACAAATTAGATCTCGTAGAAAACATGAACAGAAATGTTTAAAGAAATTAAAAAATATGAAAATCAATGGATTGTGGGATGTTTTTTGTCCCGCGATATGGTATAATGTGTAATGTATCCAAAAAAATATATAGGGAGGTACTTATGGAGAGAATAAGAGAAAATAACTACCTCGGTGTTGCAGAGGTAGCCAGTAAAGTGTATTATAATCTGCCGCCGGCACAACTAGTAGAAAAAGCGATCAGCCGTAATGAGGGGCTGCTTACTTCTACAGGAGCATTGCGGGTTACTACTGGCAAATATACTGGACGTTCGCCTAATGATAAATTTATTGTGGATTCGCCTGCTGTGCATAGTGATATTGCCTGGGGCAACAATAAGGCTTTTAGCGGTGAACAGTTTGTCCAGTTATATAATCGCATGATGGGATACTTACAAAATCGGGAGATCTTTATATTTACTGGATATGCTGGAGCTGATGAAGAGCATCAGGTAAAAGTACAGTTTATTAATGAATTTGCTTGGCAAAACCTTTTTGTCCATCAACTGTTTATTCGTCCTGAGCCATTACAGGAAACGGGAAAGTCAGATTTTACGGTGATTTGTCTGCCTAACTTTAAAGCGGTACCAGAAATCGACGGTACAAATTCTGAAGCTTTTATCGTCTTAAACCTTGAGAAGAGGATAATATTAATTGGGGGAACCCATTATGCTGGTGAAATGAAAAAAGCTATCTTTACGGTCATGAATTTTTTACTGCCTAAACAAGGTATTCTTTCTATGCATTGCTCCGCTAATATGGGAGAAACAGGAGATACCGCATTGTTTTTTGGTTTAAGTGGAACTGGTAAAACGACGTTATCGGCTGATCGTAAGCGTCGGTTGATCGGGGACGATGAACATGGTTGGAGTAACCAGGGGATCTTTAATATTGAAGGCGGATGTTATGCTAAGTGTATTAAACTGAGCCAAGAAAATGAGCCGCAGATTTGGGATGCAATTCGTTTTGGCACAGTGTTAGAGAATGTAGTTGTGGATGAAGAGAGCCGTGTAGCGAATTATGATAGTGTAGATTTCACTGAAAATACTCGCGCCGCCTACCCTGTTCATTATATTGAGCATGTTGTGGTTCCAGGTGTAGGAGGACATCCTAGTACTGTGATATTTCTAACGGCAGATGCCTTTGGAGTATTACCCCCAATTGCCAAGTTAAATAAGCAGCAGGCTATGTATCATTTCTTATCAGGATATACAAGTAAACTTGCCGGAACAGAGAGGGGCGTTACTAAACCGGAAGCTACTTTTTCTGCTTGTTTCGGTGCTCCTTTTTTACCATTATCGCCTTTGGTCTATGCAAAAATGCTAGGCGAAAAGTTAGAACAACAGAATACCAATGTTTTCTTAATTAATACTGGATGGTCAGGCGGACCATATGGCATAGGAAAAAGAATGAATTTAGCTTATACTAGAGCCATGGTGACAGCAGCTATTGAAGGGCATATGGATCATGTGCGTTATAGTCTAGATCCGATTTTTAATGTTTATATACCCGATACATGCCCTGGAGTGCCAGAAAATATACTTAAGCCGCGCAACACTTGGAGCGATGGGGTATCCTATGACCGCCAGGCTAGAGAGTTGGCAGCTTTATTTAATGAAAATTTTACTAGATTTTTGGAAGATATCCCTGAGGAAATTGCTAAGGCTGGTCCTAAAGGGTAATAATAGAAGAACTTTTGTAGCTTAATCGTATACTTTACTTCAGGAGGAAGAACATGATAATAAAAGTAGGAATTAACGGCTTTGGACGCATTGGGAGAATGTGTTTACGAGCAGCGTTAGAAAATGAGAATATAGAAGTTGTTGCTGTTAACAGCACGTCAGATACTATTGCGTCTGCTCGCCTTCTAGAATATGATTCAATACATGGTAGACTTAACAAAGAAATTAAAGTAACTAACGATGAAATCATAATTGATGGACATCCCATAAAAATAATTTCTGATCGTAATCCTGCGAATCTTCCTTGGGGTAAACTTGGAGTCGATATTGTTATTGAATCTACAGGAAAATTTAATTCTGGTAAAGATTGTGAAGTTCACTTGAGAAATGGTGCAAAAAAAGTTATCATATCTGCGCCGGCCAGCGACTCTATTCCTACAATTGTTTTAGGTGTTAACGAAAATATTTATCAGCCTAAAATCCATCATGTTATATCTAATGCATCTTGCACGACAAACTGCTTAGCTCCTATTATCAAAGTAATCCATGATAACTTTGGAATTACTAATGGTTTAATGTCAACCGTTCATGCCTTTACTACAGATCAACGAAGCTTAGACAATAGTCATAAAGATCCGCGTCGATCAAGAGGTTGTATGCAATCCATAGTTCCAACATCAACAGGAGCTGCCAAAGCCATTGGTCTTGTGATACCTGAGCTAAAGGGAAAGTTAAACGGAGTTTCCTTACGCGTTCCAGTACCAAATGTATCTTTGGTGGATTTAGTTGTCGAGCTAGAACAGGACGTTACCGTTGATACGATTAATAACGCTTTGCGTACTGCATCTGAAAGCTCTATGTTGGGGATACTTGAATACTGTGATAAGCCTCTCGTTTCCGTTGACTTTTTGGGCAATAAACACTCGGCTATTGTAGATGCCCTATCAACATTAGTGATTGAAAAACGAAAAGCAAAAATTCTTGCATGGTATGATAATGAATGGGGATATTCTTGTCGTGTTGTTGAACTGGCACAGCACCTAGGTAAAATTCTGCATGAAGAAGAAAGCAAAAATATCAAGACAAAAGCTGTAGGATAGTAATAATAAAGGAGTTATCTACCGATATAGTAAAACTGGTAAATATCTTTTTGTAGTACTATTTTATGCAAGAATCCTCCTATTGTAGTAAAAGCTACAATAGGAGGATTTTTTACTAGTCATTATAAGAATAGTTATTTACAAAATCAATAAAGGCTTTGCAGGCAAGAGGTAAGACTTTATCTGGTTTCCAGATGAGACCCATATCGAGGAAGAGGCGGGGAGAAAGTGGAATCTTGGTCATATGTCTTGCTTCTTTGATTGAATTAACGGGTAGAAAGGAGATTCCAACTCCTTTGGCAACGAATGCTTTAATGGTCTGAATTTGATTAGTGGATAGGGCAACCTTAGGTGTTGCGCCAATTTTAGCATATTCATCTAGGATGATTTGTCGCAGGAGGAATCCTTCATTGTAAAGAATCATAGGCTCATCTTTTAATTGATCAAAAGTTAAAAAAGGCTCCTTACTGAGGGGATGGTCAGTAGGAAGGCAAACAACAATCTGTTGTGAAGTGATCAGGTGTGAATGGAAGTCAGTTGAATCAGGTGGTAAAATAATCAAACCAACGTGAACATTTTCTTCTTGGACTAAATCGATAGCTGCTGAGGAGCCATCTTCAATAACTAACATTTCAAGAGAAGGATATTTATCTTTAAAAGCGGCAAATAGATCGGGAAATACATAAGCTCCTAGTAATGGGGGAACAGCGATTCGAAACGTGCCTCGTGTCAAAGTCTTATATTCTGCCATGGTATTTTGCGCATCAAGTATACGTGATAAGATATCCTGTGCTAAAGTAAGAAACACCTTACCTTCTTCAGTTAAACTTACTCTTTTTTGTGTTCTGTCTAGAAGATGAAAACCTAGCTCTTCTTCTAATTTGTGGACGGATTTAGAAATAGCAGGTTGGGAGATGTGCAGTCTTTTCGCCGCTGCCGTAAAGTTTTCTAATTCGGAAACAGTAACAAAATATTCTAATTCTCGTATATCCATGTATTGTTCACTCCGTTGTATCATAACTTATTGTTATCATACTAGTCTTATATCAACGTTCTGTCAAGCCTTTCCAGTTGTGAATTATGTAACTAGAAATGATCATTTACTGTCAAAATAGCTGAGATTTTTATTGTGTTGATTATTTTAGATGAAATCAAAAATAGAATCATTTTTTAATTTCGTGTAGGAGTTACAAAGATTTTGATCTCTTGCAGAGGGGGGCATAAGAAAAAATGTCCTTACTAAGATTATTAAAAGTCGAGTTGTGATTGTTAAAGGGCATAATAATTATAACTTATAGTTATTGTATCATGATTACTCGGTATTTTCATTATGTTTCTTATAGGCATATAATAGGGATAAAGATGCTGGTATTCGAGATTGACTTAGAAAAAATATCAATGGATATAAGTGAGGAGAATTATCATGGGAAAAGAAACAGTATTAGATACAGTTGAATCAACTTTGTTAAATGAACAAAATTTATTAGAGATGGCTTGTGGAGATTTAATCTCCACATCAAAAAAAATAGATAGTGTTAGCAATTCGTTAGAAGTTTCTCAAAAGATCGTAAGGTATCAAGGTAAGGATGAAAAAATACATTATGGCACGATTGATGGGGAAAAAGTATTTCAGCTTGAAAGTGGGTTTGCTGAAATCGCGCAGGGGATATTTAATTATGATGGTGTAGAGATTCTGCTAACCGACGTCAAAATTTTGATTCCTGTTGAGCCAACAAAAGTTGTAAATTTCGGATGGACATATGCTGGTCATGCAAAAGAAACGGGAGGAACGGCAAATCTTAAAGAACCATTTCTTTTTTTAAAGCCGCAGTCAGCATTGATTGCAGATCAAGAAACCATTTGTCTGCCCCCTATTGACTTGACCAATAAGGTTGAGTTAGAAGGTGAAGTTGCACTTGTTATTGGTAAAAGCGGGAAAAACATTAAAGAAGAAGAAGCTCTTGATTATGTCTTAGGTTATACTGTCTTTAATGATGTTACAGCTCGCGATTTAACTAAGAGTGATCCTCAGTTTACTCGTGGTAAAGGATTTGATACATTTGGACCTATCGGACCTTGGATCGTAACAGGAATTGATCCAACTCACTTGAAAATTGTGACAACATTAAATGGAAAAGTTGTACAAGATGGTAATACTTCTCAAATGTCCTTGCGTATACCATTTCTAATTAGCTGGGTTTCACAAATCATGACACTAGAGCCTGGCGATGTACTAGCACTTGGATCACCATCAGGTTCGTGTGCAATGCAAACGGGCGATGTAGTCAGCGTAGAAGTTGAGCATATTGGAAAATTAACGAACTATGTGAAATAAGAACATTATATCATCAGAAAAGACTTGGCTGAATATGCCGAGTCTTTTCTTTACGTAATCAGAAAACATAACACTTTCTTGATTGTAAGTAAGGGCAACTAAGACTTTGGTCTATGCTGAGGCTTGGCCGAAGTCAAGTTTTCTTTATGAATTAGTATTGAAGTCTTTAGAAATTACAAATAGTAATAAACATAATGAACAAAATCTATATTTAAAAAAAATAATGTTTTATAATAAATACGATTCGGTAAAAAATAACATTTCTATTTTAAGTGATTTAAAGTAATAAATATTTTTATAGAATCAGAACGTAGAACATACTCTAACTCTAGGTAAAAGCGACTAAGGTTCTGCTGGATCTGAAGAGTTGGTATATACCAACTTTTTTTCTTATAAAGCGGAAAAGGGGGAAATATAAATGTCATTTAGTTTTAAAAGTATTCGAGTTCGTCTTATGTTTATCGGTGGTCTTATTTTATTTTTTTCTTTAGGAATTCTTGCTTTAGGTAGTTATTATTATTCCAGTCAGTTCTTATCAAAAAGTGTTGATGAGACTGCGATATCCATTGGTTCTGACTATTCTCATAGGGTTCAAGGGCAAGTGAGAGATGTAACAACCAGACTTGAAGAGTTGGCGAGTAGTCAACAAATAAGAAATATAAAGGATTCCAATAACCAAAAACAGGCTATGGCAGATAGTTTGAAACGGATTGAAGAATTGGATATGATTACATTTATTTATCTTGATGGAACAGCTATTAGGGCTTCGGGAGAAAAATCTAAGGGCTATACAGATCGAGAGTATTTCAAGAAGGTCCAAAGCAGCCGACAATCTTATGTATCAGAAATATTGGTTTCGCGATCGACAGGTAAGCTTTCCGCTATCATTGCTGTACCTGTTATGGATAATGGAGAACTTAAAGGAATTATAACTGGTACATATCTATTAGAAAAAGTAAGTTCTTTGGTTAAGGATGTTAAACTAAAAGAATCAGGTTATGGCTTTTTGATCGATGGTAAAGGTATGATTATTGCTGATGGGAAAAGGCCAGAAATTATTAGTAAAATAAATCTTACTGAAAAGAAAATAAATCCTGAAGTACAATTACCAATACAAGAACTTGATGACTCTTTGATGGCTTTATATAAAACGAGTGTGGAATCTAAACAACAAATAAGTGGGACTTATTCTTTTATTGATGGGATTAAGCAAGTTGCAGTTTTTACTCCTGTACACCTTGCTGGAGGACAAAATTGGACATTGATTGTAGCGGCACCTGAGAATGAAGCGATTCGTGAAGTTACAAATTTAACATGGAAGTTATTGCTAATGTCCATTGGCTGTATTGCTTTTGCATTAATGATTGTAATGTATTTTAGTGGGAAATTTTCTCGACCAATTATTCTTATGCGTGATCGAGCATTACAAGTTGCAGGAGGAGAGCTGAGAATTGAGAAAATTATCACTCATAGCCAAGATGAGCTAGGGGAGTTGGCAAATAGTTTCAATACAATGACAGAGTATCTGAGGGATTTGGTTGAGCAAGTTCAAGTTGAGTCTCATCATGTAAAAATAGCAAGCGAAGAATTAACGGCCAGCTCAGAGCAATCAGCTTTTTCCGGCAATCAGGTAGCTGGATCTTTAACAGAATTGGCCTGTAGTAGCCAAGAACAGCGTAGGGAGATTGCAGAAGTGGCAGAGGCAATAAAACAGATGGCAATCACGCTGCAACAAATCTCAGTGAATGTAGCTGAAGTCACTGCTGCGGCTAATCATACGGTCAAGCTAACAGAGTCTGGTCAGGAGGGGGCCGATTGTGCAGTTAGTCAGATCAGTAGTATTGGAAAAGGTACAAAGGAAGTTGGCCATGCTATCAATGAATTAGAAAATAGTTCTCAAAAAATTAGTGAGATCGTCAATTTGATTTCTGGTATAGCGGGACAGACTAATTTACTTGCCCTTAATGCTGCCATTGAGGCTGCAAGAGCTGGGGAGCAAGGCAAAGGATTTGCTGTTGTTGCAGATGAAGTACGGAAATTAGCAGAACAGTCCCAGCAAGCTGCTAGGGAAATTGCTGCTTTAATTAAAAATAACACTGCAGGTATTAGTAAAGCAGTACAGGCTATGGATCAGGGGAGCAAAGATGTTGAGAAAGGAATCATTCTTGTTAGTGCTGTTGGGGATGATTTTAAGAATATTTCTCAAGCTATTTATCAATTGTCGAATCAAGTAAGGGAAATATTGATTGCCATCGAAGATATGGATGTCGTTAGCCAGCGTATTGTAACTACAGTGGCTAACATTGAAATTTTTAGTAAAGTTGCAGTTTCTGAGGCTGAAAATGTTTCCGCTGCAACTCAGGAACAATCTGCATCCATTGAAGAAATAGCATCCTCTAGCCAGGAACTTGCTAAATTAGCAGAAAATCTCCAACAAACAATTAATAAATTCAATATTTAATACTTAATAATGATTCCGTCTAAGAAAAACAGCGAGTAGAGAGGAAGTAGCATACAACCCTTTACTCGCTGTTTTTTCATGAGAATATTATTTTCTTAATATTACTTTAAAATAAATTTTTTTAAAAATTTAATAATTTTGAATTAAAAGGAAGGATTAGGTTGTTATTTGTCGAATTTATGGAAATGAAGATGGTATAGGAGGTTTTACTGTGAATAGTAAAAAAAATTGGTTTTGCAATGCTTCTTCTTTTATTTGTCTTCTATCAAATCTCGAAAGTTTGAACACAAATCAATAAACTTGCAATACTATAAAGAAGGGGGAGGGTCAAATGACCTTTTTTGACAATTTAAAAATAAGTTCTAAACTAAGTATATTAATTATAATCGCATTGCTATCGCTGGGGATAATCGGATATACAGGATATTATTATCTTCAAGAAGCAAATACGGATATGAAATTGTTATATTCAGATCGATTAATTCCAGTTAAATTAACTAATCAAATTATTACTAATATGGCAACAGCAAATGCAGCAACGTTAGAATTAATGGTTACAGTAGATGGGAAAAGAAATAAAGAATTAAAACAGACGATTGATGAAATTGGCACACAATCAAATACTATTTATGCAGAACTTGCAAAATCTCGTTTAGATTCTAAAGGAAAAGACTTATTTGGAAAAGTAGAGGCAATAAGAGGAAAATACCGTGATGTTAGAAAGCAGGTCATTGAATTAGCACTTCAAAATAAAAATGTGGAAGCATATGCAATATATACCACGCAGTTATATCCAATCTCTATAGAATTTGTACGCAATTTAAACGAGTTTGCTGCTTACTATTCGATGTTAGCTGAAAAAACTAATGGGGATAATCAAGCAGCTTTTGAAAAGGCAATGAAAATTACAATCAGTGTACTAGTGCTAGCCTTCATCATTCTAGTTATGAGTGGATGGTACATAACTAAGATTATACGAGATCCGTTAATCTTAATGGTGGTAGCTTGTAAAGAGCTCGCAGCTGGTGATTTCCGTAATAAAACTCGAAAAGTACTGAGGAAAGATGAGATTGGTCAAGTCGCTGATGCCTTAGCTGATATGCGAATGACTCTTGGCAAATTAGTGAAAAATATTAATGAATCGGCTGAACAATTAGCGGGATCTGCAGAAGAATTAACAGTGAGTGCTGAACAGTCGGCCCAGGCGGCTAATCAAGTTGCTCAATCCATTACAGATGTAGCAAGCGGTGCAAATCAACAATTAAACATAACGAGTAATACCTCCATGATTGTGCAAGAAATGTCAACTCGTATTCATCAAGTTGCCATTAATGCCAGCGAAGTAGCTGGGCAAACAGCACAAGCAGCTGACAAAGCAACAGAAGGAAATAAGTCGGTAGATAAAGCGGTCAATCAGATGATTTCTATCGAACAAACCGTAACCACTTCTGCTCAAGTGGTAAGCAAATTAGGAGAGCGGTCTAAGGAAATTGGACAGATTATAGATACAATTTCTGGAATTGCAGGACAGACAAATTTATTGGCTCTCAATGCTGCCATTGAAGCTGCTAGGGCAGGAGAACAAGGACGTGGATTTGCCGTAGTTGCAGAAGAAGTTCGGAAGCTGGCGGAACAATCACAAGATGCAGCTAAGCAAATTGCTGTACTGATTGGTGAAATTCAAGGAGATACTGATAAAGCTGTTGTTGCTATGAACGCTGGTACGCGTGAAGTTAAGTTAGGAGCCGAGGTTGTGAATGCCTCCGGAAAAGCATTTCAAGAAATTGCAAATATTGTAAATCAAGTATCAGGTCAGACCAAAGAAATATCGATGGCTATGGAGGTCATGTCTGGTGGTAGTCAACAGATTGTTGGAGCAGTAAAGGAAATTGATGAAGTAAGCAAGAAGGTATCTGGTGAAGCACAGACCGTGTCGGCTGCAACGGAAGAGCAATCAGCATCCATGGAGGAAGTTGCTTCTGCTAGTCAAGCGTTGGCTCATTTATCTATGGATCTTCGTGAGGCTGTCAGTAAGTTCCAGACTTAATAGGAATGTAGATCGTGTACTGTAATGGTGGACTCTGCTTATGAGATAAGAATATGAGAAAGAGGCTATGGGAACTCCCTTATGAGTTTTACCATAGCCTTTTCTGTTGTTATACTAATTTTT
Source organism: Pelosinus sp. sgz500959 (assembly GCF_042610375.1). Taxonomy (NCBI): domain Bacteria; kingdom Bacillati; phylum Bacillota; class Negativicutes; order Selenomonadales; family Sporomusaceae; genus Pelosinus; species Pelosinus sp. sgz500959. Next base: position 140,096 of record NZ_JBGJZL010000004.1, read on the forward strand.
TGTAAGCTTATTTTTATTTGAATAAACCTAATAGACTTATCACTAAAGAGACCATTCCGCCAGCAATAAGTGGTCCGACAGCCAGTCCGTGAAAGAAGCAAACCCCAATGATTGTACCAAAAACCAGTGCTGTGACGGTTTCAGGTGTTTCCCTCATAAATGGTAGACCTTGTCCGGCTACCCAGGCGACAAAAATGCCGATCATAATCGCTACAAGACCAATTGGATTTTTGAACGAGTCAAACATACTGTTGATTGATATACGTCCTTGTGCGATGGGGGTCAGCACTGCTAAAGTTAAAATGATAATACCAAAATTGATACCATGGCTTTCGATATAAGGAAACCAAGCTTCAAGGCCGAGGAGTTTTATCAATAATAACAGTAAAGCAGCGATGGACACAGAGTAGTTATTGCCGATAACCGATAATACTAAAATAATAAGGAGAGGTAAGTTATCCAAATTCATTCATTCACACCCTATGTATTATTTAATCATTAATATGATCATTCACAAGAAAAATTACTTTTTTATCATCATAAACTAAAAACATAAGAAAAATCAACTTTTTAAATTATTTTAAAAATAGTAATAAACAAGAAGTAACGATTGTAAGAACTTTAATATGATATGTGTAAAATTACACATATATGCAAAAGTTATAATATGTATTATAATACTGTAAAGGGAACAGGTAGAATAGGAGGACGTTAGTGTGGAAATTTTAGGAGCTGACATAGTCATTGAAAGTTTAAAGAATGAAGGGGTTGAAGTTGTTTTTGGATATCCTGGAGGGGCCGTTTTACCTCTTTATGATGCTTTATATAGAACTGATTTTCCTCACATTCTAGCACGTCATGAGCAAGGGGCTATTCACGCTGCTGATGGATATGCCCGCGCAACAGGTAAAGTAGGGGTGTGTATTGCTACATCTGGCCCAGGAGCGACTAATCTAATTACGGGTATTGCTACAGCTTATATGGATTCTGTTCCTCTTGTTGCCATTACTGGCCAAGTAGGAGTTTCCTTGATTGGCAAAGATTCCTTTCAAGAAGCTGATGTACGGGGAATTACAACACCCATTACAAAACATAATTATCTGGTGAAAAAAATTGCAGATCTACCGCGAGTACTAAAGGAAGCTTTTTTTATTGCGCGTAGTGGAAGACCTGGCCCCGTTGTGATTGATATTTCTAAAGATGTATTTAATGCGACTCTTGCATATGAATATCCTGAAGATGTAAAACTGCGCGGTTATTCACCCATTTTTGCTGGTGATGATTTGGTCATTGAGCAAGTTGTCGAAAAAATGCGCAAAGCCAAAAATCCGTTACTTTTTGTAGGTGGCGGCGTTAATATTTCTGATACGTCAGATATGCTAAGAAAAATTGTAGAATGGACTGGGTTTCCAGTAATTTCAAGTCTGATGGGGCTCGGCTGTATGCCGGGTGATCATGCTAGACATTTAGGAATGGTTGGTATGCATGGCACGTATGCTGCCAATATGGCAACAACAGAGTGTGATCTATTACTTGGAATTGGAGTTCGCTTTGATGACCGAGTTACAGGATCAGTGAAAGATTTTGCACCTCTCGCTGAGGTGGTACATTTTGATATCGATCCTGCTGAGATTAATAAGAATATTATAGCTGATGTACGAGTTATTGGAGATTTGCAATGGTCTTTACCACTTTTATATGAGAAAGCTCAACGACATGATTTCAAAGAATGGCATGAGCAGATCAATGTATGGTCTGAAACCGTGCGGGGATGGAAACAAGAAAATCCTTTGGCATATCAATGTAATCCTGACGTTATCATGCCCCAATCAGTGATCGAAACTGTAAGTCAACTGACCAAGGGCGATGCCATTATTGTAACTGACGTAGGGCAACATCAGATGTGGGCTGCCCAATACTATAATTTCATTAATCAACGGTCCTTTTTAACTTCAGGTGGTCTTGGTACAATGGGATATGGTTTACCAGCTGCTATTGGTGCACAGCTTGGTTTGCCAGAAAAAAAAGTCATCTTATTTACTGGAGATGGCAGTATTATGATGAATTGTCAAGAAATGGCGACAGCTGCTAATAATAATATACCAGTTAAAATTATTGTTATGAATAATCAGGTGCTAGGAATGGTCAACCAATGGCAACGGATGTTCTATGAAGAACGATACTCTCACACCTGTCTCAAGGGACACACGGACTTTGTAAAGCTTGCAGAGGCAATGGGGGTGACTGGTTTGCGGGTAACTCATTCGAAAGAATTGTCAGAGATCATAGAACAAGCATTACGTATCGAAGGTCCAGTACTTGTTGATATTTGTTTGCCTTGTAGCGAGGATGTATTACCTATGGTTCCAGCAAATTGTCGTTTAGATCAAATGGTTTTGGGAGGTTAAGTTCATGAAGTATACGTTAGCTGTTTTAGTTGAAAATAGACCTGGGGTCTTAACTCATATATCAGGGCTGATTAGCCGCCGGGCCTATAATATTGAAAGTATTGCCGCAAGTTATACTGAGGAAGCTGATACCACGAGGATTACCATTGATGTTGAGGTTGATGATGAAATACAGCTAGAACAAGTCGTCAATCAGTTATCAAAATTGATTGATGTCATTAAAATTATAAATTTAACTCATATTGATTCTATTCATAGAGATTTAGCACTCATCAAGGTAAAGGCTAGCCCTGATACTCGTTCGGACATTGTTGACATTGTTGAGATTTTTCGGGCTAAAATTGTTGATGTAAATCGAGAGACTATGGTCATCGAACTTACTGGCGAGGAAAGTAAGATTGATGCCTTATGTGAAGTGTTAATGGATTATGGAATCATCGAGATTGCTCGTACTGGTAAAATCGCTCTGTCAAGGGGACCTATTGCTGCGAAAAATATGTAATTCTCTTGGAATATTGAAATGATTAAAAAAATCAGAAGTCAATTTTAAGAAGGGGAAGTAAGAGCATTGTCGAATTGATCTAGTATAAATAAGGAAATTTATTTAAAAAATGGAGGATGAGAATATGAATTTTAAGTTTGTGCATAATAATTTCAATGTATCCAATCTAGAATCAAGTGTGGCTTTTTACAAAGAAGCATTAGGACTTGTAGAAGTGCGTCGCATGGAAAAGCCAGATTTTACTTTAGTATTTCTTGGTGATAGCATTACGACTCATAAATTGGAGCTTACTTGGTTGAAAGATAAGACGACTCCTTACAACTTAGGTGATAATGAGTTCCATTTGGCTTTAAATGTAGATGATTTTGATGGTGCATATGAACTGCACAAAAAAATGGGCTGTATTTGTTACGAAAATAAAGCAATGGGTATTTACTTTATTGCTGATCCTGATGGATATTGGATTGAGATATTACCTGGCGATAGAGGCTAAGTAAGTATAAAGGGGCCAAGTTGAAATGTTAGTTTCATCTTGGCTCCTTTTATTATTAGTTTATAGCGATTGTAAAAACAAATCAAAAAACGAGCCTTATATTGCAGGATTTGTGAATTCTTTAGAGAAAGTGAGTCGATAATAGTATAAAAAAATAAAAAGAGGGATGATGAATGAGAAAAATATGGCTTGCAGGAGGATGTTTTTGGGGAGTAGAAGCTTATTTTCAACAACTTAAAGGGGTAATTGAGACAAAAGTGGGCTATGGTCAGGGCAATATAGAGAATCCTACCTATCAGCAAGTGTGCTCAGGAACTACAGGATATACTGAAGTTTGTGAAGTAACCTATGATGATGAGATGATATCCTTAGGTAAAGTATTAGAGCATTTTTTTCGTATTATCGATCCCACAACTTTAAATAGGCAAGGACCAGATCACGGAACTCAATATCGAACAGGTATATATTATACCGATGAAGGTGAGAGTGATACTATTTTTCATTTTGTGAAAGAAATGCAGAAAAATTATACTGAAGATATTGTAGTCGAAATTGAACCTGTCATGAATTTTTATCTTGCAGAAGAGTATCACCAAAAGTATTTAGACAAAACAATAGGCGGATATTGCCATGTGAACTTAAGGCTAGCAAAACCTGAGGAAAAGAAGTAGGAAAGTCTAAAAAATAGTGTATAATAAAGAAGAATTAGTTAACGGATACATAGATAATAATCACTAGGAGGAGTACAGATGTTCAAAAACATGATTGCTAAGAATCGGAGTTATCGTAGATTTTATGAGGATGAAATCATTACTCAAGAAACTTTATTGTCTTTGGTTGATTATGCAAGACTTTCAGCTTCTGGAGGCAATAAACAGCCATTACGATATGTAATTTCTTGTGAAAAAGAACTCAATGCGACTATTTTTTCGACCTTAGCTTGGGCGGGTTATCTTACTGATTGGCCTGGACCAGTAGAAGGTGAAAGACCGACTGGGTATGTAATTATTTTGCAAGATAAAAATAATAAAATGGTCGGCGGCGTTGATCATGGAATTGCTGCACAAAGTATTGTATTAGGTGCTGTAGAAATAGGTCTAGGCGGTTGTATGATTGCAAGTGTTAAGCGTTCAGAGTTAGCAGAAGCTCTTGCGATTCCTGAACAATATGAAATATTATTAGTCATTGCTCTTGGAAAACCTAAAGAAGTAGTCGTAGTTGAAGATATTAATGTAGGTGAGGATGTTAAATATTGGCGTGATGAAAATCAAGTACATCATGTGCCCAAACTTAAATTGAAAGATATTGTTTTGCAACTTAAATAAAGAAGTCTGATCCTATTTTAAACGGTTATACATTTGGGCAAAAGAAAAGCACCAGAATATACTGGCGCTTTTCTTTATTTCTGATTGATGTGTTCTATAAATTCTATGGGCGAAGGTAAAGAAGGAACTAGCCACCAAGGGGTGTGAAGTTCTAGTTCTTCCACAGAATAGGTACCTGTAGCCACTGCAATAGTACGTGCACCAATGGCTTTTCCACAGTGGATATCATTAGGCGTGTCACCAATGACATATATTTCATCTAGGGACACAGAAGGAAAATGTTCTCTTACGATGGATAGGGCTTGGGTTGATATTTCAGTGCGATTAAAGCAATTACTACAAAAAGCACTTTTAGTAAAGTCAAAAAAATCAGCCAAACCATAATGAGTTAATTTTGTGTTGGCGCCAATTGCTGTATTACCTGTTAAGAGAAGAGAAACATAATCTTCTTGAGTGTGTAGATGGGCTAAGATATCTTTTACAGAAGGTGTTAAATGACCTTGGCGGAGTGCTAGATGGCGGGGCAAAACTTCCTCATAACGAGCAATAAGATGGCAGATTTCAGAAAGTACTGGTTCTCGTCCAGTGGCATGTTCAATGACTTGATGAGCAATATAATAGTCAGTCATACCAGCTGCCTTGATCGTGCTGAAATCAAAGGGAGTATGAAAAGTTTCTTGGATGACTTCTTCGAAAGCATAGAGACCAGCTTTGGCCGTTTTTAATAATGTGCCATCAATGTCCCAAAATAGAATGCGCATGATGTAGAACTCCTTTTATGTCATTTTTATATATAATTAACCTTTTTCAATAGAATTCCTGTTGAGAGTCATTCATCATTAGGAAATATATTTTCATCGTTGACGATTGTCATTAAGAATCTTTAATGCTATATATAAATATAATGGGAGTGAAATTATGAGTGATTGGAATTGGCAGTTATTAGTTGGCTGTTCACTAATGATCTTATCAGGCGTTCTTTATTATCTGCAAATTATTATTTTTGATAATGTACGTGATACCTTGTTTTATTTACTACAAGATTTAGCTTTTATGCCGGTGCAGATTTTATTAGTAACCTTATTAGTGAATCAATTATTAAGTATGCGGGAAAAACGTGTGATGCTCAAAAAAATGAATATGGTCATTGGTGTGTTTTTTAGTGAAATTGGAATTGATTTATTGAAAACTTGTTGTGATTTTGATCATCATAGTGATCAACTAAAAAAAAGTATGATGATAGATGCTGAGTGGAGTACACAAAAATTTCGACATGCATACCAAGTTCTTCAAAAACATGATTATAAAATTGATGGGCAAAAGGGAGATTTAACAAAGATACGAGACTATTTACTCAGTAAACGTCAATTCTTGTTAGGATTATTGGAAAACCCTAATCTGTTAGAACATGATTCTTTTACTGAATTATTATGGGCAGTCTTTCATTTGGCAGAAGAATTAGCCCATCGTGAGAGTGTAGAAGACTTGTCAATTTCTGATTATGGTCATATTGCAGGCGATATTGAACGAGTATATGGGTTAGTGATTTATGAATGGTTAGCTTATATGCAACATTTACAAAAGGACTATCCTTATTTATTTTCTTTGGCAATGAGGAAGAATCCCTTTAACGATCATCCTGAAACAATTGTGAAATAGAAGATTTTATATAAAAAATAGTAGCAAAAGTTATATAATGGAAAATATTTATAAATAGAAGGATTTGCTTAGTATGTAACGAATTTATAATACTAAGATATGAGATATGATAATATATTTACTTGAATTTAAAGTACTGCTAGTTTAGGGGGGGAGTGTCATGAATGAACATCATTGTTCAGAGTCAGTGATGGGAGACGTGAGTCAATATCAAAAGACTGATAAATTGCAAAAAGCCCTCTATCTGATTTCTGAAACTGCAAATTTAGCCCTTAATTTGGATGAACTTTATCCAGCGATTCACAAAATTATTGGCGAACTTATTCCAGCAGAAAATTTATTTTTTGCACTCTATAATGAAGTGACTGATACTGTTCATTTCCCCTATTATATTGATGAAATTGTGAAAAACCCTATTCAACGTCAGGGGAAGAGGGGATTAACAGAATATGTAATTAAAACAGGTCAACCTCTTCTTGTTTCACCAAGCGTTTATGCAGAACTATTGGAGCAAGATAAAGTTGAAAAGACTGGAGTTCCTGCTATTGACTGGATGGGTGTACCTCTTAAAACCGCTCAAGGTAAGGTGATTGGTGTTTTAGCAGTACAAACTTATGCTGAAGGTATTCGTTATGAGCAAATGGACAAGGAGATTCTTACTTTTGTTTCAACCCAGGTCGCAATGGTTGTTGAGCGAAAACGGGCAGAAGAAGCCTTGCGAGAACGTGAAGAACAGTATCGGGTTATTGTAGAGCAGAGTCATGATGGAATATATATATATAGTGAAGATAAGATTGTCTATGCAAATGATAAATTATGTGCATTACTGGGTGTTAAATCCCAAAATATTGATACAATTAACCTCTTAAACTATATACATTTTGAAGATAAAATACGGATTGAAAATTATATTGGACAGCAAACGAATAATGAAAAAATTCTTCCTGCCATCGAAGCTAGAATTATCAATACACAAAATCAACTTAAAGTGATTGAGCTAAATCTGACGAAAATTGTGTATAAAGGAAAAAGTGCTTTTATTGGGGTCGTTAGTGATATTACAGAACGAAAAGCTGCAGAAAAATTGCAAAATGCATTGTACTTAATTTCTGAAACAATACATTCATCTACTGATTTAGAAAAAATGTATATATCCTTGCAACGAATTATTGGTGAACTTATTAGGGCAGAAAATTTCTTTATTGCTATTTATGACGAAAATTCCGATACAGTTCATTTTCCTTATCATGTGGATGAAAAAGATGTGAATCCTGGGACGCGAGAAAATGGAAGAGGGCTTACAAATTATGTAATTAAAACAGGACAACCGTTGTGTGTTTCTCAGGCTGATCACGCACGTATGATTCGTGAAGGAAAAGTTGACAAGAGTGGTGCGATCTGCGTAAATTGGCTGGGAGTACCTCTTAAAACCGCTAAAAATGAAGTTTTTGGCGTTTTAGGTGTGAAAACTTATAAAGAAAGTATTCCTTATTCTCAAAAGGATAAAGATATTCTTAGTTTTGTTTCGAATCAAGTCGCTATGGTGATTCGGCGTAAGCAGGATGAGATACGTCTACAATATTTAAGTTTTCGTGACTCTCTTTCAGGGTTATATAATCGTAGGTATTTTGAAGAAGAAATGCGTCGGATGGATAAACGACGTGAAGGGTCAGTCGGCTTAATTATTTTAGATGTTGATGGCCTAAAATTAGTGAATGATATATTTGGCCATGATTGTGGTGACATACAACTGATTAATGTCGCCAAATTGTTGACTGGTTGTTTCCGTGAACGAGATGTCATCGCTAGGATTGGTGGTGATGAGTATGCCATACTGTTACATGATGCTGATATACCGACAGTGAAAGCTGTTTGTGAGCGCGTTCAAAAACGTATTTTAGTTGGAAATTTAGAGAATAATCCTCCACTTAGTTTATCCATTGGATTTGCTGTCAGTGATGACCCATCTACACCAATGCGTGAACTTTTTAAGCAGGCTGATAATAATATGTATCGAGAAAAACTTAGTCATGGACAAAATGCGCGTAGCGCTATCGTTCAGACGATGATGAAACTTTTAGAAGATCGAGATTTTATTACAGAAGGCCATGGTGACAGAGTGGAGAAAATTGTAGTAGATTTAGCCCAAAAATATGAATTATCCGAAGAAAAAATGGCTAATTTACGTCTTTTCGCTCAATTTCATGATGTTGGCAAAGTCGGAATTCTTAATAATATTTTGTTAAAACCAGGGGTATTAACAATGGAAGAAATGCAGGAGATGCGTGGCCATTCCGAGATTGGTCATCGAATAGCTCGATCATCTCCTGACCTTCTTCCGATTGCAGACTTCATTTTAAAACATCATGAATGGTGGGATGGTACAGGATACCCTTTGGGTCTAACGGGAACAGAAATTCCTCTTGAGTGTAGAATTTTGGCAATTGCTGATGCATATGATGCCATGACGAGTGACCGGCCTTATCGCAGGGCTATGAGTCATGAAACTGCAATTGAAGAGTTGAAGTCTTATGCTGGTGTACAGTTTGATCCGGAATTAATTGAGAAGTTTATAAAGTGAGAAAACTGGTATTGGCGTTTTACTACGTCAGTACCAGTTTTCTTATTAGCTGTGAAGCTCACGTTTAATAATGGTATCTAAGATTTGAGCTGCTTTTAAAATTACATTTTTACATTTTAGCTCTTCTGTGCGATAGTTAGCTTTAAGTGGACCGCAATCAAGAGAGCCCATTTCTTGCTTGTAAGTATTTAATAATTCCTGCGTGAGATCCTTAATTTTTGAACTTTCATGAGCATTCTTTTTGACGAATAACAATCCGAGGACCATAATCGATGCTGTTAAGGTTCCGCAAATACTTTCAATAGCCATTCCACCACCAAAACCTGCAGAAATTTTTAAAACTTCTTGATCCAAATTTAGATGATAAGCTTGGTTGGCCCCATATAATATTTTTTCCGCACAGTTAAGATCTTCTTTTTCTCCATAACCTTCCATTATTAAGGTACTTAGCATTTATTTATCATCTCCATGGTATAGCCTACTACAAAAAGTGATTGCTTTGTAGTAGGTTTTATTCTTCATATTCAGTACATTCGACTCGTCTTAAAGTTTTACCTACCTGTAACAAATAAAAAATCCTACATTCAAACAATCAGTGCATGAAAGCAGGAATCGTGGAAATAATATTGAATCTGCTGATATGAGGTGGTTTTTTGTTTAAAAAAGTAAGAAGAGTTCCATTACAATATAAAGTAATGGCATTAACAATAGGGATGGTATGTTTGGTATTAACACTCGCTGGTGCAATGGTGATTTATGACATACACCAACGGCTTGAAGATGATATTAGTCAACGAGCGTTGAATATTGGTCGAATTATTGCTGAGGTACCAATGATACAAAGGGCGATTCTTTCAGATAATCCTTCCGCCCAAATACAACCAATTGCGGAAGCGTGGCGCATTTCAACAGGGGCTGCTTTTATTGTCGTTTCGAATATGGATCAAATTCGTCTATCACATCCGATTGTTGAAAATATAGGTAAACCTCTTAGTGATTTGTATCGTGCTCCAGTTCTAAAAGGCCAGGAATATCTTTATGTTGCCAAAGGTAGCCTAGATCCATCAATAAGAGCCAATGTGCCTATATTTGAATTAAATGGAAGTCGGCAAATCGGTTTTGTATCTGTGGGATTCTATTTAAATGATGTTTATATAAAATTAATAGCACGTGCTAAAAATGTTTTATATGCGTTAGCGATTGCATTAATACTTAGTATAATTGGCTCAGTGCTTGTAGCAAGAAATGTTAAAAAGGCTATTTACGGATTGGAACCTTATGAAATTGCAACTATACTTAGGGAGAAAGAGGTTACCTTAGATTCAATTCGTGAAGGGGTTATTGCAGTTGATTTAGATCAGCAAATTCGTTTGATTAATAATGAAGCCAAGGCAATTATGGGGCAAAAATCAGCAGACGCTTATGGACAATCGATTGATAAATTTTTAAAACAACTGGATTTGGCTGAGGTTATCCGTAATGGCGTTGGTATTTATGATACAGAGCAAAGGATTAATAATATTATTGTTCTCGCCAATATTACCCCTATTATTGTTGAAGGCGATGTGGTAGGGGCTGTCATTACCTTTCGTGACCGTACGGAAATTTCGCGGTTGGCAGAAGAAATGACTGGGGTTCATCGATTTGTCGATATTATGCGGGCGCAAGCCCATGAATTCAAAAATAAGCTTCATGTCATTGCTGGTTTAATTCAGTTGGGTTCTTATGACGAAGCTGTAGACTTAATTGTTGAAGGTTATGCAAATAAGCAAGATGAATTTGAAAAATTGCGCTGCACAGTAAAAGATTCGGTGACATTTGGTCTATTAGTAGGTAAAATGAGTCGTGCTAAGGAACTTGGAATTGACTTTGTTATTGCAACTGAAACCGTATTGACATCTTTGCCCGGTCAACTCACGAGTGGAGATATGGTGATTATCTTAGGAAATTTAATTGAAAATGCTCTTGAAGCCGTGGCTAAAAGTCCTGTGAAATTGGTTACTGTCAGTATTACTGAAGATACGAGTCAAATAAAAATCATTGTAAAAAATTCAGGAGCCTGGATTGACGATGAAATTGGTGAACGGATCTATCAAAGAGGATTTTCCAGTAAAGGGGCGAACAGAGGATATGGATTAGCCTTAGTCGCAGAAAAAGTTTATATTAATAATGGAGAAATTTCTCATTATAACCTGCCAGAAGGCGGTGTTGTTTTCGAAGTGTTAATTTCTCAGAATAATAGAGGTGATCGATATGAGTAAAATCAAAGTACTAATTGTTGAAGATGATCCCATGGTTGCTGATATTAATAAACGATTTACTGAGGCGATAGCAGGATTCTCAGTTCTTGGTATCGCAACAAATGGTAATCATGCATTAAAAATGTTGAACGAACTACGTCCTGACTTGATTATACTTGATATTTATATGCCGGAAATTAATGGTGTTGAGGTATTAGCATTGTTGCGTAAACAAGAAATACCTGTGGATATCATTTTGGTTACGGCCGCAAATGATAGTGAAGTGATTGGGCGGATTATGCGTTATGGTATCATTGATTATATTATTAAGCCATTTAAATTTGAACGTTATCGTAGTACTTTAGAGAACTATCGTGATTTTAAAAATAAGTTATTACAAAATGATAACTTCACTCAAGTAGAGCTCGATGCTCTTTTATTAACTAAAATGGCAAGAGATGATAAAAAAATACCTAAAAATTTACATATCCAAACGTTAAATTCAATTATGGATTTATTAAGGAGTACGGATACAAGCCAATCTGCAGATGATATAGCTGTTGAGATGGGGATTTCGAGGGTCACGGTCCGCCGTTATCTCGAATATCTAGTTGCCGAAGATAAACTAGAGATGGTATTGGAATATTTGCCAGTTGGCAGGCCGACCCATCGCTTTAAACTGAAGTGATTCTTAGCTGATAAAATCAAATGAGAAGGAGGATTCACTATGAAAAAAATGCCTGTTTTATTTCTAGGACATGGTTCGCCTATGAATATTGTCTTAGAAAATGCATTTACTAACAGTTTAGTAAAACTCGGAAAGACACTTCCTCTACCAAAGGCTATTTTAGTGGTTTCGGCCCATTGGCAAACTAAAGGAACTTATATTACGACTGGAAGAGTGCCAGAGATCATCTATGATTTTTATGGATTTCCTCAAGAATTATATGATGTTACTTATCCATGCCCTGGAGTATTGGATCAGATTGAAAAATATTCAGATGTATTTAAAAATGCTGCTATTGAATATGATGATCAACGTGGGATTGATCATGCTGGTTGGGCAGTACTAAAACATATGTATCCTAATGGAGATATACCTGTTATGGAATTGAGCCTTGATTATAAAAAAACACCACAAGAACATTATGAATTAGGTCGGAAGTTGGCCCCACTACGTGAGCAGGGAGTTCTTATTATTGGCAGTGGTAATATTGTTCATAATTTAAGAATGGTTGACTGGAATTTAGATGCTAAACCTTATGAGTGGGCAGTTAAATTTGATGATATTGTAAAAAAATATATTATTGAACAAAATCATGAGAAATTAATTGCATATAAAAACCTAGGCCAGGATGGAGTGCTATCCATACCAACAAATGAACATTATTTGCCCATGTTATATAGCTTAGGGCTACAAGAAGAGAATGAAAAGATCATCTTTTCTTATGAAGGTTTTCAAAATGCTTCGATTTCCATGCGTGGTTTCTTGATTAGTGAATAGATAATTTGTATAAAGTCGTCATAAAGCATGCAAGTTAGGATTATTTTTCTGCTTGCATTGTTTCTTATTATAATAATACAAAAACTCTGACATTATTTTTTAAAAATAATATTTTGAGCAGGAGTTTTAGATTTCATAGCGAAAACATAATTTATAAAAGTTTTTGGTATCCCGTATCCTAAAATAAATTTTATGATATCTGGAGAAAATTTGTTTCCCTAAATTTATGGTGAAAAAATAATTGATATAAGGATGGTGATTTTAATGGCTTGTATTACAAAAGTAGGGATGGCAGGAACAGTTGAATCAAATGATGTAATGATCATGATTTCTCCTGCACCAGTGAACTCAGGTATTACTCTTAATTTGCAAAGTCCAGTAAAAAAACAATATGGTAAAAAAATTGAAGCAGCCGTACTTGAAGTTTTAACACGACGTGAACTTCAAGATGTCATTGTGGATATTAATGATCGGGGTGCACTTGACTGCACCATTTATGCACGAGTCGATACAGCAATTGATAGGGCTATGGCCTAAAGAAGGGAGGAATACAGATGAAATTGCGTAGAAGTATGATGTTTATGCCAGGCAATAATCCAGGAATGTTACAGGCAGCAGGAATCTATGGTTCAGATACTGTCATTTTTGATTTAGAGGATTCTGTTTCTATTGGAGAAAAGGATGCCGCTCGTCATTTGGTAGCAAATGCGATTAAGTATATTTCTCGTCCATGTGAAGTCGCCGTTCGTCCCAATCACTTGAGTACTCCTTATGGATTGGCTGATTTGAAAGCTATTTTACCATCCAAGCCTGATTTAATTCGTTTACCAAAAGTAGAAACGGCAGACGAAATTAAAAGAGTGGATGAACTGATTAGTGAAGCGGAAGTGAAAAATAATTTCCCCACAGGATCCATTCGAATGATGGGTGCGATTGAAACTGCAAAAGGTTTGATGAAGGCCTATGATATTGCAACAGCAAGTCCGCGAATGGTTGCTCTTGCCATTGGTGGCGAAGATTTTATTGCAGATTTAAAAACGTCTCGTACTAAAAGTGGCCGTGAACTTTTTGTTGCGAGAGGTCAATTGATTTTAGCAGCGCGAGCGGCTGGTATTCAGGCCATTGATACTGTATTTTCCGATGTCAATGATGATGAAGGGCTTTATAATGAAACACTCATGATTAAAGAAATGGGCTTTGATGGTAAGTCAATTGTTAATCCACGACAAATGCGCATTGTTCATGAAATATTTACTCCGACAGCAAAAGAAATCGATTATGCAGAGCGTGTACTTGTTGCGTATCAAGATGCCTTAGCTCGTAATCTTGGCGTTGTAGCACTCAATGGAAAAATGATTGATACTCCAATTGTGGATCGGGCAGAACGTGTTCTTGCTTATGCGGCTGCAGTAAATGGCAATAGAGGAGGAAACAATCATGAGTAATGAGGTAGTTATCAATTATTCAGGAGCTTTTGCTAAGAGTCCGACGGGCAGGATCGTTGGTCCAAAAATTTCTATGGCGAAACCACATTCTAATAAAGTTCTTTCATCATTAGAGCAAGCCATTGATGCCGCTCAGTTACAAGATGGTATGACCATTTCTTTTCATCATCATTTCCGTAATGGTGATTATTTGCTTAATTTAGTTGTCGATGCCATTGCTCGTAAAGGAATTAAAGGCATTACATTAGCAACAAGTTCCTTGGCAGCGATTCATGAAGCTATTATTCCACATCTAGAATCTGGAGTTATTACTGCCATTCAAACCAGTGGTGTTCGTGGTAAATTAGGAGAATATTTGACTTCAGGTAAATTGAAACAACCAGTACTCATTCGCTCCCATGGCGGCAGAGCACGGGCGATTGAATCTGGTGAACTTAAAATAGATGTTGCTTTTATTGGTGCGCCTACTTGTGATAAAAATGGTAATATGAATGGTCGTGATGGTAAATCAGCTTGCGGAGCACTAGGATATGCGACCATTGATGCTGCTTATGCTGATAAAGTAGTGGCCGTTACAGATAATTTAATCGAGGGTCATGTTTTCCCAATCAGTATTCCACAGACACAAGTTGACTATATTGTTGTCGTTGATAGTATTGGTGATTCCAGTAAGATTGCATCAGGAGCACTACGGATTACAAAAGATCCTTTACAATTATTATTAGCAGAGTTTGCTGCCAATGTGATTGAGCATTCTGGATACTTTAAGAATGATTTCTCTTTGCAATTAGGAAGTGGTGGCGCATCTCTTGCTGTCGCTCGTTTTATTAAAGAAAAGATGCTGAAAGATGGTATCGTTGGCAGTTTTGGTACAGGCGGTATTACTGGTGTATTTGTTGATATGTTAGAGCAAGGTTTATTTAAAGTTTTGTATGATGTACAAAGTTTTGATATTCCTTCGATTGAATCCATCAAAAAGAATCCAAATCATATTGAAATGTCAGCATCTTTTTATGCCAATCCTCATAATAAAGGGGCTATTGTGAATAATCTAGATGTTGTTGTATTGAGTGCAACGGAAGTGGATTTGAACTTTAATGTTAATGTTATTACGGATTCAAATGGAATCATCATGGGAGCGTCAGGTGGACATTCCGATACTGCAGCAGGAGCTAATTTAGCAGTGGTTATTGTACCTTTATTGCGTAATCGCCTGCCTATGATTCGAGATCGGGTGCATACCATTGTTACACCTGGAGAAACAGTAGATGTTATTGTCACTGAATATGGTATAGCGGTTAATCCATTACGCCAAGATGTATTAGCAAATCTGAAAGGTAAAGGCTTGCTCCTCAAGACAATTGAAGAATTGCAGGAAATTGCCTACAATTTAGCTGGTAAGCCTGAAGATATTCCAGTGAGTGATGAGATAGTTGGAATTGTCGAATATCGCGATGGTACTATCTTGGATGTCATTCGTAAACCACTATAATTCCTTAAAAGGCCGTGAAATCTTTGTTGAGAAGATTTCACGGCCTTTTAGATTATTCATTCAAAGGGACAGCGGTTCTATTAAGTACTACTGTGAGAATAAAATAGTTATAAAGCGTACGGCTAACTATAATTTCGAAAGCTTGGTCAAGAAGAAATGCTCATGTTTTTATATTAGTGAGGTGATAGAATTTTTATAAATTAAATAAATAATATTGTTAGTTTAAAAAATAGAAATTTGCAGGATTTTCTTTATTTTTTTATGAATGTAATGCTTTAGATATTTTCTTATTAGGGGAAAAAGCTTAAGGAGGGTTAATGAATGATTTGGATTGGTATTTTAATTGTAGCTTTAACATTCTTCGCTATCATTAAACGTTATGAAACTCGGTTGGTCTTATTTGTAGCAGGTGTGGCAATGGCTTTAGTCGTAGGTAAACCTTTAGTAACCATAGATGCTTTTGCCAAAGCAATGGTTAATGAAGGGCTTGTAACGACGATCTGTACAGTGATGGGTTTTTCGTATGTAATGAAATTGACTGGTTGCGATAGCCATCTAGTAAACTTATTAACGAGCTTGCTACGGAGGGCGCAATTTATCCTGATACCAGGTGCAGTCATTATCACATGGGTGATTAATATTGCTTTACCTAGTACGGCAGGATGTGCGGCTGCTGTTGGTGCTGTATTAATACCTACGTTGATTGGAACGGGTGTACATCCGGCTATGGCTGCTGCTTGTGTTATGTCTGGCACAATTGGAAGTGTTATGAGTCCAGGTCTTGCTCATAATCCATTTGTTGCCAAATTAGCCAATGTTGATGTGATGACGGTAATCGCTGGTCATACTGTGGCTGCTCTAGTTTCACTTGCCGTTGCGGCAACGATGTTGACGATTGTTTCTTATTTGCGAAAAGAGGGGGCTAGCGTTGAACGCTCTGCTCAAATTTCTGGTCATGAGGAAAAATTTAAGGTTAATTTTATAAAAGCACTAATTCCGATCATTCCCCTTGTATTATTAGTGTTAGGTAGTAAAATGGTTGGTCTTATTCCTACGGTTACAGTTCCGCAAGCTATGATTATAGGTGTCATACTAGGATTTGTTGTAACCTTAGGAAAGGCACAAGAAATATCCAAGAGTTTCTTTAAGGGAATGGGTGATTCCTATGGAGAAATAATGGGTATTATTATTGCAGCCGCTGTATTTACTCAAGGGATGGATACCATTGGACTGACTGGTGCATTGATTGAAAAAATGAAAGAATCACAGGATATTGCTCGATATGCAGCATCCTTCGGTCCGTTTTTTCTGGCAGTTTTGAGTGGTTCAGGTGATGCTGCCGCTCTCGCTTTCAATGGTGCAGTGACTCCACATGCTGCGCAATTTGGTTTTACAATCACAGATATGGGGTCTCTTGCTACGATGTCTGGTGGTTTAGGGCGTACAATGTCTCCCGTAGCGGGCGGCGCTATCGTCTGTGCTACAATAGCTGGTGTAAATCCTATGGAGATTGCTAAACGCACTGCTCCAGGAATGGTGGTTGCTATTATAGCTGTTCTGATTGTTCTTTCCTTTAAGTAAATCGGATGAGTGGATTTTAAATGATCAAAAGACCGTGAAATTTTTAAGATTTCACGGTCTTTTGATCAAGTATATTTTTTCTGCTTATATAAAGAGGTTGTGGTAAATAATTTGATAACCTTTATAAAGGTTTAAGCGCTTCTTCCGTATGTTGCATTTTTTTGAGCAGTGATTGGCGTGCAGAGGATAGATGACTTGAGATTAATTGTTCGGCTGTTTCGTTATCATTCGCAATGATTGCTTGTAGAATTTCTTTATGTTCACTAATTGCTTGGGTGCGCCGCGTAGGATTAGAGAGACTCATAGTGCGAAAACGGCCCAGATAATCTTTTAATTGAGAAATGATAGCGGAAAGGCGAGGCATATTACTCACGTTGATCAAAATGTCATGGAAAGTTTGGAAGGCATCAAGTACTGCTGCTGTATCATCATTGTGAGCAGCAGAAGTCATATTGTCGACTGTTTCCTGTAATTTAATAATGGCTTCCGGCGTCATATTGTCGATTGCGGTTTTTACAATGAGGGGTTCTAAGGCTTGGCGAATTGCGAAAATTTCTAGCATATCATGTAAGGCGATGCCTTTTACGATATCACCTTTACGAGGAATATTTTCTACAAGTCCTTCAATTTCAAGTTTACGTAATGCTTCTCTAACGGGAGTTCGACTAATGTTGAATTTTTCCGCATAATCTTTCTCAACAAGCCGCTCTCCAGGTTTGATTAGCCCATTAATAATGGCTGTTCGTAAATAGTCGTAAACAACATCTCTGATGGGTCTAACACTATCAAAATTTATATTATTAAACAAATCACTCATATAATCACCTTTACCAATTCTTAGAATAGAACACTTAACTTAATATAATTCTTTATCATTAGTATTTTTCCTGCTATGATAAAGAAAGATTATTTAAATTTGTTATACGGACTGTATCAAAGAAAGGTGAAAAGAAATGAAGCTAATTGCAATCGATTTAGATGGTACATTGTTAAATGAAAAACATCAAATCAGTGAAGAAAATAGTCGTGCGCTCAAGCGTGCTAAAGAACAAGGGATAGAAGTTGTGATTGCCACAGGAAGAGCTTATTTTGATGCTCGCTCTATTTGTGAGAAGGCAGGACTGAATCCCTATATTATTAGTTATACGGGCGCAGCCATTCATTCTAAAGAAGGTCAATCGATCTATTCTATGCCTATGGATAAGCAGGACGTTAGGACAATCGTCAGCTGGTTAGATGAAAATCGTTTTTATTATGAAGTATCGACTGATACTGGAATATATACACCGTCAGTGGGGAAAGAAATATTACAGCGTGAATTGGATGAACTGAAAGGAACTCCTAATGAGACTAAATTAGCTGGATTAGAGAGATTGATGAAGGCTATGTACGGGCAATTTGGGATGGTATTTTTCAATAAACATGAAGAGTTTATGAATCGCGAGGAAGGATTCTATAAAATTCTTGGATGTTCTTTTAATGAAACAAAACACCAAATTGGGGTCAAGCAATTTAGTGGAATGAAGCAGCTTGAAATGGTTTCTTCTGCTGAGAGCAATTTTGAATTACTCAATGAGCAGGCTTCAAAAGGGAATGCTCTAGAATTACTGGCAGCTCAACTGCATATTCCTTTTGATCAAGTCATGGCCATTGGTGATAGTCCTAATGATATTTCAATGCTCGCGAGTGTGAAACATAGTGTGGCGATGGGAAATGCTAAAGAGGAAATTAAAGCAATCTGTAAATTTGTGACGAATACCAATGTAAACGATGGTGTGGCTCATGCCATTTATCATTATGCCCTTGGAGCACAATAAAAAACACAATCTTAGATTTAGAGTCTAAGATTGTGTTTTTATCTATAGATCTTAAATTATTTTATGATCATGACTGGAATTGTTGAATATTGAGAAACTGTGGCACTGATGCTGCCTAAGAAAAATTCGCTAATAGCGCTTAAACCTCGGGAACCGATAACAATCAGATTATAGTTATCATCTTTTGCGAGGGAAAGTATTCGTTCTGCTGGATGTCCAAATTCTAAGAGGGTCTCAACTTTATCATAATCTTTAATTTCCGATTTTGCTAATTCAATAAGTTTATAACCTGTTTCTTCTACCTCTTCAATATTTACTGATAAAAAAGGTATTTCTCCATGAAGGGCGATACTTGGGAGGGTATAATGAGGTTGAACTACATGGATGACTGTAATGATACTATCAAATTTTTCACCTAATTTACAGGCGTATTCTAAGGCATGCCATGCTGCTTCTGAGCCATCAATCGGAACTAAAATTTTTTCTAACATGAGTAACACCTCCGTTTATAATTCATATTGAAAGTGATACTCTCATTGTAGCATAAAAACGAAAAAAATACAGAAAATTAAGATGAATTTTGATGGAGATTATTATTGAAGGCTCCCTTTAGAACTGATGAATAATTGTCCCTTAGAATCAATGACTGCATACATGACATTTGCTGCGCTTTTGATATTTCTGTCCGTTAACTGTTTGTCCAACCAGTCGTGGGTCAGACTTTTTTTCACTAAATTTTCCTCAACAATTTCTCCATCCATAATTAATTCAACAGGAAAAGTAGCGTAAGGGAGATGGATATTCATATCTCCTTTAGTTAAAGGCTGAAAATCGGGTTTGAGGATGACACTCAATTGTCCAGTTGGTTCGATCGTTGCATATTGCACTTCACTGATATCGAGGACCCCTTTTTCTCTTAGTTGAGAATTGAGTTCATCTAAATCATAGCGCAGACTCTTCATATTTTCTTTGAGAATACGTCCATTTTCAATGATTATACTGGGAGAACCTTCAATAATTTTGCGCAAGGGACGATTTTTGATTGTAACTAGTGACAGTAGATAAGTCAGTAGAAAAAAAAGAAAAAGATCAACGTAGTGACTCCAAAATTTATTAGGTTCAGCGGAAGCCAGACTGCCGGCAATTGAACCTATGGTGATACCACTAATGTATTCATGGAATGTTAATTGTCCAATCTGCGTTTTGTCGAGAATACGTGCAAAAATGAGTAAACTAATAAAGATCAGAATGGTTTGCCAAATATCACGGAGTAAGTCATTAATTTCCATAGATACACATCCTTTATTGACTTTTATGATATAATATCGAGAGATTAGAGTGATTTTATTGCTTACTATAATGGGTTTTAAATTATCATAGATCTTCTTTTGTTCATGGAGTTATTGTAATAGGATTGGCTTCTAGCATACCCAATTTGGAATCGAAATATAATGGTAATTAGGAAGATTTATGGAAGCCATTCTTTAGATATTATTAGCTCTTTGGGGGAGCGTGCTTTTACGTTCAGCCATTATTAATAAGTAAAATAATAAAGGAGTTGTTTTTATGCCGCATATTATGATCAAAGGAATGAGTGTTGCTGATGTACAAAAAATAAGCAAACCAATGATTGATGAACTTGAGATCATTATTGACTGCCCAAGAGAATATTTTACACTTGAAGTTGTAGAGAGTGCTTTTATTGTCGATGGGGAGAAAGTTTCGAAAGATCCTTTTGTTCAAATTAATTGGTTTGACAGAGGGCAAGAGGTACAAGATAAAACGGCAGCAGCCATCACGGAGCATATTGGTACTGTAGGTTATGAAAATGTTGAACTGTTTTTTATTGTGCTCGAGCGGGATCGATACTATGAAAATGGAAAACATTTATAGTGAAATACGACTGTGCTTGTGTCAAGCTCTCAGATGGAGTCAAAAGTCTTAGTTATTTTTAGTTAGAATCATTGCATGATCGACTTTTTAAAGCTGTATACAAACAGGTCTGTTCCTCGAAAAAGGGGCAGGCCTATTTGGTGTTTTTTATTGATGATGGTTTAATCTTACTTGTGCAGATACGTAATGGTCTTATTATTTTCTCTGGAAATGAAGTGATTATAATGATACAATCATCAAATATATTAATCGTTGCGAAATTATAAATAAATGAAAAACTTTTGAAGGTGATATTTTGAGATTGATAGTAACTGATATGGATGGAACGTTGCTTAATTCTAAACGAGAAATAAGTGCAGAGAATGTGGCTGCCTTGCTAGCAGCTCAAGATAAAGGTGTAGAAATTGCCATTGCTACAGGGCGCAATTATGGTAATGCCTTGGCTTTATGTGAAGGTGTAGGACTAAGGCCTCATATTATTTCTAACCATGGCGCATTTGTGTATACCAAAGATGGGGAAAAGATTCTAGGAGTAGGTGTGGATAAAAAAGATATACGATACGCTTTAACTTGGTTATGTAAGAATAATTATTTTTATACGATCTCCACAGATACTCATTCTTTTATCCCCCTTGGCTCGGAGACTATTCTTAGTAATGAATTTAAAACGGCAAAGAATCTTATTCCTCAGGTAACAGAGGAGAGGGCTCAACATGCGATTAAATATCTTTGCCAGCCAAGGGCGGGTGGGACACGAGTTACTGGGATGGAGGATATTCTTGGGCGAGATTTGACCTTCGGCAGTATTGTATCCATTACTTTTGATCAGGATAAATTGGAAGCTGGAAGAGAATATTTTAAAAACTATCAGGGACTTTCCATGACTGTCGCGGGTAATGACATTTTTGAAATGATTCATACTTCTGTCTCCAAAGGGAATGCTTTGGAAGATTTGACTCGCTATTTGGATATTCCCATGTCAGACGTAATGGCGATTGGTGATAACTATAATGATATTTCTATGTTAAAGAAAGTTGGTATTAGTGTTGCCATTGGTAATGCAGAGGAAGACGTAAAAGAAATCTGTAAGTATGTATCCATTTCCAATGATCTTAATGGTGTCGCTTATATCATTAATCAAATGCTAAACTCTTAACAGAATGATGGATAAGAATCTGATCAATGTAGCGAAAAGCTCAAGCAAAAAAGTAATGCTTGAGCTTTTCTTATTGTATTTTTGGACTACTTTCCCTTACTATTATCATTCTCTATAAGCGTTTATATAGCTTTTTATATCAAATTTTCTTTTCATGCCATTATAGTTCATATAGCGGATTTTGCCGAAAACTTTGCGTTCTCCCCAAGCACGGTCGTGAACTCCGCCGATACTCCAAGCGATTCCTGCATAACCGTTAGGGTCACGGCCATCGAGTTGATATTTGTCATTGAGATAAATAGCAAATTTCATGGCTTGCTGGGGAGTTTCAGACCATTCAAGAATTTTTTTTGCCCAATACATACGGACATAACCATGCATTTTTCCTGTAGTTATCATTTGTCGTTGAGCGGCATTCCATAGCTCGTCATGGGTATGGGCTTGCTCAAAGTCATGTAATGAGTAGTAATACTCGCGAAGGTCATCAAAATGCTCAGCAAGAGTTTTGTGTGCCCAAGGATGAAATGCATCAATATTATCATAATGAGGATTGTAATAGCAAAAGTTATCAGCTAACTCTCGTCTGACAATGAGTTCTTCAAGAAAAGATTCAGTGGCAGGCGTTATTTTTTGTCCGCGCAAAATGGATAAGGCAACTCGCTGGGGCGATAGTTGTCCAAAGTGTAAATAAGGGGAAAGATTTGACTGCATATCTTTGGTCGGATCATTGCTTTGTGTATCGTAGTAAGGTAGTTTTTTTTCGATAAATGAATTAAGTAAGAGTTGTGCAGCTTGACTGCCTGGTGTTAACCAGTTTATTTCCTTAATACTGTGATTAATCTGTAGAGAAGGAAATAATAGCTCAAGGTCTGGAAGGGGGGCAGAGATAATTCCAGAAATAGGGTGATGGGTGATCTGGGGTATATCTTCTAAAAATTGGGGTAGAAGTTTATTGATCTTAGGGCGAAGAGTATAAGCTGCATATTCTAATTTTTGAGAAGCAATCCAGCACGGAACAATATTGTGAGCATCGACCTCATGGCAAGGAATCTGGATCGTCGCAAGAATTTCATCTTTCCAATGTCTTTTTATTTTCAGCGGATCAAAATCTGTGACGAGTAGGCTGGCCTTATGTTGCGCCAGCCATGGGGGTAGAGTTTGATGGGGGGCTCCTTGTAGTAGGTAGCAAGGAATATTTTTGTTTGTAAGTACTTTAAAAGTTTCGATAAGACCGCGCAGCATAAATCCGTATTGGCGTATGCTGGCTTCGAGAAAAGTGGGGACTAGGCAGAAGACAACTAATAGTTGCTCTTGACGTTCTATGGCGAGTTTTTGAGCATAAAGCAGTGCCCAGTTGTCTTGGGCACGTTGATCACGACTCATCCAATAGACGATAGGGCCCTTAGTCGTCAGAGTGGAATCGTTGAGTATACGTATACGTTGTTGATTCATACTTCCTCCCCAAATATTTTTTTAGACCTTTGTTACTATTATACACTCAAAATGAATCTTGCACATTCAGATAGGCTTTGATAGTATTGAATTATTCGGAAAATAATTCATAACTATATGTATAAATTTAATAAATGAGGGGGACTTACTATGTATGATATTTGTATTATTGGAGCGGGCGTTGTCGGTGCCAATATTGCGAGAGAACTGGCAAAGTATAAAGTAAAAGTATGTCTGATTGAAAAAGATGAAGATGTTAGTTGTGGTGCTTCAAAAGCTAATAGCGGAATTGTACATGGTGGATATTCGGACAAACCTGGTAGCTTAAAAGCAAAGCTTTGTGTTCAAGGTAATCGAATGTATGAGCAACTCAATCAAGAATTAAATTTTGGCTATCGTGAAACAGGATCATTAGTATTAGCTTTTCGGGATGAAGATATGATCACTCTCCAAAAACTCTACCAATATGGCATTGAAAATGGAGTTGGAGGTCTTAAAATCATCGATGGTGATGAAGCAAGAAAAATGGAACCTTATTTAAGTAAAGAAGTAAAATCAGCTCTCTATTGCGCCAATGCGGGTGTAACTTCACCTTATGAATTTGTCATTGCCTTAACTGAAAATGCCATAACCAATGGAGTTGAGTTAAAACTCAATACGACAGTGACTGGGATCGAGAAAATAGATGATTACTTTAAATTAACTACCAATAAAGAAGAGATACAGGGACGTTGCGTGATTAATGCAGCAGGTATTTATAGTGATAAAGTAGCCAGTATGGTAGGGATTGATGATTTTCATATTACTCCTCGCCGTGGTCAGTATATCCTCTTAGATAAAGAAGAAAATTATTTGGCAAATACCGTTATTTTTCAAGTACCTACAGAGCTAGGTAAAGGAATTTTGGTGACCACAACTTATCATGGTAATTTAATGATTGGGCCGAATGCGGAGGATATTGGTGACAAAGAAGATGTAGGTACGACTGCAGAAGCCTTAGAACAAATTGTGAATGCAGCCAGAAAATCTGTGCCTGATTTTAATATGAAAAAAGCCATTACTTCATTTTCAGGTAATCGTCCTTTTGCTAATCAAAAAGATTGGTTAATCGAAGAAAGTCGAGTACCAGGATTTATTAATTTGGTGGGGATTGACTCACCAGGCTTGACTTCTTCGCCGGCCATCGCTTTGAAGGTAGTAGAAATACTAAAAGAAACTGGCATTACCTTCATAGCAAATCCTGATTTTGAGTCTTATCGCCATCCTATTATTAAGCCTAAAGATGAAAATTTTAAAGGAGATATTAATGGAACTACTCCTGAAGAAAAAATGATCTGTCGGTGTGAACAAGTAACCGAAGCTGAAATTATTGATGCGCTACATCGGGGGATACATGTTCAATCAATTGATGGCATTAAAAGACGGACGAGAGCGGGTATGGGGCGATGCCAAGGTGGTTTTTGTCGTCGAAGAGTACAAGATGTCATTGCACGAGAGCTAAATATTCCCATTAAAGAAGTCACTTTAAGAGGAAAAGATTCACTTGGATTACCACAACGTACTGAACGAAAAGAATACATAAAATTGTAGGAAAAAGTTATTAAATTAACTTATTACTATAAAGCAGGAATTATAGATATGAATAGCTAATTTCTTGTATGATTCGGATCGAAAGGGGGTAAAATACAAAAATTATCGTCACTAAAAATCATTTACTATCAAATTAGGTTCGTCAAAAATAAAGTGAGCTATTAAATTCCTAAAAAAAAGTAGAATTAAAAAGTTGTCAGAAGATTGTGCAAAAATTGACAAAATTTCCTAAAAAAATTTTAAAAATATGTAGGAATATCATTCTTTTTGTCGAATACGTTAAGGGTAGTAATTTTTTTAGTGATAAAATCATAATTATAAGTTATAATTATGAAACATTACTAAAATGAATACTGTATACATGGTTACGGTGGCATTTAGTAACATAAAGAGAGAGAGAGAAGGAGAGACTTATGAGAAAAATGAAGACTATGGATGGTAATACTGCGGCAGCATATATTTCTTATGCATTTACTGATGTAGCAGCTATCTTCCCAATTACCCCATCCTCACCTATGGCGGAGGCTGTTGATGAATGGTCTGCTCAAGGTAAGAAAAATCTTTTTGGTCAAACTGTAAAAGTAATGGAAATGCAGTCAGAAGCTGGTGCAGCTGGTGCTGTTCACGGTTCTCTGCAAGCTGGTGCATTAACAACTACTTATACTGCATCACAAGGTTTGCTACTGATGGTTCCTAATATGTATAAAGTTGCTGGCGAACTTTTACCAGCCGTCTTCCATGTGAGTGCGAGAGCGCTTGCTGCGAATTCTCTTAATATATTTGGTGATCACCAAGACGTTATGGCGGCTAGACAAACTGGCTGTGCTTTACTAGCAGAAAGCAGTGTACAAGAAGTTATGGATTTAAGCGCTGTAGCTCATTTGGCAGCCATTAAAGGAAAAGTTCCATTCATCAATTTCTTTGATGGTTTTAGAACTTCTCATGAAATACAAAAAATTGAAACAATTGAATACGCTGAACTAGCAGAAATGTTAGATATGAATGACGTTGATGCTTTCAGAAGAAATGCACTCAACCCTGATCATCCAGTACTTCGTGGTACTGCACAAAATCCTGATATTTATTTCCAAGAAAGAGAAGTTTCCAATAAGTATTATGAAGCTCTGCCAGAAATCGTTGAAGATTACATGGCTCAAATTACTAAATTGACAGGCAGAGAATATCACCTGTTTAACTACTATGGTGCACCTGATGCTGAAAGAATGATCATCGCTATGGGTTCAGCCTGTGAAGCCATTCAAGAAACTGTCGAACATATGAATGCAAATGGTGAAAAAGTTGGTCTACTTGTTGTTCGTTTATACAGACCATTTTCAATTGAGCATTTCTTTAAATATATTCCTGAAACTGTTAAGAAAATTGCCGTTCTTGACAGAACAAAAGAACCTGGCTCTTTAGCTGAACCATTATACCTTGATGTAAAAACTGCTTTCTATAATAGAGAAACTCGTCCTGTTATCGTTGGCGGAAGATATGGACTCGGTTCTAAAGACGTAATACCAGCACACATTGTTGCGGTTTATGATAACTTGAAAGCTGATGAGCCTAAAGATGGTTTTACAATCGGTATTGTTGATGATGTAACAAATCACTCTTTACCAGCTGGTGAAGATATTGATCCTACTCCAGAAGGAACTAAAGCTTGTAAGTTCTGGGGACTTGGTTCAGATGGTACTGTTGGTGCTAACAAAAGTGCGATCAAAATTATCGGCGATAAAACAGATATGTATGCACAAGCATATTTTGCTTATGATTCCAAAAAATCTGGTGGTATTACTGTTTCTCACCTTAGATTTGGTAAGAAACCAATTAGATCGCCATATTTGATCAATAAGGCTGATTTTGTTGCTTGTCATAACCAATCTTATGTTGATAAATATGATGTATTGGCTGGACTCAAACCAAATGGTAATTTCCTTTTGAATTGTATTTGGAGTCCAGAAGATTTAGAAGAAAAATTACCAAGTTCTATGAAACGTTATATTGCTAAAAACAATATTAACTTCTACACTTTAGATGCTGTGAAAATTGCTCAGGAAATCGGCCTGGGTGGTAGAATTAACATGATCATGCAGTCCGCATTCTTTAAAATTGCTAACATTATTCCTTTGGAAGATGCTATCAAATATCTTAAAGATGCAGTTGTTGGTTCTTATGGTAATAAAGGCCAAAAAGTTCTTGACATGAATAATGCAGCGATTGATGTTGGCGTTAATAACATTGTGAAAATTGATGTTCCAGCTAGCTGGGCAACTGTTGCAGACAAAGCTGCTGATAAAGCTACTTTTGCTTGCGCATGTAGCGACACTGCTCCTAAGAAAGAAGTACCTGAATTTATTACCAACATTCTTGTACCAATGAACAGACAAGAAGGCGATTCCTTACCAGTTAGTGCATTTGTTGGTGGTATGGAAGATGGTACTTTCCCACTTGGTACTGCTGCTTACGAAAAACGTGGTATTGCTACCAATGTTCCAGAATGGCAAATGGATAAATGTATCCAATGTAATCAATGTTCTTATGTATGTCCGCATGCTGTTATTAGACCAGTACTTGTCAATGAAGAAGAAATGGCTAATGCACCAGAAGGCTTTATTGCAAAAGCAGCTGTTGGTGCTAAAGAATTGCAATTCAGATTGGCTATTTCTCCATTAGATTGTACAGGTTGTGGTAATTGTGCTCAAGTTTGCCCTGCAAAAGAAAAAGCATTGATTATGAAACCTCTTGACACACAGTTGAACCAAGTTCCATTGTGGGATCATGTAGCTAATATTTCTCCTAAAGCAAATCCAATGAACAAGAAAACTGTTAAAGGCAGTCAATTTGAACAACCACTTCTTGAGTTCTCTGGTGCTTGCGCAGGTTGTGGCGAAACTCCTTATGCTAAATTGGTTACCCAATTGTTTGGTGATCGCATGATGGTTGCAAATGCTACAGGTTGTTCATCCATCTGGGGCGGTAGTGCTCCATCAGTACCATATACAAAAAATCATTTAGGACAAGGTCCAGCATGGGCAAATTCCTTGTTTGAAGATAATGCTGAATTTGGTCTTGGTATGCATTTGGGTGTGAAAGCTGTAAGAGAAAAAGTTGCGACTGACATTAAAGAAGCTATGACTTTAGATATCAGTGCTGAACTTAAAGCTGCTTTTGCAGATTGGTTAGAAAATATCGATAATGGTGAAGGAAGTCGTACAAGAACTGCTGCGATTACTGCACTTTTGGAAAACGAAAAAGGCGATATCGCTGTATTGAATGAGATCTACAAGAATAAAGATTTCTTAGTGAAGAGATCACAATGGATCTTTGGTGGCGATGGCTGGGCATATGATATCGGTTTTGGTGGACTTGATCATGTTCTTGCATCCGGTGAAGACATTAATGTCTTAGTTATGGATACTGAAATTTATTCTAACACTGGTGGTCAAGCTTCTAAATCAACTCCGGCTGCAGCTATTGCACAATTTGCTGCTAGCGGTAAAGCCACTAAGAAAAAAGATCTTGGTATGATGGCAATGAGTTATGGCTATGTCTATGTAGCGCAAATTGCTATGGGTGCTGATCACAACCAAACATTAAAAGCAATTGCAGAAGCAGAAGCTTATCCTGGTCCTTCACTCATTATTGCTTATGCTCCTTGCATCAGCCATGGTTTGAGAAGTGGTATGGGTAAAAGCCAACTTGAAATCAAAAATGCTGTTGCATGCGGATACTGGGGAATGTATCGCTACAATCCTACGCTTAAAGAGCAAGATAAGAATCCGTTCATCATGGATTCAAAAGAACCAACCGGTGATTTCCAAGAGTTCTTGATGGGTGAAGTTCGTTATTCATCACTTAAGAAACAATATCCAGAATTAGCAGATGCTTTATTTGCTAAAACTGAAAAAGATGCTAAAGATCGATTAGCAACATACAGAAAACTTGCTCAAGGATAATCAATTATTGGTAAGTTAGTCATAGGTAAAAAGGCATTTGATAACCCGTAGTGCGGGGGATTAGATGCCTTTTTACTATTGATTTTTGTAGAATGAGAATTTATAATGAATTACGAAGTCGTAATCATATAGATTGTTTTACATATAGATCGATCTTGTAGGAAAGGAGTCTGAATTTTTGTATGAATATTTTATACCGTAAAGGTAAAATTGAAGATTGTTCTAAGATTGCTGAAGGAATTGATCGTGCTTCTGGTGGTATTGTAGCTTTTTTATTTCATGATTTATTTAATGATTCTAGTGCTGCAGATGTGATGGCAGATTTCTTGCGTGACGGAGTTGGTTATGAATCCTATGAAAATGCAATCGTTGCTGAATGCGAGGGGGAGATTGTTGGTATCGTATATTCTTATCCATCTAAGCATCACGGAATTACTGATGAGGCAAGAGAATTTTTCCCTCAGGATAGATTAGATTTTTTAGGGGATTTTTTTAATTCCAGAGTAGAGAATAGTTTGTTTTTGGATTCTATTTATGTAGATGAAAAATTTCGAGGACAAGGTGTTGGTAGCAAATTAATTGCCTTGACGAAAGAAAAAGCTAAGGAAAATGGTTATCAGCAATTGAGTTTAATGGTTATGAATGAAAACATCACAGCGCGGCGTGCGTATGAGCGGAATCAATTTCAAATTGTGAAACATATTGATGTCAAAGAGCATCCTCTTATTCCTAATAAAGGTGGAATCTATTTATTAGTGAGCGATGTTGATAAATAAAATTAAGATTTAAACGATTTCTAATTTTATCTAAAGCGTAGCGAAATTTAGCCAGCGGATAAATAATCAAATAAACTTGATTTGGAAAAGGTTCTATGTTATCATACTAATGGGAAAAGAACATTATACCTGAGGTATACGTCACTCTCATTTATGTTCAACCTACTCATTGTCTTAGGGAGTTTAAACTTATGCGGATGTCATGCCTCCTTGAGAGGACGGCAAAAACATAATCTAGAACACCCACCTGCGAACTAGCAGGGTTTGAACATATCGGGGGAACGGTACTGCGGGTTAATGTCTTATATTTTTGTAAAAAACAGAGGTGTATCACCTCTGTTTTTTACATTCGATTTTATATAAAAGTCAACCAGGAACAGGATGTCACTGGCTGACTTTTTTGGGATATAATTTATATAGACTTTTCAGTCTATCATGAAATACAATAAAGTAAAGAAGTGTGAAGTATAGGATAGTCAAAGCACTAAGGAGAGATAAATGTTGCGAAAGTTTATCCTTGTATATAATCCTGTGTCAGGTGATGCGAGTTTTAAATTCAAATTGGATCATGTCATAGAAAATTTTCAACATAAAGGATGTATTGTTATTCCCTTTCGGATAACAAATAAACAAGATACAAGTGAATTTGTTCTTTTGACTCGGGAATTTGCTGTTGAAGGAATCATTGTATCAGGTGGTGATGGAACTATTCATCAAGTCATCAATATTATGGTTGATCATAATCTAGACTTACCACTAGGAATTATTCCAAGTGGAACATCAAATGATTTTGCAGCCTATTTACAACTTGAAAAAAGCATTGATATGTGTGTAGATGTTGTTGTGAGAGGCATTATTAAGACTTTTGATGTAGGGAAAGTAAATGATAAATACTTTTTTAATGTAGCGAGTGCAGGACTCATGACATCTGTTGCTCATAGCGCAGATGTAGCGCTTAAAAATACTTTAGGTAAGATGGCCTATTATTTTAAGGGATTGGGTGAATTACCTAATTTTAAAGCACTAAAAATGCGAATTACGGCTGATGAGCATGTTATTGAAGAGGATGTTTTTTTATTTTTAGTGATGAATAGCGGTACAGTTGGGGGTTTTCCCCGCTTAGTACCTTATGCTCAGATTGATGATGGTAAACTTGATTTATTGATTGTTAATAAGTGTAATTTACCGGAATTGATGAGTTTATTTATTAGTTTCTTGAAAGGTATACATCATAATAGTAAACATGTTACCTATATACAAGCACAAAATATTCGCATTGAATGTATAGAAGAATTAGATAGTGATCTAGATGGGGAACTGGGTCCAAAGCTACCCCTATCAATTGAAGTTGTTCCCGGTAAAGTCAAATTCTTTTGTGTATCATAAAGGGGGACGCCATGACTGCTATTAACAGCTGCCAACATCATGTACTTCCTAATTGGAAAGCTTTCATTGGTGGAGAAAATCATGTACATGGTCTTAGACCACAAATCATTGAATCCTGGGTCCGCTGCCAAGAAGCTAATGTTAATCCCTATAATAATTCGGTTCATAGTCGATTAGATGGAATTGATCTTCGTAAGAGGCTTGCGGAGAAAGAGGAACTTATAAAAGTTGCCAAACCAATTATGGGAAATTTATACCAATTTGTACAAGGGTCTGGTTTTGTTGTTGTATTAACAGATGAACAAGGGTATGTCATGGAAATATTTGGTGATAAAGATACGTTAAAGAACCCAATGACAAATAATTTCTTCCAAGGTGCTGGTTGGTGTGAAGAATTGGCGGGGACGAATGCCATTGGGACTGCTCTTGTTATTCAAGCACCGATCCAAGTTTCGGGGGAGGAACATTACTGTCAAAAACACCACTGCCTAACGTGTTCGGCAGCGCCTATTTTTGATCACAATGGGCAGATGATCGGAATACTTGATATGTCTGGGGCTTCTGCCACCTCTCATTTACATACTTTGGGTATGGTAGTAGCAGCAACGGAAGCAATTATGGCGCAACTTGATATAAGGCGGAAAAATCAAGAATTGGCCTTATCTAACCATCGTCTGACCAACATATTCAATACAATGTCAGATGGAGTTCTGATGGTTGATGAACGAGGCATTGTCAATCAGTTGAATCCAGCAGCAAAAAAAATTCTCAATCGAAGTGAAAGAGAAGTATTAGGTATGGCGATTGATCGGATTTTCGGTGGTAAATCATACTTAACGAAGGAAATGTTAGCTAGTAAAGAGCCTTATGAAGATATTGAAATTATGGTAAATACCAATAAATGTACATTTCATTGTCTTGCAACTGGTGAACCCTTGACTGATGAACAGGGGAAAGTGATCGGTGGAGTTATTATTTTACGTCCAATTAAACAGATACAAAATTTAGTGAATCGATTTAGTGGCTATTGTGCAACGCTACAATTTAGTGATATCGTCGGTGAGAGTGTGGAGATATTAGAGGTTATACGGGTGGCTTCTCTGGCTGCTGTCACATCATCTACCATTCTATTGCAAGGTGAAAGTGGTACTGGCAAGGAAATCTTTGCTCAAGCCATTCATAATCACAGTGAACAACGCAAGGGACCTTTTGTGGCACTGAATTGCGGTGTGATACCGCGAGAATTGGTTGGTAGCGAGTTGTTTGGTTATGTTGAAGGAGCTTTTACTGGTGCAGTGCGAGGAGGAAAACCAGGGAAATTTGAATTGGCTTCAGGCGGTACTTTATTTCTAGATGAAATTGGTGATATGCCATTGGAACAACAAATTGCCCTCCTTAGAGTATTGCAGGAAAAAAGTGTGACACGTATCGGTAGTGACCGCGTGATTCCTGTCAATGTGAGGGTTATTTGTGCTACAAATAAAAATTTATCCCAAGGTGTAGAAAAAGGATCTTTCCGTCAAGATCTTTATTATCGTCTAAATGTTATCTCGATTACGATTCCACCCCTGCGTAACCGCGTAAAAGATATTCGCCTTTTATTTAAATATTTTTTAAATAAAATAGGTCGAGATCGAGGTTCTAAATTTTCTGTTGAACCAGCAGTGATAGAATGTTTAGAGCGATTTAACTGGCCAGGTAATGTCCGAGAATTGCAAAATGTAGTTGAACGAGCGATTAGCCTAACCGAAGCAGAGGTCATTACTGTAGCGCACCTGCCGATAGAAGTTTATGCACCACAAAAATCAGTGCAGTTTCAATCACAACCCTTATCTCTTCCTGTTATACAAGAAAGTTTTGGACGTGAACAACGACGGAAATTATTGGATGCAGCAGAACGTCAACAGATTTTAGTCCTCCTATCAAAATGGGGAGGTAATGTGAGCATAGTAGCCCGAGAGTTGGGAGTTTCGCGTAATACTCTCTATCGTAAAATGCGTTTATACGAAATAGAGAATTAAAAATAGGCCATATATGTCATGTTAATGTTGCAGATGTGTGACAGATATGTGACAGTTTTTATTGAAATGCTGTTCCTTAATGATACGGAATGGCATTTTTTTGATTTAGAAATAAAAATTTTACCTGATAAAATTGGGTACAGGTAAGGGGTTTAGCACAAAGTAAGGATTTTTAAAAACTGAATTTTCAAAAATAAATTTATATGGCATGATAGTTGCAATAAATGTAAATGACAACTGTTGAGCAAAAGCATATTCTGATTTATGTATTAAGGTTTTAGTTGTGTATGGTTCGTTGGTAAGCCATACGGAAGAAAAAGAAATACAGTGCTCTACCCGAGCGGTAAACAAAGCAAAGCGCTGTGTTCTTTTTTGCGCTTTGCTTTGCTGCGTAATCAGAAAGTATAACGCTTTCTTGATTACAAATAAGAACGACTAAGATTTATACCTACGTCTGAGGATTTGGCACAAGTTAAGTCTTTTCTTATGTTTATTATTTGTATAAGGACGTGAATCAATGAAAGTGATACCCGTATGGGAGGCAGAAGGTACAGTATTATGCCATGACATTACAGAAATTATTCCAGGAAAGGTAAAAAGTCGAGAGTTTAAAAAAGGACACATTGTAAAAAAAGAAGATATACCCAGACTATTGAAGTTGGGAAAAGAGCATCTTTATGTCTGGGAAGTCAATCATAAGGTTTTGCATGAAACAGATGCGGCAATGCGAATTGCTAAAGCAGTTGCTGGTGCAGGGCTAGTTTTAACAGAACCTGTTGAAGGTAAGGTTGAGCTTAAAGCAGAGATCGCCGGATTGTTAAAAATCAATATCCGGGCATTGGAAGAAATTAATGAAATTGAAGAGGTTGTACTAGCTTCTATACATTCAAACCAATTAGTCAGTGTTGGAAAAGTCGTTGCTGGTTGTCGGGTTGTCCCTTTGGTCATTGACGTTGATAAAATATGTGATGTAGAAAAAATCGGTCATTTAGACTTTCCAATTGTGGAGATCAAACCTCTAAGCTCACTAAAAGTCGGCATTGTTACAACAGGCAGTGAGGTTTACCATGGTCGTATAAAAGACCAATTTGGACCTGTTTTACAAAAGAAGATAAGCCAATTAGGCAGTACGGTTCTAAGGCAGATCATAGTTGATGATAACATTGACATGATCAAAGATGGGATAGAAACACTGATACAAGAAGGGGCTGAGATGATTGTAACAACGGGTGGGATGTCAGTTGACCCCGATGATGTAACGCCAGCAGGCATTCGAGCAGCTGGTGGAGAGGTCGTTGTTTATGGCGCGCCAGTACTTCCTGGTTCAATGTTTATGTTAGCTTATATTGGAAAGATTCCTGTATTGGGTTTACCGGGGTGTGTCATGTATCATAAGACAACCATTTTTGATCTGGTTGTCCCCCGAATTTTAGCAGGAGAAAAAATAAGTCGCAAAGATATTACACGTTTGGCTCATGGAGGGCTCTGTACAAATTGTGATCCCTGTCAGTACCCACATTGTGGGTTTGGCAAAGGAAATTAAGGGTTTTAGAGGTTGCTACCTTTGAAATACAAATAAAAATAAAAGGAGAGTGTGAAATGCAAAAGAAGGTATTGAAAATTAATGGACTACCTAGGACTTTGATTGTTGACCCAGAAACCAGTTTAGCAAGTGTACTTCGAGAACAACTGTTATTGACTGGCTGTAAGGTTGGCTGTAATCAGGGGCAGTGTGGTACTTGTACAATTATCATGGATGGGAAGTTAGTCCGTTCGTGCATTGTCAAGATGAAGAGAGTACCGGAAGACGCTTATATTACCACAATTGAAGGCCTTGCTACACCTGAAAATCTCCATCCCCTGCAAGTTGCCTGGATGGCATATGGTTGCGCCCAGTGCGGTTTTTGCAGCCCTGGATTTATCCTGTCAGCAAAAGTATTGCTTGATAACAATCCAAGTCCTACAAGAGAACAAATTCGTGATTGGTTCCAAGTCAACCGCAATGCTTGTCGTTGTACGGGTTACAAGCCTTTAGTGGATGCTGTAATGGCAGCTGCTAAAGTTCTTCGCGGTGAGATGCATAAAGAGGAATTACTTTATAAACCTGTGGGTAATAAAATCTATGGGACTACTTATCATCGTCCTTCAGCTCTTCGAAAAGTAACTGGTACTTGGGATTTTGGTGCTGATGTTGCCTTGCAAATGCCCCCTGGGACGTTACGTATGGCTTTGGTGCAAGCTGAAGTATCTCATGCTAATATTATAGGAATTGATACGAGCGCCGCTGAAAAGATGCCTGGTGTTTATAAGGTTATTACTCATAAGGAAGTCAAAGGTAAAAATCGTATTACTGGTCTGATTACTTTTCCAACGAATAAAGGGGATGGTTGGGACCGACCGATTCTTTGTGATGAAAAAGTATTTCAGTTTGGTGATGCCATTGCCATTGTTTGTGCAGACACGGAAGAACATGCTAAAGCTGCCGCTGCAAAAGTAAAGGTCGATTTGGAAATTTTACCGTCTTATATGAGCGCTCCAGCTGCCATGGCTCCAGATGCAATTGAAATTCATGCTGGTGTACCCAATGTTTATTTTGAACAAGGCATTATAAAAGGGGAAGATACTGAGCCGATTATGAAGCAATCGGATATTGTCACAGTAGAAGTTGATACGGTTTCCAGTCGTCAACCTCACTTACCTCTAGAACCTGACTGTGGATGTGCCTATTTTGACGAGGAAGGTCGTTTGACCATTCATTCGAAGAGTATTGGGATTCACTTACATCATGCAATGATTGTAGCCGGAATTGGTATTGAACCTGAAAAATGTCGCATTGTTCAAAATCCTACAGGCGGAACTTTTGGTTATAAATTTAGCCCGACAATTGAAGCTTTGCTTGGTGTTGCTTGTCTTGCAACAGGTAAGCCTGTTTCTTTGAATTTTACCATGTACCAAAATATTACCTATACGGGGAAACGTTCTCCTGGATTTGTAAAATGTAAACTTGCTGCTGATGAAGCTGGTAAACTTCTTGCCATGGAAACGGACTGGTTTATTGATCATGGTCCTTACTCTGAATTTGGAGACTTGTTAACCTTGCGTCAAGCCCAGTTTACTGGTGCTGGTTACGATATTCCACGTATTCGCGGTAAAGGTCGTACTGTGTGTACCAATCATGCTTGGGGATC
The DNA here is from genome assembly GCF_042610375.1 of Pelosinus sp. sgz500959. Taxonomy (NCBI): domain Bacteria; kingdom Bacillati; phylum Bacillota; class Negativicutes; order Selenomonadales; family Sporomusaceae; genus Pelosinus; species Pelosinus sp. sgz500959. The sequence goes on from NZ_JBGJZL010000004.1 coordinate 176,564, forward strand.
AGCTTTTCGTGGGTATGGCTCACCACAAGCTTTCTTAGCTTCGGAAATTGCTATGGATGAATTAGCCGAAAAACTTGGTATGGATCCATTAGAATTGCGTTTCAAGAACATCTATCGGCCAGGTGCAACAACTCCTACGGGACAGGTGCCAGAAGTATTTTGCTTGGAAGAAATGCTTAATACTCTTCGTCCTTTGTGGCAAGAAGGCAAAAAACGTTGTAAAGAACTTTCAACGCCGGAAAAAACAAGAGGCATTGGGTTATCACTTGGCATTTACGGTTGTGGTCTTGATGGACCAGATAGTTCAGAAGCATGGGTTGAACTAACTCAAACGGGTGTGACTGTAGCTGACTCTTGGCAAGATCATGGGCAAGGAGCCGATATCGGTACGTTAAGTCATGCCCATGAAACTCTGCGTCCTCTTGGTATCAAGGTTGAGCAAATTAAACTTCTCATGAATGATACGGCATTTACGCCGGTCAGTGGTCCGTCGGGTGGTAGTCGTTCCAATGTCATGACAGGTAATGCCATTCGCGTTTCTTGTGAAATGCTGATGAATGCCATGCGTAAACCTGATGGCACATATCGTACATATGACGAAATGGTAGCAGAAAATCTTCCCCTTCGTTATAATGGCAAATGGACAGCATCCATGTGTACTGACTGTGACCCTGTGACTGGTCAAGGTAAGCCTTTCCCAATTTATATGTATGAACTATTCATGCCTGAAGTTGAAGTTGATATGAAAACAGGTAAAGCCAAAGTGGTTAAGTTTACCACCGTTGCTGATGTTGGAACCATTACGAATAAGACGACGTGTGATGGTCAAATCTATGGTGGTTTGGCTCAGGGGATTGGCCTTGCTCTGACAGAGGATTTTGATGATCTTAAGAAACATACCAATTTAGTGAATTGTGGTTTACCCTTTATTTATGATGTTCCTGATGATATACAGATTATCTATAACATAAGTCCACGGGAACATGGGCCCCACGGTGCTGCAGGTGCTGGCGAAGGTCCGCTAACGGCTCCCCATCCAGCGATCCTCAATGCGATCTATAATGCATGCGGTGTGCGTATTTATTCAATTCCTGCATTACCAGAAAAAATTAAAGCTGGTCTTACAGCCATAGCTGCAAAAGATCAGTCATAGTTCTTATAAAATATAACCTAAAACGAATTGAAAGATTTTATCTTTTAGTTCGTTTTAGGTTTTCTATCATAGGAAAATATTCAATTTGATAAATGTAGAATGGGAGGAGCCTATGGAACAAAAAGTCTTGCGCGAAAGGGAGAACCGATGTGTTCAAGAGCAACCTCCAGGATGTACCGCTGCTTGTCCGGTTCACGTTGATGCCCGGGGAATCGTTGCTGCAATTAGGAAAGAGGACTATAAGTCAGGAGCTCAATTATTCTATAAAATGATACCATTCCCTAGAATTATCAGCCAAATTTGCGATCAACTTTGCCAGCAGCAATGCACGAGGAAAGAGATTGATGAATCTATTTTCATGAATTGTTTAGAAAAGATTTGTGTAGACAAGAGTCCTGAACTCGCTCTTAAACTGATACCGATACAACTAAAGAGTCAAAAGGTTGCTATTGTTGGCGGTGGCTTGAGCGGTTTAACAGCTGCCGTTGAACTTGGCAAGAAAGGATATCAGATCGTAGTTTTTGAAGGAACAGATCGTTTGGGAGGGGGTATTTGGGTTTTTTCGGAAGGTAAGCTGCCACGCCAGAATATTATTGATGATTTTTCACTTCTGACAAAATTACCAATTGAAATTAATGTTAAGACAATCGTAGGGAATCAAAGGGATTCTAATCGATCTTTTGCTAACATCATTGAATCCTTTGATGCTGTTTATTTAGCAATTGGCTCCACTGATCTGACTGTTTTAAATTTAGATTTGGAACTTGATGGAAAAGGAAATATTGAAATTGATCCCATAACAAAAATAACGAGCAATCCCAAGGTCTTTGCTGGTGGTAGTCTTACATTAGGGCCTAATCATAAGTCGCCAATTACCTCAATTTCTCATGGGAAACTAGCTGCCAATTCAATTGATCGATTATTACAAAATGCATCATTGACAGCTAGACGAGAAAATGAAGGATCCTTTAAAAGTTTGTTATATACAAATATCGATGGTATCGAGCCGCAAAAAGGAATATTCAGTGTGAGCCCCGATGCAGAATATACGACAGAAGAAATTTTGCAAGAAGCCAATCGCTGTTTGCTATGTGAATGTTTGGAGTGTGTAAAAGTATGTGAGTACCTTGCGCATTTTCATGCTTATCCTAAACGTTATGTGCGAGAAGTGTACAATAATTTATCCATTGTAATGGGAGTCCGTCATGCAAATAAGATGATTAATGCATGTAATTTATGCGGTTTATGTGAAGAGGTTTGTCCAGGGAAATTAAATATGGGTGAGATATGCCGAGAAGCAAGACATGTCATGGTTGAAAAAGGGAAAATGCCACCATCGGTTCATGATTTTGCTTTGAGGGATATGCAGTTTAGTACAAGTGAGGAATCTGTGCTTGCTAAACATCAGCCTGGTTTTTCTTCGAGTTGTACTGTATTTTTTCCAGGATGTCAGCTCAGCGCATCTTCGCCACAACACGTGAAAAAAATGTATCAATTTCTGTGCGAAAAAATAACTGGTGGTGTGGGATTGATGCTGGGGTGTTGCGGTGTTCCAGCCGACTGGGCAGGGAAAGAACAGTTATTTCAAGAAACTCTGGAAAATATAAAAGATCATTGGCGTATGCTCGGTACTCCTAAGGTCATTACAGGGTGCCCGACATGTTATAGTATTTTTAAACGCTTTTTTCCTGAGATGGTTGTCGAATCGATGTGGACACTCTTGGAGAAGATTGGGTTACCAAGTGAAACACATGAAAAGCTGCCTCCATTGACACTCGCTGTACATGATACTTGTACGACAAGGCATGAAACGGAGCTGCAGCAGAGTATACGAACTATCTTGCATCAACTCGGTCATCATGTTGAAGAGTTAAAAAATAGTCATGAAATGACAGAATGCTGTGGCTATGGGGGATTAATGCTTTTTGCTAATAAAGACATTGCCCACAAGATGATCCAGAAACGCATTCATGAAAGTGATCATGATTATCTTACTTATTGCGCCATGTGCCGCGATAATTTTACCAATCAAGGTAAACGAACATATCACTTATTAGAGTTAATTTTTAACATAGAGGGGCAAGACCTCGCTGGTCAAAAAGGTCCTGGTTATTCTGATCGGCAAGAAAATCGGGCAAGACTTAAAGCAACATTGCTGAAAGAACTATGGGGGGAATCAATGAATAAAGAAGACGATATGATGCTGATGATTTCTGAGCATGTAAAACAGCTTATGGAGGAAGGAATGATTCTAAAAAGTGATGTTGCCCAAGTGATCAAATATGCTGAAAGTACAGGAAATAAATTGAAAAATATAGAAAAAAACACGTATACTGCTTATTTCAAACCCGTTAGTGTAACCTATTGGGTAGAGTATTCCTTACAGGAAAATGGGTTTGTCGTACATAATGCTTATAGTCATAGATTAGAAATAAAGGGATGATGAGGTGGTTCAGATCGATAAGCAAGTTCAGGATCTTATGATTTGTAACAAGTGCCAGATTCCTCTTACGCTAGGAAAAGTAACCTTGTCTTATCTCGGGAGCGATTTTCCTGTTGAACTTTATAAATGCTCTCAATGTGGGTTGGTATTCATTCCTGAAGAGTTGGCAAAAGGTAAAATGGATCAAGTGGAAAAGGCGTTGGAGGATAAATGATGGGGCAGGATCGTTCAAATTTATTTGAAAAGAATATTTTTGCTACTATGCCAGAAGGAATTCGCCCTGGTGGATTGATGCTAACAGAGCGCCTTGTTGATTGCTGTAATTTTCAAAATGGAGCAAAGGTTGTTGATGTTGGATGTGGTACTGGAAGTACGGTGCAGTATCTTCGGGATGTGTGGAATTTAGATGCATCTGGAGTTGATTTATCAGCAGTACTATTAGAGCGAGGCAAAGAGCGTAGGATGGATTTGCCAGTCGTCCAGTCACCGGGAGAGGATTTGCCATTTGTCGATCATTCTGTTGATGGCGTTCTCGCTGAGTGTAGTTTATCGGTTATGAGGAGTGTTAGTAAGGTTCTCGCAGAGATAAATCGCATACTAATTCCTGGTGGAAAGCTAGGGATCACTGATCTTTACGCTCTTGATGAGAGTTGTTGTAATTCAACATGTCATCCATCTGGCGTGTTGAATTACAATGAAATTGTCCAGGTGCTACTCGATCATGGTTTTGAAATCATGGTCTTTGAAGATCAGTCTAAGCTTCTCAAAGAATTTATTGCAGGTTTCATTATGGAGTATGGTTCAACTGATGAACTTTGGCACTGCGTGGGAATGGAAAAGACTGATAAAAAAATAAATAAAGTAGGCTATTATTTGCTGATTGCAAAGAAATGTTCCTAAGAAAGGAGGCAGACTTTGAATAAGAATACATGTCCTCGTTGTACAACTGAGCTTATTGATATTCCTTTATATAAATGCGTACGATGTTTTAGTGTATATTGTAGAGCGTGTGGAGATACCAGTGAAGGAAGGTTTTGTCCCCAATGCCGAATGTCGCAGCGCATGATCATTTCACCCGATAAAATAAAATAAACATCCCTGGGTGAAGGATGTTTATTGCAATGAGATGATTATTTATGGTTGCAAAGAGGGGCGTCAGGGCCGTGGCCCAGTAGATTATTTATTTTGGTGATCGCTGTATCAGAGTAGAAGGCTATTTGTGAAGGGTTACCTTCTAATGTTTCGCCGAATAATCGTATGCCATTATCTGTTTCAACGTATTTTATGGGTAGATTACGTCTGAATCGTTTTCCTGTATGCTTGTCGATCACTTCTACGACCACTGTATCGGATTCGATTTTATCAAGAAGATTAGTTTCCTCAATTTTTTTACTCATGTTAGTAACCTCCGTATAAAATAATTAAGTAGTATAGTGTATATCTATAGTAATCTGATTATGGAAAAAATTCAATTTATTTTTAGGTCCCATTCTTAAAGATTGCCATTGACCATATTGAGTGTAAGTTGGATAGTCTTGTGAATGATAAGTTTTAACTTTCTTCAAGAGGAGGGCTTTATATAATGTTTCATAAGATCTTGTCTGCAATTGATCATGATAAAAGAGTAGATATTGTGACTGTAATTGAAGCTAATTCTGATAAACTGATTGGAAAAATGCTGATGATTCATGCTGATGGAAGAGTAGAGGGAGAATGGGATGAAGTCGTTACTCGGCAGATTGTTGATAGAATAAAAGAGTTATCATGGATTAAACCAGTGACTCTTTTCATGGAAGATCAATCAGGCAGAAAAATTCGGATTTTATGGGATCGAATTTCAAGTCGGTTTAATGCTGTTGTATTTGGTGGAGGACACATCAGTCAGCCTTTGGTGCAAATGCTTTTGTTATTAGATTTTATTGTGACAGTTGTGGATGATCGTCCTGAATTTGCCAATCAATTTAGGTTTCCTGGTGCGCATAAAGTGATTTGCGAAAGTTTTCATCAGGCTTTTACACAACTGGACATTGGCGAGGATACAGCTGTTATTATCGTAACGCGGGGGCATAAATACGACATGGAGTGCTTGCGTGCAATGATGGTGAGTAAGGCGCGCTACCTAGGGATGATTGGCAGTAAAAAGCGTGTAAGAGAAGTGCTCAATCTTCTCCAAGAAGAAGGAGCGCCCGAAGAGCTACAAAAACGGCTTAAAGCCCCTATTGGTCTTGATATTAAAGGAGAAACACCTGCAGAAATAGCAGTCAGTATTGTTGCTGAAGTCGTTAGTGTATTTCGTGGTGGTGGGGATGGTGCTTCGTTAAGTAGACGTAGGGAGGTGCTTTGATGGACCGGGAAATGCTCAGGAAAATTTGTGAATGGCAAAATAATGGAGAAAAAGTAGCTCTTGTGACCATCGTTGCAACAAGAGGATCGACGCCTCGTAAGACAGGTAGTAAAATGCTGATTTTACCTAATGGTAAATCTTTCGGTACAATTGGTGGTGGCTGTGGAGAAGGGGAAGTTAGACAACAAGCCTTAACGGCACTTGATGAAAATCGCTCAAAACTCTATACAGTGACTATGTTGAATGAAGTGGCTGCGGATGAAGGAATGGTGTGCGGAGGGATTATGGAAGTCTTTATCCAAATTGTCTAAAGAAATGAAGTAAGGTGCAGGTGAATACATAATGGGGAAGGCGAATAAAATCGCAGCACTCGTGTTAGCTGCCGGTTATTCATCACGGATGGTAGATTTTAAGTCACTGTTAACCTTAGGTGGGATTAAAGTCATTGAAAGAGCAATTAATACTTTTCGAAAGGCTGGTATTACAGAAATAGTGGTTGTGATTGGGTACCGTGCCAATGAATTGATACCAGTGCTAGATGATTTGAAGGTAAGATATGTTTTTAATGAAAATTATGACGCAGGAATGTTTTCTTCCATTGTTAAAGGAGTAGAATCTCTTCAACCAGAAACTAAAGCTTTTTTTCTATTGCCAGGGGATATGCCTTTGGTAAAAAGTCATACTATCCGATTATTGAGCAGAGCCTTCAATAAAGTAGAAGCCGATGTTATTTATCCTGTTTTCCAAAAAAGGCGAGGACATCCTCCTTTGATTGCGGCTAGTTGCTTTTCTGAGATTCAATCAGGAGAAGGAATAGGTGGTTTGCGTCAGATCCTACAGGGACGTGAGGAAAAAGCATATAATGTGGAGGTTCTTGATGAAGGAATATTGCTAGATCTTGATACGCGTGAGGACTATCAGAAAGTCAATGCCGAATATTATCGGCGAGATATTCCAACTCAGGCTGAATGTGACGCTATTTTAGCTCAGATGAATGTACCTGATCCAATTGTGAAGCACGGCAGGGTTGTAGCTGATGTATCGCGTAAGCTAGCCACTTGTTTGAATCAAGTTGGACTGAAGATTGATGTCAATACTGTTATCGCAGCAGGTAAACTGCATGATTTAGCGAAAGGGCAACCCGATCATGCTAGAATTGGTGCAAGGATGATAAAAAAATGTGGATATTATAAAGTCGCTGAAATCATCGCTAACCATACCGATCTTAATTTTGCTGATCATTTCTTACCAGATGAAGCGGCAGTCGTTTATCTGGCAGATAAATTGGTAAAAGGTGATTGTATTGTATCAATTAATGAGCGTTTTTCCGGTGCTATGAGTAAATATACAGGTAATGCGGACGCTATAGCCGCCATTATTAATCGTCACTTAAATGCTCAGAAGATCGAAAAAAGTATGGAGCAGCTACTCGGAGTCAGTTTAGTGCAGATCATTACAGACTCACCTTATGCGTAGCTGAAGAGTGAAAGGCGGCCAATTCATATGGAAAATCAAGAAAATATACTGGGGCTGACAGACAGTGTTTGTCCCATATGTTTAAAACGGATTCCAGCACAACGTATCCAGATCAGTGATCAGGTTTACTTAAAGAAAACATGTCTGGAACATGGAAATTTTAAAACAATCATTTGGCGAGGAGAACCGTCTTACCAATCTTGGTCTGTTGCCAAATTACCGTCTCGACCACCTGTATGCGCTACTGAGGTGAATCAAGGTTGTCCTTTTGATTGTGGTTTATGTCCTGAACATCGTCAGCATACGTGCTGCGTTTTGCTTGAAATTACTAAAGGTTGTAATTTGAGTTGCCCAGTTTGCTTTGCTGAAGCAGGCGCTAAAGATCATGATCCAGATATAAAGACGATTGAAAATTGGTATCGATTGTTATTAGATAGTGGTGGACCCTATAATATCCAATTATCTGGTGGTGAACCGACCATGCGGGATGACTTACCGGAAATCGTAGCCTTGGGCCGAAAATTAGGGTTTAGTTTTATACAATTAAACACCAATGGCATACGATTGGCAAGAGATCTAGATTATGTAAAAAGACTCAAAGAAGCAGGCTTATCTTGTGTATTTTTACAGTTTGATGGAACGAATGATGTTATCTATGAAAAGCTAAGAGATACTAAACTGTTTGCCGAAAAGCAGGCAGCAATTGCTCATTGTGCGAAAGAACAATTGGGAGTGGTTCTTGTACCTACATTAGTACCCGAAGTCAATACACAAAATATTGGCATGATGATTAAGTACGCGATTGAAAACATACCAGCAGTGCGCGGCATCCATTTTCAACCGATTAGTTATTTTGGCAGATACCCAAAAGCGCCTTCAGATCAAGAACGTATTACCATTCCAGAAGTTATCAATGAGATGGTCAGACAAACTAGGGGAAGAGTTAACATAACAGATTTTAAGCCCCCTATGGGGGAAAATGCCTATTGTTCATTTCATGGTAATTTCGTATTAATGAAAGATGGAGAGTTAAAATCATGGACAAAGGCTGATGCAAAGGGGTGTTGCCAGCCACAAGTAGCAGCGGTGGGGGCTAAGAAAGCTCAGACTTTTGTTGCCAAGCGTTGGGCAGCACCACAGAGTGAAGGTGGGAAGGATAAAGTACAAAGTCATATAAACCTTGATAGTCTTGATGATTTTTTAGATCGTGTAGAAAATTATTCATTTTGTATATCTGGTATGGCTTTTCAAGATGTCTGGAATTTAGACCTAGAGCGTTTACGAGAGTGTTTTATCCACGTAGTAAGCCCCGATCGTCGCATTATACCTTTTTGTGCTTATAATTTGACAGACAAACAGGGTAAGCCTCTTTATCGTGAAGTGAAGGGATGAGCGTGATGTGATGAGCCCATTCATATTAAAAAAAAATTTGCTAGAAACTTGGATCAGAAAAAAGATTGGAAGCAAACCAGATATCTTAACTCGTCAGCAACTAGGTGAATATCAACTGCAAAAAATAAAGGAGACGATTGGCCGAGCGTCTGCAAACAGCCCTTTTTATCGTAATTTATTGAAGAATTTTATTGATATGGAAATGAGCAGTCTGACAGATTTGCAGCGTTTTCCTTTTACAACAGCTGCTCACATCAGAGAACAAGGGTTACAATTTCTTTGTGTATCCCAAGGTGATATCTGTCGGATTGTGACGTTGGATAGCTCGGGTACAACAGGTCAGGCTAAACGTATCTATTTTACGGCTTCAGACCAAGAATTAACCGTCGATTTCTTTCAGCAAGGCATGTCTACGATGATCAAACCAAGGGATAGAGTGCTCATTTTATTACCTGGTGAGCGTAGTGGCAGTGTTGGAGAGTTATTAGTAAGGGGACTTAAACGAGCGGGAGCGGAGCCCGTTCTACATGGTGTTGTGGCAAATATTATGGAAACTCTAGAAATCATAGAGCAGGAAGGAATTGATTCTATCGTTGGAATTCCAGTGCAATTATTGGCACTGGCGCGGTATACGGAATATTTGGGCAAGAAAATTTCCTTAAAAAGTGTATTATTGAGTACGGACCATGTACCTGATAGCATTATACAGGAGCTGCGACGTATATGGGGATGTCAAGTATTTGAACATTATGGCATGACGGAAATGGGACTCGGTGGAGGTCTGGACTGTGAATCCCATGCTGGTTATCATTTGCGAGAGGCTGATTTATATTTTGAAATTATTGATGAAAAAGGTCAAGTTGTGCCTGATGGTCAGGAAGGTGAGGTTGTTTTTACAACGTTAACTAGGCAAGGAATGCCCTTGATCCGTTATCGTACAGGTGATATTTCCCGGTTTCTTGCTAAGCCGTGTTCATGTGGTACAATGCTCAAACGATTAGAACGAATCACCAAGCGAAAGGGTGATCTGGTCTTTTTAAATGAGGATCATTTCTTTACCATGGCTGATTTGGATGAAAAGATATTTTTGGTGCCTGGAGTATTGGATTATACAGTGACTGTTGACAATTTGAAATGTGTGACACAAGTAAATATTTCTGTTTTAGTGCTTAGTGAACCCAGAGGAGATACTAAATTGGCAATTTATGAAGGGCTGAGTAAGGTGGTTGCCATAAAGGGGGCAGAGCAGATAGGGCAGGTGAGGATAAGTGTAGCAATAAGTTATTGTAGGGATGCTCTTTTACCAAGTCCCGTTAAACGAAGGATTATGGAGTTGAAGGAAGCTGATGGAAAATAGGGCGATCTATTTAATCAGGCATGGAAAAATAAAAGTAGAAGATAATCAAAGGCGATATATTGGACAACTTGATTTGCCATTAAGCGAAGAAGGAGTACATCAAGCTCAACGTTTGCAAAAAATATTGGAACCGATGAATATCGGTTCAGTATTTAGTAGCGATCTTTCGCGTTGTCAGGAAACAGCAGGAATCATTACAGGGAATAAAAGCATTACAACAATTGTGCGAAAAGAGTTGCGAGAAATTAATATGGGAGAATGGGAAGGATGCACATTTGCTGATATTACTAGACGATTTCCTGATGCGTTTAAGGCTCGAGGTGCTGATATTGCTTATTACCGAGTACCTGGGGGAGAAAGTTTTGCTGATTGTTATAAACGTGTGATAACTGCTTTTCATGAAAGTATGACTTCTTCCACAGGTCATATTCTGTTTATTGGTCATGCTGGAGTCAATCGTTTACTACTGTGTTATATACTTGGAATGCCTTTAGCCAATCTTTTTAAAATACAACAGGATTATGGATGTTTGAATGTCATCGTATGTACAGCTTCTAGTTATCAAGTAAAGTTAGTCAATTTTAGATCCTAGAGATCAGAAGGATGTTTTACTAGGGGAGGAGTTTCGATGTCAGAGGAAATAACTCGGATAACCCAGCTGCATATGCAGGGGTTTCACTGTAGTCAGATTATCATGATCATGGGGCTTGAAATGCAGAAAAAAAACAATCCTGACTTGGTACGAGGGATGAATGGATTAGCTGGTGGCTTAGGGTTCGCTGGTAAAAACTGTGGGACTTTAACGGGAGGGGTTTGCTTATTATCCTTGTATGGGGGGCGGGGAGAATTAGAAGAGCGAGAGAATAGTCACTTGAACGAGATGATTCAAGAATTGGTGGACTGGTTTGAAGAAACCTTTGGGAAAGAGTATGGGGGAATTGATTGTCAGCATATCATGAATAATGATCCATGGAATCGTTTGACTCGTTGCCCCGACGTGGTCGTTAAGACCTATTTTAAAGTGAAGGAGATTCTTGAAGATCATGGGTTTCTTTCAAGTGAGTTAGATATTGATACTTACTAAAAGAAATTACAGGCAGTCGATAATAAGGGTTTTGTGAACAATCGTTGAATAAAAATGATAGTTGGAGATTGACGCAGATAAGCATCTATGGTATGATGTACTCAAGTAAATAATGAACGGCTGATCAGAGAACTGAAGGCTAAAGAATTGTTCTAAGAACAGTTTCTTTAGCTTTTTATTTTTATATACTCACCATAATGGTCAACCGTTAAGGTTTGGTAGTTGGAAAAATTAAGGGGGAAATGACATGTCAAAAATTGCAAAGAGTTTAACAGATTTAATTGGTAATACACCATTATTGGAACTATCTAACTACGGCAAGAAGAACGAACTTAAAGCAACAATTATTGCTAAATTGGAATATTTTAATCCATTAGGCAGCGTAAAAGATAGAATTGGTTATGCCATGATTAAAGATGCAGAAGATAAAGGTTTAATTACTGCTGGTTCAACGATTATTGAGCCAACAAGTGGAAATACAGGGATTGGCCTGGCTTTTGTGGCAGCTGCTAAAGGTTACAAATTAATTTTGACCATGCCTGAGACGATGAGTATCGAAAGAAGAAATTTGCTCAAGGCTCTTGGCGCTCACTTAGTTCTTACCCCGGGTGCAGAAGGTATGAAAGGTGCGATTCGCAAAGCTGAAGAATTGGCGCAAGAAACTCCTCATTCCTTTATTCCGCAACAATTTCAAAATCCATCTAATCCAGAAGTACACCGTAAAACAACGGCTGAAGAAATATGGAGAGATACAGATGGAAACGTTGATATCTTTATTGCAGGTGTAGGTACAGGTGGTACTGTGACTGGAGTTGGTGAAGTATTAAAAGCTAAAAATCCAGCTGTGAAAATTATTGCTGTCGAACCTGCCGATTCTCCTGTTTTATCAGGCGGAAATCCTGGTCCGCATAAAATTCAAGGAATTGGTGCAGGATTTGTTCCAGCGATTTTCAATAGAGAAGCGATTGATGAGATTTTTAAAGTTGACAATGAAGATGCCTTTGTAACCGTAAGACAGCTTGCATCTTCTGAAGGTTTATTGGTCGGTATATCCAGTGGTGCTGCTGTATTTGCAGCAACTCAAATTGCTGCTCGACCAGAAAATGCAGGGAAAAAGATTGTCGTTCTATTGCCAGATACTGGGGAACGTTATTTATCAACATCTTTATTTCAAGTAGATTAATAAAACTTAGGATGGACAAAATCTTCATTAGATTTTGTCCATTTTTTTTACGTAATCAGAAAGCATACTACTTTCTCGATTACAAGTAAGGGCAACTAAGGCTTTGGTCTGTGCTGAGGTTTGACCAAAGTCTTAGTTTTCTTTATTATAAAGTTTTAGTAAATAATAGTTGTATATTTTAGTAATAATGGATTATAATAATAATGAGCATATGCTCATTTGGAGAGTGGTATTATGCCTAGAAAACGGTGCTGTGGTTTCATTGAACGTGAACCAGATTATCAGCGATTTATACCAGAGGGTCAAAAAAAATCTCAGGATATTGAACTCAGAATTGAAGAACTTGAAGCAGTGCGTTTGAAAGATCTAGGTAGGATGGATCAAAATGACTGTGCGGCGGCTATGGGTTTATCAAGGGCCACCTTTCAACGTATTTTACAGTCAGCTAGGACCAAAGTTGCAATGGCACTCGTAGAAGGGCGGAGTATCATCATTAAAGGGGGAAATTATATGATAAAGAATCGTGTGTTTGAATGCCAGGATTGCGCTCATAAATGGGAAGTAGAACCATGTTCCGAAGGGGGCAAGCATGGTTATGAGATTGCGTGTCCACAATGTGGCAGCATGAAAAAAAATAAAATTGTTGAAGATGGTGTCAAACACGCTTGTGGCGGTGGTCATGATCATGGTCATGACCATAAACATGGTGGTGGTTGCTGTGGCGGCCATTAAACTATAGAAAAAAAGAAATAGCTCATAAAAAGAAGAGATGGATGCGCAAAGCCTCTAATCTCTTCTTTTTTGTTTTAAAAAGATATAATTTAACCATGAATCGTAATTTGCAAATTAATTTCATTAATGTTAAAATATGTAATGTTAATAATTTGAAATTATTAATTTAAATGAAGAATAAAAATAAAAAATTCTATATCGGTTAAGGGGGTGAGCCATTGGACGTAAGTTTATCAATACAAGGGATTGGTATTGCTGCAGTCATTTTTATATTATTATCTATAACTATGTTAGAAAAACAATAAATTATGATGTTAAAATAAATACAAAATGTAATAGTAAAATATAGGAAAAATTCTTTACTATCAATACTACAACTAGTTATATCTGCATATAATAACCATAAAAAGAAATCTAATAAAATGAATAGTTAAAGGAGAATAATGTGTTGGAAAAACAGTTAGCCATTATTGAAGAATTAAGGCAAAAAGTATTAGATTCTGGTTATCATATAACGCAGCTTAGGGATATTATGAGAGAAGTGATTGATGATCCTGATTTTACAACGATTACATTTGAAGAAAGTTGTGAATTAATTGATACTTTGCAATATTATTATGATTTTGCAGCAAAATGTAAAAAAATTAATTGTCATGATTAAATGCAGTGCTGACTGACTTTATAAGTTGGTCAGCACTGTATTTATTTAGTATAATTCTATTTAGGATTGGGGTGTTACCCATAAGGATAGTATATTATAATAGTAAGAAGATGTGATCATAGAGAGGGGGCTTATGGAATGCCTAAAATTACGAGTAAGGCCAAACGGTTGCGTATCTATATTGGGGAAACGGATCGTTGGCAGAAACGTCCACTTTATCAGGTCATTGTGGAAAAAGCAAAAGAATTAGATCTTGCTGGTGCCACAGTGTACCGGGGGTTAATGGGATATGGTGCTCATAGCCGAATTCATACGGCGCAAATTCTTGATTTATCCAGTGACTTGCCAATATTGGTAGAGATCGTTGATAGTGAAGAATACATCGGCAAATTACTTCCCTTACTGGATGAAATGATGCAGGAAGGGCTAGTGACCATTGATGATGTTGAAGTGATTCGATATGGAGATAAATTGTTGAGCAGAAGATAATTTTCTTATGCTCATTCCTAATAAGGACAATTCCATGTGAAAAATGAGGTGATAGGTATGTTGAAAGTATTAGCAGTAGCTGTTGGAGGAAGTATTGGTGCAACGGCTCGATATTTAGTATCTACGTGGGCAGCTGGACGATTTGGTATAGGTTTTCCTTATGGTACTTTAATTGTTAATGTAGTGGGCTGTTTTATTATTGGTGCTTTTATGACGGCAACGACGGAGCGATTTATTGTAAGTCCTTATTGGCGTCTGATTGTCACTGTTGGGTTTGTAGGGGGATTGACTACTTTTTCCTCATTTAGCTATGAAACATTTAAACTGATGGAAGATAGTAGTATCACCTTCGCATTGTATAATGTAATGGGGAATTTTGTATTAGGATTCTTTGCAACATGGCTAGGAATTAATGTAATAAGACTTCTTTAAAAAAGTAGATAAGAGATTCCAGTCATTGTCACGTATATCATTGAATGATATAATGAAGTGTAATGAATGATGTAATTTGAGTTATCTCAACGTGGGATTTTGTTTGTGTAGTAGGATGACTGTATAGTCATAATCGGCTAAAAGGGTGGTGCATGATGCAGATTATTGACTTACATTGTGATACAATGATGCATTTAATTGATCAAGGGCAATTGAATTTGAAGAAGAACAATTTAAGTGTGGATATAGAAAAACTAAAGTCAGGCAATGTATTGGCTCAGTTTTTTGCATTATATATTGATTTAGCGCAATATCCCAATGCCTTGCAACGTTGTTTAAGTATGCTGGATCGGTTTTATCAAGAAATCGATGTGAATTCTAGGGAAATTGCTTTGGCACGCAATATACAAGAATTATCTTCCAATCAGCAAGCGGGAAAGATCTCTGCATTTTTGACGATTGAAGAAGGTGGTGCATTGCAAGGACATTTAGAAAATTTGCGAAATTTTTATCGATTAGGTGTGCGCTTACTAACACTCACATGGAATTATCCAAATGAAATTGGCTATCCAAACTGTGAATCTCAATACAGCACAAAAGGATTAACTGATTTTGGTCAGCAAGTGGTGCATGAAATGAATCAACTTGGTATGATCATTGATGTGTCCCATCTTTCAGACCAAGGATTTTATGATGTAGCTCACTTATCGAGTAAACCCTTTGTTGCTTCCCATTCTAACGGGCGGGCTGTACGCGATCATGGACGTAATTTATCGGATGAGATGATTCGTTGCTTGGCGCAAAAGGGTGGGGTTATGGGTATTAATTTTTCTGGGAATTTTCTAGGTGGGTCAAAGATCAGTAAAATTGATGATATGATAGTACATATTAAACACATTTATCATGTAGGTGGTCTTGATGTGCTCAGTATTGGAACTGATTTTGATGGTATTAATTATACACTAGAAATTGGAAATAGTGGTGAGCTGTTCAAACTCATTGAAGCGCTCAGTAAAAATGGTTTTACAACAACTCAAATTGAAAAAATTGCTTATAAAAATACATTGCGAGTCATAAAAGAGTGTTTATAAGCAGTAAGGGCATATGCCTTTTGTTTCGTATTATGATGTGGAGGTAGGAAATGAAATATAATCGATCGTGTATATGTACCCATGATTCTCAAAATAAACGTCAGCAGATACTTGATGCGGCATATATTGTCTTCTCTCGCAAAGGTTATCACCGAGCGACAGTTGATGAAATTATTGCGTTGGCAGATACAGGTAAGGGGACGGTTTATAACTATTTTACTAATAAAGAACAATTATTTTATACTCTCATCAAAGAGAGGAGTACTCCCTTTGAAGGGATTTTAGAGAATATTGTGACTTCTTCTGAAGAACCATTGCAAAAAGTTCAAACGATTGTCAAAGCATTCTTAGAATTCTATCAGGTAAATGCTGAGTTATGGCGAGTTGTCATGTATGAAGTGCGTGGAATTGGGGTCGAAGGTTATAGTAATTTTACTCTTGAGCAGCGTGATAAATATCAAGCTTGGTTCTGTCGAAGCATCGGGATGATTGAAAAAGTGTTGATCGAAGGAAAAGAACAAGGGGCGATTGTGGAAAAATGTGATGCTAACCGAGTGGCTCATAGTCTATTTAGTGTGATTGTAACCTCTGTATTTCGAAATTTCGTCAGTGAGGATATTGGTGAAACCGCATATAATATTACAGAATTCCTTTTATATGGTGTAGCTAAAAAATAATTTTTTTTTTCAAATAAATGACTATAGAGTCAAAGGAACAAGACGGAGGTTTTTGAGTGGAAGATAAGGCACAAGATCAGAATGGTGGTAAATCCAAAATCATTGTTGGATTATTAATATTTTTTTTATTGATCGGTATAGCAGGTGGTGGCTGGTGGTGGTATCAGTCCACTAAATATGTAAGTACTGATGATGCGCGGATTGGTGGGACAATTGTAAGTGTGAGTGCCAAAATTCCAGGGCGAATCATTGAAGTTCTTGTTAAAGAAGGGGAACAAGTAAAGGCAGGTCAGGTCGTCGCGCGGATTGATGCTAGAGAAGTCGCTGCGCAGCAAGCTCAAGCAAAAGCGGCAGTAGCAGTGGCAAAAGCTAAGTATGAAGAATTGATTGCAGGATCACGCCCGCAAGAAATCGGTCAGGCACGTTTTGGGGCGGACCAAGCTCAGGCAGGGGTAGATCAAGCTCGGGCAAATTTAGATAATGCTGCTAAAAATTATGAACGTATGCAAGCGCTCTATCAACAAGGGGCGATTAGTTCAAGTCAGATTGATAATGCGCAGACTGCTTATCATGTAGCTAAAGAGGTTTTGCGCGCAGCTCAAGAAGGGGTTAATGTAGCTGGTCAAAAGCTAGATTTATCAGTCAGTGGAACAAGAGAAGAAACCATTCGGGGGGCTGAGGCTCAGCTTAAGCAAGCTGAAGCTGCTTTGGATGCAGTGGTCGTTCTTGGTGATTATACAACAATTGTTTCACCAGTTACGGGAACAGTTGCTCTGAAATCCGTTAATCCTGGAGAAGTCGTTGCAGCTGCACAACCTTTATTTTCTATTGTTGATTTAAGTGATGTATGGTTGAATACAAGAATTGAAGAGACAAAACTTGCTAAAATTAAAGTAGGACAAAAAGTAGAGTATACCATTGATGGGTATCCTGGACGTAATTTTGAAGGTACAGTATATGAGGTCGGCACTGCAGCTAATTCTGTTTTTGCTTTGATACCAACGGAAAACGCTTCAAGTAATTTTACCAAAGTGACTCAACGTATTGGTGTTAAGATTACATTGCCGAACGAGGGTGATTTAGTATTTCGTCCAGGTATGTCTGCTATCGTTAAAATTCATTTAGAGTAGGAGGTGGCTGCATGTTCATCTCTAATTTATCAATAAAAGAAGAACATTATCGTTGGTGGGCATTAGGTGTTACTGTAATTGGCAGTTTCATGAGTATTCTTGATACAAGTATTGTTAATATTGCCATACCTAAGATGATGGCAGTTTTTTCTGTAGGTACTGATGATGCCCAATGGATACTGACGGCTTATATGCTGACCATGGGAGTCATTCAGCCAGCGACTGGTTATCTGTGTGAAGCCTTTGGTACTCGGCGCATGTATTTATTAAGTCTAATGGTATTTACCATGGGATCTTTTTTTTGTGGTGTTGCTTGGAATAATGATAGTATGATTGTATTTCGAATTCTGCAGGCTATTGGTGGTGGACTGATTATTCCTGTTACCATGACTATTGTTTATAAGGTATTTCCTATTGAACAACGTAATATAGCCATGGGAATTTGGGGAATTTCTGCCATGGTAGCTCCTGCTGTTGGCCCAACGTTGAGTGGGTATTTAGTGGAATATTGGGATTGGCGACTTATTTTTACGATTAATATTCCGATTGGTGTCATCGGCTATGGAGCGGCGGCTTTAGTATTGCGGGAAATGCCTTTTTCTCGGCATGAAAAGTTTGATATCGCTGGTTTCATAACCTCAGCCTTGGGCTTATTTTGTTTATTACTGGCTTTAAGCAAAGGAACTGAAGAAGGGTGGACTTCAGCTTATATTATTGCCTTATTTTATACTTCGATTGCTAGTTTAACTTTATTTGTATTCATTGAACTGCAACATGAAAATCCTATTTTAGATTTACGCATCTTTAGAGACTGGAATTTTACTTTTAGTATGATTACAACTTTTGTTGGAACCATGGGTTTATATGGTGCTATTTTTATGGTACCTTTATTTATGGAAAATTTGCGTGGATATACGGCAATGCAAACAGGGGTATTGCTTTTTCCATCAGCAGCAACTGCAGGATTATTGATGCCGATTGCGGCTAAGTTGGCTGATCGTTTTGGTGCTAAACCAGTCGTTGTGGCAGGTATTTTTCTACTCGGAGCTGGCACTATGCCGCTCATGTATATGGATATGGATACAAGTTATGAATATGTAATGGGGGTTATGGTTGTACGCGGATTGGGACTGGGACTATTTATGATGCCTGTGACAGTAATGGGGATGACTAATATTCCTCTAGATAAAGTAAGCCGAGCCTCTTCGATTAATAATGCTCTGCGTCAAATTAGCGGTTCTATGGGAATTGCTATTTTGACAACAGTGTTGCAGAATAGACAAATTCTTCATTTACAGCATATTGCAGAAGATATGACGATTGCATCTCCTATTGTTCAAAATATGGTAATGTCAGGGCAAAAGTTATTTATGTATCATGGTGATGTGCCTTGGAAGGCTCATGTTAAATCTTTGGCAGTGCTCAGTCAGTTATCGATACAACAATCTTCTATATTTTCCTTTGATGATAGTTTTTATGTATTATCATTAATTTGTCTTCTGGGGGTTATACCAGCTTTGATGCTTAAAGCAACTAAACCTAGAAAAGATGGTGTAGCTGTTATGATTGAATAGGGATGATATAACAAAAAAAGACTTGGCAATTTGCCAAGCCTTTTTCTTTATGTCATTTTCTGATCTCTTTATCGAAAGTACCAATGAAAAGAGTGGAAATAATACTACTGATACTTTTTCAGTTATTAAGTAATTTTTTTTGCGTACAATTATGATTGTACTGTAAAGTGTGGATTTACACACTTTTGAATATTAGCCATATGAAGTTGTGAGTTCCATTACTTTAGTCAGTAAAATCAACCCCTCACTACAATGCTTTGTCGGACTGTCTAAATTGTACAATGGAATCACCCCCGTTCCTTGAAAACACTGTACTGAAATAGTGGGTACTTTTAAACTTACATTTTTGATTTTATATATTCATCTGTGAATTCCATTAAACTTTTTAATGAAATCAACTTTTCCTTATAGTAGTCAGGCGGAGTATCTAAATTGTTCAATGGAATCACCTCCATAGCTTGAAGATATTGTAATGAAATAGTGACTGCTTTGTAATTTCCATGTTTTATTTTATATAGTTACTTGTGACTTCCATTAGACTTTTCAATGGAATCAACCCCTTGTTATGGTAGTCAGGTGGAGTATCTAAATTGTTCAATGGAATCACCTCATTTCATTAAATCATTATTGGAGTGTATCTAAAATATATCAATTAGATATATAGGATTGCGGGTTCCACTGTGTTATTCACTGGAATCAATCCTTCTTTATTCTGATTTGGTGGATCTTCTAACGTGTTCACTGGAATCACCCCATATCCTTATTTTCTTTCTTAATGAAGTCGATATTTGTTGTTTCCTTGTTGTTGATTTCATTATAATACTAACTATGACAAGATACAAGATCTTTCTTTGTATACATTAAAAATATTTTTGTTTTCATGGAAAGGGCGATGGTTTCAATAAATGTTATTTTTATAATAAAAATAGAAAAAAGTGTATATATTTAGTGGTAGAATTTATTATGTAATCGAAAAGTATAACACTTTCTAGGGTTGCAAGTAAGAACGATTAAGACTTTTCTTATATCTATGTGTAAAAAAATCAAAATGATGTTATTATAAGATTAGGTGAAAGTGAATAGGAGGTAAAACGATGTTATTTGACACTCACATGCACACATGTTTTTCGACTGATTCGAAAATGAAAATTGATGAGGCGGTAATGAAAGGAAAAGAGTTAGGAATTGGAATTACCATTACCGAGCATATGGATATTTTTTACCCAGAGCCATTATCTTTTGTTTTTGATGTAGATCAATATTTTGCAGCGTATAATCAATATCGCAGTGAAAGTGTACTTTTAGGAATAGAGATTGGTATGCGAGCTGATTGTATTGAAGAAAATTGTCGGATCGTTGAAAAGTATCCTTTTGATTATGTAATTGGTTCAGTGCATATTCTCGATAATATTGATATTTATGCTGCTGAATTTTATCAAGGTAAAAGTAAACAAGATGTATATCGGCATTATTTTGCAACGATGTTGGAATGTATAAAATGTTATGATGGTATTCATAGCTTGGGACATATTGATTATATTGCACGATATGCACGTTTTGCTGATCCGGAAGTCTATTATCATGAATTTAAGGAACAAATTGATGAAGTATTAATTGTGCTAGCAAACAAAGGTAAAGCATTAGAAATTAATACGAGGCGTCTAGATCGTAAAGAATCGATAGAAATTCTCCTACCCATTTATCAACGATTTTATGAATTGGGGGGACGAATGGTAACCGTTGGCTCTGATGCTCATCGTATGACAGAGGTTGGCAGAGGTCTAGAAGTGGGGCAGGAGATCGCTGATCGTTCTCAACTTAAAGTTGTATATTTCAAAGATGGAAAACCTCATTATGTAAAAGTATAAAAAATTACCCCGACTCATTGAGTCGGGGTAATTTTTGTTTTGTAGTTAGAATGCTGGTACGACAGCACCTTGATATTTTTCGTTAATAAATTTTCGTACTTCATCAGAAGTGAGAGCTTTTGTTAATTTTTGAATTTCAGGGCGAGTTTCATCGCCTTTGCGAACAGTCAAAATATTTACATAAGGAGAATCTTTTTGTTCGATAAATAGAGCATCTTTCGTAGGAACTAATTTTGCTTCTAATGCATAGTTGGTGTTAATGACAGCGATGGACACATCTTCAAGAACACGAGGAAGTTGAGGAGCTTCTAGTTCGCTAATTTGAATGTTTTTAGCATTTGTAGCAATGTCATTTACTGTTGCATTGATACCAACACCATCTTTCAATTTAATGATACCAGCTTTTTCAAGTAGAGCAAGAGCGCGACCGCCATTGGTAGGATCGTTAGGAATGGCAACTTTAGCACCTGCAGGAAGTTCAGTCAAGTTTTTGATTTTCTTTGAATAAATACCCATTGGTTCAATATGCACGGCAGCTGTATAGGTTAGTGCTAAATTTCGTTCTGTAGAAAACTTAGTCAGATAAGGAATATGCTGAAAGAAATTAGCATCTAGTTCTTTCTCAGCAACAGCAATATTTGGTTTAACATAATCAGTCATTTCAATGATTTGTAGGTCAATGCCTTCTTTAGCAAGTAATGGTTTTACGACATTTAAAATTTCAGCATGAGGTACAGCGGTAGCTCCAACTTTTAAAACTGTATTAGTTGCTTGTTTGGCAGGAGCTGCAGGAGCTGCGCTTTGTTGACCGCATCCAGTAATGAGTAGGCCCAAAGTGAGGACTCCGATGATTGCAAGAATAAATTTTTTCATGAATTAAACCCTCCAAAAAATTATTTTTTATTTAGGCGGCGCGCTAGATAGTCGCCGGTTGATTGTACAATTTGTACTTGCCCAATTAAGATAAGAACAGTAATCAGCATAATATCTGCCCGGAAACGTTGGTAACCATAACGTATAGCAAGATCACCAAGGCCACCGCCACCAATAGCACCAGCCATTGCTGAATAACCAATTAAACTGATAATTGTTAATGTAAGACCTAAGATAATTGCGGGCAGCGCCTCTGGTATAAGAACTTTCCTGATAATTTCCATTGGTGATGCGCCCATGGCTTGCGCTGCTTCGATTACGCCATAATCCACTTCTTTGAGAGCTGATTCGACGATGCGAGCTACAAAGGGGATGGCTGCAATGCAAAGGGGAACAATAGCCGCATTAGTACCAATGGATGTACCAACAATAAGACGAGTTAAAGGAATAATGGCTACCATTAAGATAATAAATGGAGTGGAGCGCGTTGCGTTGACAATCACACCAAGTATCTTATTAAGAGGAGTATTCTCTAGAATATGCCCTTTATCAGTGGTCACTAAAATAATACCAAGGGGAATACCGAAAAAGGCTGAAATAATTCCTGATACTGCTACCATGTAGGTCGTTTCCCATAGGGATTTAAACAGTAGTGCGAGCATGTCTTGGGACATAACCAATCACCTCAATTCCAAGTTCTCGTGTGTGTAAATACTGTAGTGCTTGTTCAAGATCGTTTGAATTTCCAGAGAGTTCAACAAGCAGTGTACCAAACAGTGTATTTTGAATATGATCAATATTGCCATAAAGAATGCTGGCATCAATATTGAAATGACGAACCATACTAGAGATTACAGGTTCTTCAGTGGAGTGACCAATAAAGGACAAACGTACAATTAGATTGCTGTCATCAATTGGGGTTGGCGATAAGACAAGATCAGCAAAAAAATCAGGTAAATTATGATTAATGATGGAACTGATAAATTCTTTCGTGGTATTTTCTTTCGGTTGAGTGAAAACATCCAAAACTTGACCTTGTTCAATAATGAGACCACCTTCAATAACGGCGACTTGATTACAAATTTCTTTGATGACCTGCATCTCGTGGGTGATGAGAACAATGGTAAGTCCAAATTCTCGATTAATATTTTTAAGTAATTCTAAAATTGATTTTGTTGTTTGTGGATCAAGAGCTGAGGTTGCTTCATCACATAATAAAACTTTAGGATGATTAGCGAGTGCTCTCGCAATGCCAACACGCTGTTTTTGTCCACCGCTGAGCTGAGCAGGATATTGATCTTTTTTATCAGCTAGCCCAACAAGATCAAGCAAATGCATAACTTCAGTATGGATAGTTTCCTTACTGCATTTTGCTAGTTCAAGAGGAAAGGCGATATTTTGGTAGACTGTACGTGATGATAAGAGATTGAAATGCTGGAAAATCATACCGATTTTTTTACGTTGCTCCCGTAATTCTAGCTCAGTAAGACTTGTGAATTCTTGGCCATCAACAGTCACGATCCCTTTCGTTGGACGTTCTAACATATTAATGCAACGGATGAGTGTACTTTTCCCAGCGCCACTCGTGCCGATAATTCCAAAAATCTCTCCTTGGGCTACAGTCAAGTTTACACCTTTTAAGGCGTGTACAATTCCATTCGTACTTTCGTAAGTTTTTTCAATGTTTTGTAATGTAATCACTGTAATGACCTCCTTCTTGCCGTAGATTGGTAAAATAAAAAGCTGCTTCACAACATGAAGCAGCACCGTTAATCTAGTTGCGCTTCATCTGCCAGGATATACTCCTGTGGAGTTGGCACCGTTTTCACAAAAAGTGAATGGTTGCCGCAGTTTCATAGGGCCATTCCCTCGACTGCTCTTGATGAAAAGAATATTAACTTAACATGTAGAATAATAACATACTCTTTGATCGGTGTCAATGGGAAAATGAGCGGTGAGTTTACTTTACTTTTTATTATAGATAATGTTATAATTTAGCAAAGTAAAGATTGAAAGTGATAAAGTAAAAAGGGGAATCATAATATTATGGCTACAAATCCTAAGTTAAAGGGTGAATTGGCTGATCGATTATTTCAGGGAATTTTGTTATTGGAGAATCAAGAAGAGTGTTATCAGTTTTTTGAAGATATTTGTACCATTAGTGAACTGAAATCTCTAGCCCAACGGTTAGAAGTAGCTTTCATGCTTAAGAGCGGTCATACTTATGATGAAATTGTAGCAAAGACAGGAGCAAGCACAGCAACCATTAGTCGCGTGAAACGCTGTTTAAATTATGGTGCTGATGGATACAAGCTTATTTTGGAACGAGTTGAAATTCAAAATGCTCAAACCCAATCGACTACTAAAGTTGATTCTGATAAAAAATATGAATAATGGAGTGTGAAAGTTATGGGTCAACATGAATTTGTTCCACAAATTCCTTATGGGACACGAGATTTTTTGCCGAAAGAAGCCAGTCGCAAGCGTGCAGTCGAAGGGGCTTTGGCTCATTTGTTTGATAGTTGGGGTTATGATGAAGTCGTTACGCCGACCATGGAATATTTGGAGACTTTGGCAGTGGGAGCAGGCAACGATTTAGACCAGCATATGTTCAAATTTTTTGATAAAAATAATCGTATTTTGGCTTTGCGTCCAGATATGACAACTCCAATGGCACGGGTGGCAGCTACACGTCTTAAAGAAAGTTTAGCGCCCATAAAATTATTCTATTTGACCAATGTCTTTCGTTACGAACAAGCGCAGACTGGGCGACAATGTGAATTTTATCAGGCTGGGGTTGAGTTGATGGGAGCAGCAGGACCAACAGCTGATGCTGAGGTCATTGCACTGGCTGTTGAAAGTATGCTAAAGTCTGGACTCAAACAATTTCAAATTGGCTTAGGGCAAGTTGATTTTATTAATGGTGTGATGGCGCAAAGCGGTCTTTCACAAGAACAACAATATCAGGTTAAAAATGCTATGCTGACAAGAAATTTAGTTGGAGTTGATGAAATTCTTGTTAGTAGCAGTTTATCTAAAGAAGAACAAAAAGTTTTAAAACAAATTCCGTTGTTACATGGTAAACAGGATATGCTTAAACAAGCCTATGGTATGGTGGCGAATGAGATGAGTCACAAAGCATTGGATAATTTAGCCGAAATCTATCGTTTGCTCGAAATTTATGGAGTGGCTCAATATGTGGATTTTGATTTAGGTATCATTCGTGATTTTGATTATTATACAGGAATGGTATTTGAAGGATATACACCTGGTCTCGGTTTTCCTATATGCGGTGGGGGTCGATATGATACCATGCTCAGTTCCTTTGGGATGGATTGCTGTGCAACCGGCTTTGCTTTAGGTATTGAACGTATTTTGCTGGCCTTAGAACGTCAAGGAATTGTCAGTATGCCAGGCGCGAAAGATGTTTATATTGGTTGGGGGACTGATAAACTCTTTGCTGCCATTGGTCAAGGAGAAAAACTTCGTACAGCAGGTCAACGAGTTGAGATTGGTCTTGTTGCTCAAACTCAAGCTGAGGCTGAAGTCAGTCAAAAAAGTAAGGGGTATGGCCAATTATTATATATGGAGTAACTCAAAATAGGTGGCTAAACATATGGTTAAACGAGTAAAACAAGTAATTGCTGCATTAACCGCTAAAATTACTCACGATGATCGATTATTTGTAAATCGTTATTTGACGTCGTCTGAACAGATCTTATTCTGGGGAATGAATTTACCAGATCAACGTCATGTTTTGAATGTTGCTTACACAGCCCTGCGTTTGGCAAAAGCACATAAAAACATTGACATAAATCTTTTAGTCAGATGTGCCTTGCTTCATGATGTGGGTAAAATCAAGGGTGACGTAAGCACGATGGATAAGATTATAACTGTTATCGGTCATCGCTTTGCACCACGGTGGTCTAAAAAGTGGGGACGTCTAGGGCGCGGGAATCGGCTTATGAATATTCGGCACGCTTTTTATATTTATTTTTATCATGCTCATCGTAGTTCGACGATGCTTAAAGCAATTGGAGCCTCTCCCAAGGTGATTGAACTTGTTGCCAAACATCATGAAACTCCAGCAGAACATGATCCACTGGAGCTGATGTTATTGCGTAAGTCTGATGATCTGCATTAGCAGACCGATTAATAACCCTTGGTTTTATCAATGACATTTAACATTTCTTTATGCTGTATAAATCTTGATAAATTATCGGCAAATAATTTAATGGCTCTATCGAGATAATTAGGGGATAAAGCCGCCAGATGGGGCGTGATAATGACATTTTTCATGTCCCATAAAGGAGAGGTATCGGATAAGGGTTCGTTGACAAAAACATCTAAACCAGCGCCTTTGATGAGCTTTTCTTCAAGGGCTTTAATTAAATCATCTTCATTTACAACAGCACCACGGGCAATATTAATAAAATAAGCTGAAGACTTCATGGCAGAAAATTCTTTGATGGTAAATAAATTTTTAGTTTCTTCTACTAAAGGAAGGGCGACTACTACAAAATCAGAAATTGCAAGCAATTCATTGAGTTGATTTGGGGCATAGATTTTATCCACAAATATCTCAGTTGTCATCGTTCGTTTACTAGCTACGACATGCATGCCCATACCTTTAGCTTTTTTTGCAATTTCACGGCCGATACTGCCAAGACCAACAATTCCAATGGTTTTATCATGAATTTCTTCAACAGGGGTTCGTTTCCACTGTTTGTTTGGCTGCTGACGGATAAATACATTCAGTCCGCGGGTGAAGGCAAGCATCATGGCGAGAACATGTTCAGAAATAGGAATACCATGAATGCCTCGTGAATTAGTTAGTAGAGTATGACTTGCCTGCATTTCTGGGTAGAGTAAACTTTCAACTCCTGCACTGAGGGCATGAACCCATTTAAGCTTTGGAGCGTTTTGGTGCAGAGGACGAATATCCATTCCACCCCACGTAACTAAAATATCTGCATCTGCGATGTATTCATTGGCTTGTTCTAAATCGCATGAAATAATGGTACTATCAGGTGAAACCGTTGTAATTGCCTTATGGTGGCGGTCAGCTAAGCTATTCGTTACAAGAATATTTAATGGAGCCATTATATAGGACACCCCTTTTTTTATAGTTTATCAATAAGAGATAAAGAAGACTTGATTCAAGTGGAGTTTTAACTCCATCTAAATCTTAGTCTTTTGCATTCAGCGACTTGGCTGTCGGATAAAAATCTAAATAACTTTTATTATTCTGCCAATTAATTCTACATATACACTCTAAAATCCTACATTTATATTGACGAATATTTTAACTAATGTTAATATAGCTATATGTTAACGCTTTAAATAACTAAAGGAACAGGAGGACTTCATGACTTCAAGTGATATGGATTATCTTACAATAGCCTTGCCTAAAGGCAAAGTTTTTGGAAAATCAGTTGAAATGTTAGGGAAAATTGGATATACAGCCGAGGATTTGACGGAGAATTCTCGGAAATTAATTATTACAAATGAAAAAGAAAAGATACGTTTTATTATTACGAAAACAGCTGATTTACCGACTTATGTGGAGTATGGAGCAGCTGATATTGGTATTATAGGCAAAGATGTGTTAATGGAAGACTGTAAAGATGTCTATGAATTATTGGATTTGAAATTTTCGTTGTGCCGTATTATGGTTGCTGTACCTGAAGCACTGAAACAAGAAAAGTTAAGTGATTATGCTCATATGCGAGTGGCAACTAAATATCCTCAGGTTGCGGAACGTTTTTTTCATAGTATGGGGATGCAGATGGAATTTATCAAATTAAATGGCTCTATTGAATTGGCACCTATGGTAGGTTTAGCAGAAATTATTGTCGATATTGTGGAAACAGGCAGCACTCTCAGAGCAAATAATTTGGTAGAAGTAGCCAATATTCAAGTGGCGACTGCGCGTCTGATTGCCAATCGTGTTAGTTTTAAAATGAAATTTGATCGGATTAATAAACTAACAGAACAATTAAAAGCATTGCTGGAAAGCGAGGCATAACAATGAGAATCATCAATACAAAAGAAATGTTAATTAAGGATGTGGCGGCACTACTGAAAAAACCACCTTTTGATCAAGTGGTTTTAGGTGAAGGAGCAAAAGCTCGCATTGCTAAGGTATTTGGTAGTGAACTGACAGCTGTAGAGGTTGTGGAAAAAATTGTAAACGATGTGCGCAGTCAAGGCGATGAAGCTGTTTTTCGTTATACGAGTGACATTGATGGTGTTACTTTAAATGCTGAGACGTTAGAAGTTACCAAGGAAGAATTTGATCAAGCGGCAGCCCAAGTAGATGGTGAGGTTTTAGCGGCTATACGCCAAGCGATTGCCAATGTGAGATCTTTTCATGTAGAACAACTTCCTAAATCATGGCTCACTTATCGGGAACATGGTTCTATGCTTGGGCAAAGTTGTATCCCTTTAGAAAGGGTTGGCATTTATGTACCAGGTGGGACGGCAACCTATCCATCTTCGGTCATTATGAACGCTGTTCCGGCTTCTGTAGCTGGAGTAAAAGAGATCATTATGGTCGTACCCCCAGCAAAAGATGGCAGTGTTAATCCCTATGTGCTGACTGCTGCTCGGGAAGCCGGTGTAAGTCGTATTTTCAAAGTGGGCGGGGCGCAGGCAGTTGCGGCATTAGCCTTTGGTACAGAGCTTATTCCTCAAGTTGATAAAATCACAGGACCAGGTAATATTTTTGTAACATTAGCCAAAAAAGCCGTATATGGTCATTGTGGAATTGATATGCTTGCCGGTCCAAGTGAGATTTTGATTGTAGCCGATCAGACTGCTGATCCTTCTTATATTGCCGCTGATATGCTCAGCCAAGCGGAGCATGACGTATTGGCATCTAGTATTTTAATTACAAATTCTCAAGAATTAGCAGATAAAGTCCAATTTGAAGTTGAACAACAATTGGCGCAGCTACCACGTATGGAGATTGCCAAAGCAGCTTTAGAACGCAATGGATTAATTTTGATTGTGGAAGATATGATAAAGGCAATGGAACTGGCCAATCTGTCCGCACCTGAACATTTAGAAATATTAACGGAGCAACCGTTTGCTATGTTGCCTTATGTACGTAATGCAGGAGCTGTTTTCTTAGGACCTTATTCTCCAGAGCCATTAGGGGATTACTTAGCAGGGCCTAATCATGTATTACCCACGGGTGGGACGGCCAGGTTTTATTCCGTATTGAATGTAGAAACTTTTATGAAAAAAACCAGTATTATTGCTTATACAAAAGAAGCTCTGACGGCAGTGTCCCACCATGTGATCACGCTTGCTGACTCAGAAGGACTTGCGGCTCATGCCAATGCAATTAGAGTGAGGGGAAAATAATGAATTTTGATTATCGACCAGGTTTAGATAAAATAAAGCCTTATTCAATCGAAGAAAAAGAATGGGATATTAAATTGGATGCCAATGAAAGTCCGCATAATTTACCGCCTTTGGTGCGTGAACGAGTCATGAATCAATTTGAATATATGGCATTTAATCGTTACCCCGATATAGGAACACGTGAGCTGCGAACTCTCATTGCAGAAAGTTTTAACATGAACATTCAAAATGTGCAACTTGGCAATGGTTCCAGCGAAATTATTATGAACTTATGTCAGCTGTTTGGCGGACCAGGACGAAGTATTGTTTTTCCTACACCATCTTTCTCTATGTATAGTGTGTATGCTCAGTCTTCCGATAGTGAGCCTGTTGCTGTAACACTAAATGAAGATTATTCAGTACCACGGGAAAAATTTCTTGAAGCAGCAGAAAAATCAAATGCTAAGCTTATTATTTTATGCAATCCTAATAATCCAACGGGTACTGTCATGCCAACGGAAGATATTGAATACATCGTGAGTCGAGCTACATGCCCAGTACTCGTTGATGAAGCATACTTTGAATTTTATGGTGAGTCCGCAGTTGGACTAATGGAAAAATACGACAATCTTATCATTGCGCGGACTTTTTCGAAGGCTTATGGTCTTGCAGCTGCTCGTGTCGGTTATGTGCTGGCTCATGCGGATGTGATTTCCATGCTCGGGCGTGTCATTAAGCCTTATCATATTAATTCCTTGTCTTTGGTTACAGCTGAAATTTTATATCAAATGCGTGATGAATTTATGCCAGGTCTTGAGCAAATTATTGCTGAACGCAAACGGTTGGCGATGGCTTTAGAAAGCATTTCTGGTATTAAAGTTTACCCATCAGAAGCTAATTTTATCTTGATCAAAACAGCAAAATCAAAAGAACTTGCTGCTTATTTATCAGAAAAAAATATTGGTATTCGAGATTTTAGTGCTGCACCAGGTCTCATCAATTGCATTCGGTTTACCGTCGGCACACCTCTAGAGAATGATGGTCTATTAAAATCCATTGTCACTTTTATGAAAGAAGGCATATGATGATGCGTACGGCAGAGATAAAACGTCAGACGGCAGAGACCGATATTACAGCAGCCCTTTCGATTGATGGTACAGGAAAAAGTGACATTGCAACTGGTATTGGTTTTTTTGATCATATGTTGATTTTGTTTACGAAACATGGTTTTCTTGATCTAAATCTTACTGTTGATGGTGATTTATATGTTGATGGGCATCATACTGTAGAAGATACAGGAATTGTATTAGGTCAAGCTTTGACTAAAGCTCTTGGGGATAAAAGTGGTATCAAGCGTTATGGTACAGCTTTTGTACCCATGGATGAAGCTTTGATCATGGTATCTCTTGATATTAGCGGTCGCCCTTTTTTAGCATTTGATGTAGAAATTCCAACTGAGCGTATTGGAAATTTCGATAGTGAACTTACGGAAGAATTTTTACGGGCTCTTGCTGTGCATG
The DNA here is from genome assembly GCF_042610375.1 of Pelosinus sp. sgz500959. NCBI lineage: Bacteria > Bacillati > Bacillota > Negativicutes > Selenomonadales > Sporomusaceae > Pelosinus > Pelosinus sp. sgz500959. Next base: position 207,393 of record NZ_JBGJZL010000004.1, read on the forward strand.
CTGGACTGACTCTCCATGTAAAAATGCTTGCGGGGAAAAATGCTCACCATATTGTAGAGGGTGTATTTAAAGCCCTAGGACGAGCACTTGATGAAGCAACGAGGAAAGATGAGCGCATTGTTGGTGTGATGTCGACGAAAGGCATGCTATAGAGAGGGGGTATCATCATGATTGCGATTATTGATTATGGTATGGGCAATTTATTTAGTGTAGAAAAAGCCTTTGTTAAACTAGGGGCAGAGGTCGTCGTTACCAGTGATCCAGAAGTGATCTTAAGTGCTGAGAAGGTTGTATTACCAGGTGTAGGCGCTTTTGGTGATTGCATGAATAATTTGACAGAATGTGGAATGATTGATGTCATTCATACTGTTATAGAGCGAGGTACACCTTTTATTGGGATTTGTCTTGGTATGCAAGTTTTGTTTGAAGGCAGTGAAGAAGACCCCGGCGTAAAAGGTCTCGGAGTTTTTCCAGGGATCGTGCGTAAAATTGTAGCTCCTGAGCTTAAAATTCCTCAAATGGGTTGGAACTCTTTAGAATTTGCTGCTGATAGCCCTTTGTTTTTGAATATGCCGGCTGAGCCTTATGTTTATTTTGTCCATAGCTATCACGCAGTACCTGAAGATTCAGGGATCATTACGGCTGTTGTTGACTATGGCGGTCCAGTAACAGCTGCAGTAGGACGAGGGAATGTGCAAGCCGTACAATTTCATCCAGAAAAATCAAGTACCTTAGGTCTGGCGATGCTGGCGAATTTTAAGGAGATGAAACGATGATTATTTTTCCAGCGATTGATATTAGAGGCGGCAAATGTGTACGACTGACGGAAGGGCGCTTTGACCAAGAAACGATTTTTGCTGACAAACCTGTTGATATGGCAGTGCGTTGGGCAAATGAAGGAGCTCAGTATCTGCATTTAGTTGATTTAGATGGAGCTCTTGCAGGCAAACCTGTCAATATGGCAGCTATCCGAGAAATTATAGAAGCAGTGAAAATTCCTGTTCAATTAGGTGGAGGTATTCGTACCTTAGACAATATTCGAGAGTGTTTAGAAACTGGCGTAGATCGAGTGATTTTAGGTTCTATTGCAGTGCGGGAACCAGAACTCGTTGCGGCAGCTTGCAAATTGTATGGTGATCGAATTGTGGTAGGGATCGATGCCCGTGATGGTCAAGCCGCGGTAGAAGGCTGGGGTGTGACAGGTGGAATTAGTGCAGAAGAACTGGCTAAACGTATGGCTCAGGTGGGAGTTGCACGCATTATTTATACGGATATTTCCCGGGATGGCATGTTATCAGGCGTCAACGTAGAGGCTACTGCTTCCCTAGCTCAGGCGGCAGGTATTCCAGTTATTGCCTCTGGTGGAGTACGGGATATAGACGATATGAAGGCGATTAAAGCAGCAGAGAAGGCAGGCATTGAAGGGGTCATTGTTGGCAAAGCCATCTATATGGGTAGTTTAAATCTGACTGATGCCCTTACGCTAGCACGGGGAGAGTGACAATATGCACACGAAACGTATTATTCCCTGTCTAGATGTGAAAGATGGACGGGTGGTCAAAGGAACTAATTTTGTTGGTTTAAGGGATGCTGGTGACCCCGTAGAACTCGCTTCTATTTATGACCGGGAACTCGCTGATGAACTTATATTTTTAGACATTACTGCATCCTCAGACGAACGTAATACCATGGTGGAGATGGTCGAACGAACTGCATCTCAAGTTTTTATTCCCTTCACAGTAGGCGGTGGTATTCGTACGGTTGAGGATATACGAAAAATGCTAAAAGCGGGGGCTGATAAAGTTTCTCTTAATACAGCAGCCATTAAGAATCCTGAGCTGATTGCCGAAGGAGCCAAACGCTTTGGCAGTCAATGTATTGTTCTTGCTGTCGATGCCAGACAAACAGGAGAGAATAAATGGGAAGTCTATATTAATGGAGGACGTACCCCTACTGGACTTGATGTGATTGATTGGGTGAAAACAGCTACTGGTCTTGGGGCAGGAGAAATACTATTGACCAGTATGGACCAAGATGGTGTGAAAGATGGTTATGATATTCCTCTGACCAGAGCTGTATCAGAAGCAGTCAATGTACCTGTTATTGCCTCTGGTGGTGCAGGTGCTCTAGAACATTTTTATGATGTATTAACTTTAGGTAAAGCCGATGCCGTGTTGGCTGCTTCAGTATTTCACTTTGGCGAATTTACCGTGGGTGAGGTCAAAGAATATCTAAAATCAAGAGGGATCGAGGTAAGAAGATAATGAATATAGATAACATTAAATTTGATGAAAAAGGCTTAGTTCCAGCGATCATTCAGCAGGCTGAAACGGGTATTGTACTGATGCTTGCCTATATGAATAAAGAATCACTTACTAAAACTGTGGAAACGGGTGTCACTTGGTTTTATAGCCGTAGCCGCCACAGTCTATGGCAAAAAGGGGAAACTTCAGGTCATGTACAAAAAGTCCAAGATATCCACTATGACTGTGACGCTGATACCTTACTCATTGAAGTAGAGCAAATAGGTGCTGCTTGCCATGAAGGTACATTATCCTGCTTTAGCCGTAAACTCGGAGAAACTGAAATTGAGGGTGAACTCATTGCCGATACGAGTAAAATCTATGGGCAATCCTTATCAGGTGTTTTACATGATCTTTATCATATTATCAATGATCGTAAATTAAACCCTAAAGAAGGTTCTTATACCACATACCTATTTGAAAAAGGTCAAGATAAAATCTTGAAAAAAGTGGGCGAAGAAGCGGCTGAAACCATTATTGCTTCTAAAAATAATGATAAAAATGAACTGATATCGGAAATGTCGGATTTATGGTATCACTGCTTGGTACTGCTTGCCAATCATGATGTGACTCCGAGTGAGCTGATGGCAGAATTACAAAAAAGAAGAAAATAGCAATAAAAACTTGGCATTTTTGCCAAGTTTTTATTACAATATAGATGCTGTATTAAGGATATTATAAGTTTTAATTCAAATGATAGAGATAGAAAGAGGTGCTAACATGTCAAAAACAATTGGTCAAGAGTTTATGGTGAAAACTCATTATGGAAATTTAGAACCATCAGGTCAAAAACAACAACTGCCTCAGCCACCCTTAGAAGCCTTCTATTCTGGTACGGAAAGAATCATTGACTTACCTATGCCAGAAGATATTCCAGCAATTAATATTGATTTTATGGCTGCTGTTGAACTCAGAACCAGTGTCCGGGATTATCAGCACATGCCAATTAGCTTGCTTGAACTATCTTTTTTACTCTGGTGCACGCAAGGTGTGAAACAAGTGTTAGGGGATAAAGCGACTTTACGTACTGTGCCATCAGCAGGGGCCCGTCATGCCTTTGAAACTTATCTGCTCATTAATCATGTAGAAGGGTTAAAACCTGGCTTGTATCGCTTCCTAGCCCTTGAACATAAGCTTGCTGAGGTCAACATGACAGATCGTATTGCCGAGGAAATAACAGAAGCTTGTTTAGGTCAAAAATTTGTAAGAACCAGTGCTGTCACCTTCATTTGGGCTGCAGATATAGCTCGCATGACCTGGCGTTATGGCGAACGAGGTTATCGCTATATTCATTTAGATGCAGGACATGTTTGCCAGAACCTATATCTATCAGCCCAAGTTATTGGTTGCGGAGCATGTGCTATCGCAGCTTTTGATGATGAGGTACTGAATCAAGTTGTGGGGATTGATGGTGAAGAAAACTTTGTAGTGTATGTGGGGACTGTAGGGAAAAGGTAAGAAAGTAGGTAAGTATAATCATGCAATTTGCAATAGCTGAGAAATCTCATGAAAAATATCTAGAAGATACTGTAGAGGAAATTAGTCAAGACAGCCTATGGAGAAAAAGGCTTTTTGAAGGGGCCTATGATGAACCTTTTTTAATTACATATAAAGAGTTAGATGAATTACCTTGCAGTTTATGGACTGTTTTTTCCCAATATGGTTTGGAGTATTTTGTTTCAAAAGTTGATTCTGAGCGGGAGAAATTTAATAAAGGGCAAATTATTTTTAAATTTGAAGCGAAGGGCTTTCCCCAGTTAGTACAATATTCGTGTAATAACAAAAATGTACTTTAAGATATATTATATTAACTAGGGAGAAAAAAACCAATCGGAGCTTTGGGCTTTTCTGGGTCTTGGCGTTTTAAAGCAACCATCAAAAAACTAATTTGAGTGACATGTTGTATCAGTTCAACATGAGAGCCGTCAGGTAGCACACCTTCAAACCAGATAATGCTAGGGTCTGTATAACCGAGACGTAAGACGCTGAATTGTGTAGATTCTCCAAAACTGACAAGTTGCATACCGACTTCATGTTCTTCATTCAATTCAAACTCAAATTTCTGTATTCGTTGAATCAATTCATTAAAGATATTTTTTGCCGTATACGGCTGATTGATCTCTGTCATCTGTTCGACGAAGGATTTAGCTCTCGACATGGGGATATTTGCTGTGATGCCTTCTAATGGATTCATAATCATACTGGTACACCTCGCAAAAAGGATTTTTGATTCCTTATATTGATCTATTCAATTCAACGAAAAAAGTGCTTGTATGGGAAAAAAGAAGATGCTGCTCAGGCCATGCCTATGAGTAGCATCTTTTTTTATATAGTCATTAGTTTTTTGTAAAAAAGATTGTATATCTTGGAAAAAAATAATTATTTCAAAGAAATGAGAAGGATTTTAAATTCTAAAAGCGTATATATATCATAAGATAGAATTTTAATCCACATTGTGGACTGTAGAAAGGGTGGTTTAATGGTGATAGGGCGGTTGGCAGATCGTTTATTATTGTAGTTTGAAAAAAGGAGTGGTGACATGATTTTAGGTCATATTGATAATCTAGATGATGAAAATATTTTTTATCCAGAGGTTTTACGGAAAGGTTTAGCATACATAAAAAACACAGATTTTTCTGCAATGGCTGATGGGAAGTACGAAATTGATGGCGAAAATATGTTTGCTATTGTTTCAAAATATACACCGGATGCAAAAGAAAATCGTAAAACCGAAACTCATATCAAATACATTGATATACAATATATTCATTCTGGGGAAGAGTTAATCGGATTTAGTCGACTGTCAGACAAAGCGGAGATCTCTGAAGAATATTCTGAAGAGAAAGATGCGACTTTCTATAACAGTGTAGAAAATGAGAACTATAGTAAGGTATCAGCAGGCATGTATGCGTTATGTTTCCCATGGGATATTCATCGCCCAGGTTGTACAAGTCAACCAGATGTGATCGTACACAAGGTTGTACTAAAAATCAAAACCAGTGCTTTAGACGAGAAGTAAGCAACTTTCGGTTATCGTTAAATCAAGTTTTTATAGTCGGTAATTAAGGATTTTTTATAATGGACTAGCAAAATAATTAGCCAGTCGTATATGGTTGATATGTGGTTATAGCATGGAAAAAATATAGAGGTGTTATAACCACATCGAAGCTGAAGAATCATCAGGAGTTTATGAGGAAAGCTGTTGACTAGATCGAATACTAAAGGAAAAGTGCAAAAAAAATAACTAGAATATTTTAAATATTAAGTATAATTACGACAAAAAATGACTTAATATTCAAAAAAGTTGTATATATTGAAAATAAAAGGAGAGTAAGAACATGAAAAAGTCTAAGATTTTAATGTTCCTTATGGCGGCCGTATTTTTAATGGGAACCATTCTATCAGGATGCGGTGGGCAAAAACCTGCAGCTCAACAACAAGCAAATGCACCTAAGTATAAGATTAAATTAGCCACTCAGTTACCTGATAGCCATCCGATAGCGGCAGCTGCTATTTTATATGCTAAGAAAGTAAAAGAGAGAAGTAATGGAGAAATTGAAATTACTGTATTTAATAACGGAACATTAGGTCAGGAACGAGATTTAGTGGAAGGAATGAAGCTTGGTACGGTTGATATGGCAAATGTGAATAGTGCCCTCATGACTAGCTTTGCACCTCGGTGGCAGGTCTTTAGCTTACCTTATCTTTTCCAATCAGAAGAGCATATGTATAAGGTTGTAAATGGACCTATTGGACAACAGCTATTCAAGGAACTTGAGCCAAGTGGTTTAAAAGGTTTAGCTTATCAATGGAGTGGTTTCCGCAGCATAACAACTAAAAAAGGACCTGTGAATGTACCTGAAGATTTAAAAGGATTAAAAATCCGTACCATGCCTGCCAAAACTATGGTTGATGGTATTAATGCCATGGGTGGGATTGCCACTCCTATGGACCAAGGTGCTGTCTATAATGCTTTACAATCGGGTATACTTGATGGCTGGGAAAACAATCCTGCGACTGTATTGTCTTTTAAGATGAATGAAGTATGTCCCTACTTCTCCTATACCAATCATTTTGCTGCTCCAAATATCTTGTTGATTGGTCAAAAGAGTTGGGCAAAACTCTCTCCAGAGGCACAAAAGGTATTAATGGAAGTTTCTGTTGAGTCACAAAAAGACGAAAGTGAGATATTCCAAAAGACTGAAAAAGATGTTGTTGAAAAACTTAAAGCAGCTGGAATGAAATTTAATGAAGTCAATAGTCAACCTTTCTTTGAAAGAGCTAAACCTCTTTGGAAATCCTTAGAAGATGTAGTTGGCAAGCAAACTTTTGATGAAATTGAGAATTTGCGCAGTAAATAATATGTAAGGCTATTATAGTGGTTAGAGTGAGTTTCTAACCACTATAATGACCAGTTGATGGAGGAAAATAAAACTATGATCAATTTTTTACGTTTCATCAGCGATCGGGTCAACAGTTTGGCGAAAGGGTTACTGCTCGCAGCAGCTTGTACCATGGTAACAGCAGTATTTTTACAAATTATCTTTCGTTATGTATTTAAAATGCCTTTATCCTGGTCTGAAGAACTAGCGCGTTACGCATTCATGTGGACGACTTTTCTCGGTGCATCGGTGGCATTACGTTATAATTCTCTACCCAACATTACAATTGGTATAAAACTGCTTCCTGTTAAATTACGGCCTTATTTATTTCTGTTTACACGTGGCATTGCTGTACTTTTTTTCTACCATTTTATTGTTGAAGGAACTAAACTTGCAATCGCAGTTATTCCAGATAAAACACCAGCATTAGATTTTACAATATCTTGGGCTTATGCTGCATTGCCCCTAGGCGGTCTTTTCATGTTGATTCATACTTTGTATCTAGTCGCTGAAGAATCACAGGAAAAATTGGGAAATTCCTTTCTAGGTGTAGGTATTATGTTGGTCGTTGCTGCAGTTTTTTCTTTAGTTACAAGTCAACCCTTTGAACAAATCAATATGTTACTGATTGTCTTATTATTACTATTTTTTGCCATGAGTGTGCCAATTTTTGTTTCATTAGCAATGGTAACAATTATAGCATTTACTGCCACGGGTGATATTCCTTTGACGATTGTCCCTCAACGCATGTTTGTTGGCTTAGATTCATTTACATTAATGGCTGTACCATTTTTTATGTTAGCTGGTGCCATTATGCATGAAGGTGGCATTGCCCTTAGGCTGATCAATTTTGCTAGTTCTTTGATCGGTTGGATACGGGGAGGGTTAATTCCGGCCAATGTGATTGCCAGTGTCATTTTTGCTGATATGTCCGGTTCAGCAGCATCTGATACGGCTGCAATTGGTAATGTCATGATGCCAGGTATGATTAAGCGAGGATATGAGCGGAATTTTGTTACAGCATTGCAAGCTGCTGCTGGATCATTAGGTGTTCAATTTCCTCCTAGTTCAGGTATGTTATTGTATGCTTTTGTTGCGAATGTTTCAATTACCCATTTATTTATGGCTTCCTTTATACCTGGTTTCTTAGTCGCCCTGTCTTTTATCATCACGGGCCTCATCATAGCTCGTAAACGTAATTATCCTGCGGAGGAGTGGGTCGGATTTAAGAATCTAGGTAAGGCATTTATTCACTCAATATGGGCTTTATTTACACCGGTTCTAATTTTGGGCGGCATTTTGGGTGGATTATTTACTGCAACAGAAGCAGGTGCAGTAACGGTTATCTATGCTTTACTCGTAAGTACTGTTTTTTACAAAGAGTTGCCACTTAGTAAAATTCCAGAAGTCGTAACGACGGGTGCTGTCAACACGGCGCGGGTTATGTCCATCGCCTCAGCAGGAATGCTATTGGCTTGGTACTTAGCATCCCAGCAAATACCTCAAGAAATTGCAGGGATGCTGTTTAGTATTACGAATGACCCTTTCTGGATTTTAGTGATTGTTAATATCTTTTTAATTCTGATTCATACCGTATTAGAGACGGGAACATGTATTTTGGTAGTTATTCCTATACTTTTACCAGCAATGTTGGCTGCAGGGGTTGATCCTATTCATTTTGGTATAATTGTGGCGATTAATTCAGCCTTGGGTATGATTTTACCACCAATCGGTATTTGCCTGTTCGTCTCAACAGCAATCACGAATATTAGCTTAGAGGCTGTTACCAAAGCGGTATGGCCATTTGCATTGGCGAATTTGATTGTATTGTCCATTGTCACGGCTTGCCCATGGATTGTACAGATAATACCCAATATGATGGGGATATTAAAGTAAAATAAATGGAACGATCAGTTTGGTTAGCTCTTTATTTTGCAAAAGGAAATGGTTGAAATCAGCAACGGTTTCCTTTTGTAAAATTTGTAATAGGAAAGGACATAAATATATTTTGTGTATAGGAGAAAGACATGAGAAAAACACAAATAATAAGTAACTCGTTATTTTCTTTATTGTTTTCTTTTTTAGGACTTTGGCTAATGGGAACCTCTGAAATCTTGTTTGGTTGTTTAGTTGTTATAATCGCTAATGTAGCATTTATAGCAATCATTTATAAGTGTTTGCATGGAAGTCATCTAGATTCTAGACCATTGAGTGAAGTTTCTAACTTGATAAAATTAGGTAAACTTGAAGGTTGGGAAAATGCTGTACAAGATAAAAAAATGAATCCAGATCTGTTATTTATTGTTCAAGAGTTTACTTTGGTAATCAAGAAATTTCGTGGTTCTGTGAAGCAAATCTTAAAACTTTCAAATGTAGTGATTGATACAACTAAAGATTCAACTGAGATCTCTAAATCGATGCTAACAGCTAACAATGCCGTTTCGAGTGGTGCAGAGCAGCAAGCGCAAGATACGGAAAAATGTTTACAAACGATTTCAGCGCTTTCGGATAAGTTTGATCATGTTTCTCATGCGATCAGTATTACGGAAGATAAAATACATAATTTAGACCAATTAAATACACTTGGTAATGAAAATATGTCAAATGCACGATTGAAAAGTGAGGAAGCAAAGGATACTTTTCTGCATGTAATGAATACAGTGGTAAAATTAAAAGATAGTGCAAATAATATTAATCAGATTGTAGGAGCGATGACTGAAATTTCAAATCAGACAAATTTACTATCTTTGAATGCATCAATTGAGGCGGCGAGGGCAGGTGAGTTTGGTAAAGGATTTTCTGTTGTTGCAGGTGAGATAAGAAAATTAGCAGAACAAAGCTTTAAATCTTCAAGACAAATTTCAGAGATTATTTCTTCAATTCAAAATCAGATTGAAAATACTGTAATTTTTATTAGTAGTACTGCTGAAAAGATTGAAGCTCAAACAGAATCGGTCAATGAAGTAAGTACTACTTTTAAGAAGATCGATGAAAATGTCAGAGAGGTTGTTGTTCAACAAACGGTAGTCAAAGATAATATGAGTGAATTACTAATTATGAAAAATGAACTTGCAGATGCGATTACAAATGTAGCTATGATTGCTCAAGAATCAACTGCTACCGCAGAAGAAGCAACATCAATGAATATGCAGTTAAAAGAATCGGATGAAGTGTTGTACGATTTAGCTGAAAAATTAAAAGTGACTGTTGCAGATGTAGTGACCTATGTTGATAAATATGATGTCCAAGAAGAACAGGAAGAAAAAGTAAAATTAGCCTTAGTTACAGTGAATCCGGGTAATAGTGCATTTAATAACACAATGGTAGAAAATGCTAAAAAGACAGCCGATAAATATGATTATGAGTTGTTCGTAAAATGGCCTCAGCATCCGACTCATGAAGAACAGGTTAAAGTGATAAAAGAACTGTGCGACAAAGGAATCAATTATCTGATCATTGTGGCTGCATCAGCAGAAAAAATGACTCCAATCATCAATGATATGAGCCAGCGAGGAATTCAAACCGTTTGTATTGACAGTGATGTCCCGGGGAGTAAACGAATTTGTTATATCGGCACTGATAATTATTCTGCAGGACGAAATGTAGGCAAGCTAATTGCAAAAAACCTTGCTAAAGGTAATGTGATCATAAGTTCACCTAATAATACTTGGCCGAATATGCAGCAAAGAATTCGAGGAATAACAGATTACCTTATTGATTTCCCTCAAATCAAAATAATAGGTCATCAGACAGGACATGTAAATATAGATGATCGCAGTAAGGATTTAGAACGAATCATGAAAGAATATCCTCAAGTTGATCTCATTGCGGGAATCAATACCTCATTTACACAGGTTATTGACAAGGTTAAATCAAAGGGAATTTTAACTGGGAAAAAAATCATTGGTTTTGATAATGTATCTGATAACATACGTGCTTTGAAAGATAATACTCTTGATGCACTGCTTGCCCAACGCCAAGATATTTTTGCTCAAGTAGCAATTAAATGTATTTATGAACACCGTATGAATCATCGTGTAAATACAATAGAACATATTGATACTTATGAGATCAATAAAATGAGTATCAAGCATTAATCAAATATCATAAGTACAAAATAATATAAAAAGCTCTATCATGGTAATAAATTACTATGGTAGAGCTTTTTATATGTATGAAGATGATGATCGTAAATATAGTTGTGCTTATTAAAAAACAATTGATTTTTAATAAACACAACTATATAATGTCTATATAATAACAAACGAATATAGGATGTGTTTAAAACATGGATATTTTAGATTTATTTTGGAATGCGTCATTAGAGGAACTGACAAAGGGATACATTGAGGAAAAAAAATATTATATATGCTTGTTGTGTGGTAAAAAAATTGAAAAAGGAATTATTTATCCTGAGGGTGGGATTTTCTATGAAGCAGAAAAAACCATGTGTATTCATATCGAAAATATTCATGGATCCGTATTTGAATATTTGATCCAATTAGATAAAAAAATTACAGGGCTTACGGATCATCAAAATAGCCTCCTGAGGCTTTTTTATCAAGGAAAAAGTGATATAGAAGTACAAAAAGAAATGGAGATTGGTAGTGCTTCTACCATTCGTAATCATCGTTTCATTTTAAAAGAGAAAGAACGTCAAGCTAAAGTTTTTTTAACGATGATGGAACTTTTAAAAGAGAAAGACGATCATGCACCAACTTTTTTAAATTTTCATAACACTGCTACGATGATGGATGATCGGTATAACATTACTTGCGAGGAAAAGGAAGAAATTCTGAAAAAACAATTTCCTCAAGGAGTTGAAGGTTCATTAAAAAGTTTTTCCCTAAAGGAAAAACACAAGTTAGTTGTTCTTCAAGAAATTGCGAAACGGTTTGAAGGTGAGCGAATTTATAATGAAAAAGAGGTGAATCTAATTTTAAAACCTATTTATGAAGATTATGTCACAGTGCGAAGATATTTAATTGAATATGGTTTTTTGGATAGAACAGTTGATGGAAGTCAATATTGGTTAAAGAAATAATAATAGAAAGTAGGAAAATAAAAAATGGATCATAAAAAAGACTTAAAACGCTTATATAAAGAAATAAAAATAGAACCTGGTATATTTCAAATTAAAAATATAAAAAATGAAAAAGTGTTTATTAAAATCAGTAAAAATTTAAAAACAATGAATGGTCAGAAATTCCAATTAGAACATGGCAGTCATCCCAATAAGCAACTCCAAAAAGAATGGAATCAATTTGGTAAGGATTCATTTGTTTTTGAAGTATTAGAAGTGGTGAAAAATCAAAATGAAGAATTTTTTAATGAAAAAGAAGAGTTGAAAAAACTTGAAGAAAAATGGCTGAATCAGCTTCAGCCATTTGGAGATAGAGGTTATCATTAAGGGAAAAAGACCATGGGCTCAATACACAGTGTAATTCTGTATATTGAGCCCATGCATTTTTCCTGTAGATCCGTAAACGATTAAAATTTTATACTATTTCCAAATTCCGCTTGCTGATATATTCGTAAGCTTTTTTTGCTGGTAGGGCAGGGCTATATAGATAACCTTGATAATGCACACAACCTAGCTGGCGCAATTTATCCCGCTGTTCCTCGGTCTCGACATATTCTACAATTGTTTTAATGTCAAGGGATGAACAAAGGGTTATAATTGATGCGACAATTTCCTGACAATTTTTGTCCCTTGTCATGTCGATACTTAATGAACGATCGATTTTCAATGTATCGATTGGGAAATCTTTAATGTAGGTTAGTGAACTATGTCCCATACCAAAATCATCGATAGCAATACGAATTCCCATTTCATGGAGATTCGTTAATATATTGTGTGTTTGGAGATCGTTGTTCATTGCAATGTTTTCTGTGATTTCGATTTCTAGTTCCTGAGGGGGGATATTATTTTTAAAAAGGGCTTGGGAGATATCTTCTAAGATCCTCCCTTGATAAAATTGGGTAGATGATACATTAACAGACATGAGTACGTTAATCCCAGCATCGTTCCAAATTTTATGCTGCTGACACGCAGTATCAATAACCCATTTGCCCAGAGTATGAATCAGCCCTGACTCTTCGGCAATCATAATAATTAAGGGTGGTGGTATGCGTCCGAATCTTTGATGAGGCCAGCGCAAAAGAGCCTCAACACCTGTGACGCGTTCGTCCTGGCCAATTTGAGGTTGATATTCAAGAAGGAGTTCTTGTTTATCGAGGGCAACTTTTAAATCATAGGCTAGAACTCGAGCCAAATTTCCAATACTATCACGCCGCGTGAATATTCCTTGAGGTACGTATGCTTGTTGTGAGATTGCAAGTTCAAAAAGATGATCGATTGCATGTCTCATTTCTAGATGCTTTTGTTTGTCAGCTAGAAGGACGAAAGGGAGATAGAGTGCGACACCAACTATAATATTAATAAGTTGTAGAACTACCCCAGTCCAAGAGTGACTTGACATATAACCATTTAGTAAAACAGGCATTGTCCATGTGAATACATCACTGGTAACAGGTACAAACCCCATGACTGTTGCAGCGTATGATATTAAAGTACTCATGATCGGCACCATTAAAAAAGGTATAAGATAGATGGGATTGAGAACAATTGGTAAACCAAAGATTAATAATTCATTAATATTAAAAATACCCGGTATAATTGACAATTTAGCTAACCAGGCTCGATTATCTTTTCTTGATACCATTAATATTGCAATAATAAGAGATAAAGTTGAACCAGTACCGCCGATCGTAACATAAGTACTGATAAACGTAGAAGTTAAAATCTCAGTTGGGGCTTCTCCAGCAAGATAAATAACCATATTATGATCAGCGACAGACGAATAAACACCTTGGAAAATTGCACTGAGAAGATTTTGTCCATGTACTCCAATGAACCATAAAAATTGGACCATAATTTGAAATATAATCCCCATGACAAGAGTATTCTGCATCTGAATAAAAGGTAATTTAATGAGATCATAAAAAAAATGATGAAAATCTTGAATACCAATAAGAGTTGCCATGTATTTCATGAAGGCAAATAGGAACAATGTAATAGCAGCTGGTAGGATAGCATTCACGGCTTGTGAAACAATTGGATCTGGTTCATCTAAAAAGATTCCGATACACATTTTTTTTATTGAAATCAAATAAAAGAAAATTTCAGAAGTAATCATGGCTGTCAAGATCGCAGGGAATAGTCCGAGAATACCTAACCAATCAAGGGGGAGGCCAAGTAGTCCTTGACTACTTATTGGATGCATGATTGCAATCAAACAAGTCAAAGATACGATAGATGCCATTGCTGGATGGATGGTCCCATTCTGAGTGAATTGACTAGATTCAGCTAAGAAGTAACTAATTGCTAATACGATTAGGATTGACATCATGCCAAATGTCGCATTATAGATAGAACTAAAAATAGTTTGCCACTCAGGTCCTAAGATAGTAATCATAGACTGTTGATAGGCTGGCAACGGAAAATTCATCAGCATAATTGCAAAGGAGCCAATGACTATGAAGGGCATGTTAAGTAGTAAGCCACGTCTTATGGCACTAATATGCCTTTGTTTAGCAACTTTTTCCGATAATACTACTAGTTTTTGTAGATAGTGATAGGTTGGATCCTGATTTCTTGGTAATTTCGTATTAGTTTTATTGACAGTTTCCATTCCATAACCTCTCTTTAAGTTGGAAAAATGGTATTCAGCTCGATTTATAAGGAAGTATTCTTAGTTTTTCTTTGCTTAGATTAATTCACATTTATAATAAGATAGATACTATATTTACCACAAAAAACAAATTTCTACAATTTTAGATTTCTACATGATATGAACGAATCCCTTGCAAAAATTACTTTTTTTTTACAAGAGATTCGTTCATATTTTATATTTATTGATTAAAAAGCGAGAAAAGAGAAAATATAATAAAAATCATATTAATAAAAAAGAATGATTGACGTGTAAAAAAATCCTATAAAAATAGAGATTTTTACTGAATTAAATTAGCCAATAGAAGTCATAATAAGGTGAATGGAGGTAATACAAATGACAGTTGCTTCGCAAGTTAAAAAGACACTCGCCACTCTAAAAGGCAATCAGGGGACATTACGATTATATGCCTTGCAGGCAAGAGATGAAGAAACTAAGATGGCTTACAATGAGGCATTGGAGTGTACAGGGACAATCATAAGCGACCTGCAAAAAAGGGTACAAATTTTAGAAAATCAAGAACCCCAATATAAAGGGAACTAATCAGGAGAATAAAAAATGCAAACATGGATGCAAATATTATTTAGTTCAATAGCGTTGTTTTTTTTGCTGCTTGTTTTAATTAGGTTAATGGGAAAAAGAAATATTGTCCACATGACGGCTTTTAAATTTGTAAACTATATGGTAATTGCAGTTATTATAGCAATCATGTCATTAAATTTGATTACAGATCGTGCTTTCGGATTGATTGCTCTTGGTGTTTGGGTATTATTGCCCATTGGATTAGACTATTTGTCTCTAAAAAGTAAGTGGATTCATGACATAATTAACGGCAAAGAAACCATTTTAATAAAACATGGAAAAATTATGGAAGAGAATCTTTTGCAAACAAGATTAACAGCAGAAGAACTTTTGCGAGATTTGCGTTCTAAAAATGCTTTTAATGTAGCAGATGTAGAATTTGCTGTGATGGAAGATACGGGTGATATTAATATCTTGATGAAATCCAACAAAAAGCCCATATCTTCTTATGAGTTAGGGATCAAAGTAGCACCATTGGCGGAGCCACAAACAGTCATACTCGATGGAAATATTTTAAATGAATCATTATTTTCATTAGGCTTTAATAGAGAGTGGCTAGAGATCAAGTTGGAAACGATAGGGGTTTCTGTTGATAATGTTTTCATTGGGCAAGTCGATTCATCAGGAGATTTATACCTGGATCTATTTGATGACTCTATGCAATTGCCACAGCCCCAAGTGAAAGAAATGCTGTATGCAAATTTTGAAAGTAGTCAAGCTGATCTTATGAGTTTTGCCTTAGAGACAACTAATGAGACCGCGAAGGCAATGTATTTGGAGCATGCTAAGAAATTAGAACAACTGATGAAAAAACTCAAGCCCTATTTATTGCGATAGAAGGTGAATTGTATTGTCAAGTATTAAACGAAAGAATCTCACTCCGGTGCAGCAACAGTATCAGGACTTTGCGCGTGCAAGAGAACCACAACGCCCCATCGTTAAAAATTGTATACGAGCTTTTGTTGGCGGAGGTATGATCTGTACAATAGGTCAGGGGATCCAATGGCTTTTTATAAATTATTTTAATTTTGATGAAAAGACGGCTGGAGATCCTACGGTTGCTGTTCTCATCATGATTTCAGTATTGCTTACAAGTTTTGGAATTTATGATCATATCGCTCAATGGGCTGGTGCTGGAAGTGCAGTTCCCGTTACAGGTTTTGCAAATACTATCACATCAGCCGCCCTTGATCATAAAAGTGAAGGTTTTGTATTAGGTGTTGGAGGAAATATGTTTAAAATTGCGGGACCAGTCATTGTATTTGGCGTTTTTTCGGCTTTCATTGTTGCTATTATCAGTGTAACGATTACATCATTAGGTGGAATGTAAATGCTACAAGGTCATCAAACATGGTTTTTTGAATCTAAACCAGTCATTATCGGCTCTGCTGCTATAGGCGGACCTTTTGAGGCTCAAGGTAACTTAGCGAAGGATTTTGATTTACTTCATGGTGATATATGGCTTGGACAAGACAGCTATGAGCAAGCTGAAAAGAAATTTTTAGAACAAGCTTGTGAGACCGCAATTAAAAAATCAGGACTTAAAAAAGAGGATATTCAATTTTTTCTTAGTGGTGATCTAATTAATCAGATTATGCCTAGCAGCTTTACTGCACGTACACTTTCTATTCCTTATTTAGGAATTTATGGAGCGTGCTCTAGCTCTATGGAAGGCCTGTCTTTAGCTTCCTTGCTTATTGATAGTGGTTTTGCAAAGAATGCACTTGTTGGTACATCGAGCCATAATGCAGCATGTGAAAAACAATATCGATATCCTACTGAATATGGCGCACAAAAACCTCCCACAGCCCAATGGACTGTAACGGGGGCTGGTGCTGCAGTTGTTGCGCAGCAAGGTGAAGGACCACGTGTTGTGGCCTCTACGATTGGACGAGTCATAGATATGGGGCTTTCCGACCCTTTTAATATGGGAGCAGCTATGGCTCCGGCTGCAGTTTCCACGATAGAAGCTCATTTTAGAGATTTGGACATATCTCCATCACACTATGATTTGATTGCAACGGGAGACCTAGGTAAGATTGGTCATCGAATTGCTGGAGATTTGCTTACGCAGCATGGACTTAACATCCCTGTAGAAAAGTTGACCGATTGTGGTATTTTGATGTATAAGGAAGACCAACCAGTTTTTGCAGGCGGCAGTGGTTGTGCTTGTGTTGCTACAACCACCTTCGGACATCTCCTAAATCGCATGCGAACAGGAGAATTGAAACGAATTTTAGTGGTAGCCACAGGTGCTTTACTCTCGCCCATGTCTTATCAACAAAAAGAAACGATACCTTGTATTGCTTATGCAGTATCGATGGAAATATAAAAGAAGGAGGCTTATAGTTGGAGAAGTTTGTTTTGGCGTTTATCGTTGGTGGAATTATATGCGTAATTGGGCAACTCCTTATGGATGGTTTGAAATTAACTCCTGCCCATACCATGGTTACGCTCGTAGTGTCAGGAGCTATTTTAGGAGGACTTGGTGTGTATGACGATTTGATTAAGTTTGCAGGTGCTGGAGCTTCCGTTCCAATTAGTAGTTTTGGCAATCAATTGGTAAAAGGTGCTCTCCAAGAGGCACAACGGACAGGTATGATCGGGATATTGACAGGTATTTTTAAAATTACTAGTGCAGGAATTTCGTCAGCAATTATCTTTGGTTTTTTGTCAGCGTTACTATGTAAACCAAAGGGATAAAAATAGTTTGGTAAAGGAGGTGAAAGACGTGACAGTCGGTACTCAAATGACTCAAGCGATTGCAACGATTCAATCTGCGGCATCAAGTATGAAAACATTTTCATTAGAGACTCAAGATCAGCAGGCAAAACAAACATTTGAACAATTAGCAACGACTCTTGATAATGCAGTTGATACATTAAAGAGTAGACAAAAATACGTTGAAAATCAGGAACCACAATATAAACAGCAATAGATTTAAGAATGAAGTATATCTCTAATAAAAGCTGAAAATAAATTTTCAGCTTTTATTTTTATAAATAATAACAGCAAATAGTTATCTTTACTGCATGTAACTAGAACGAATGCTTTAGAGTGAATAAATACTAAATAGACTTGACAGATTAGAGAATACAGTGTAATATTTTAAAGGTAATGATTATCATTATCAATAATGATAATCAAAAAAAAATCTAATCTTTAAGCGGGTAGTGGTTATAAAAATATAAAATAAGGGGAAATGTGTATATGAAAAAGATAGCTGTTATTTACTGGAGCGGGACAGGAAATACTGAAGCAATGGCAAAAGCGATTGCAGAAGGAGCCCAAAATGCAAATACTGAAGTTTCCTTACTTAGTGTAGACCAAGCTTCTATGGATGATGTGATTAACGCAGACTCTATTGCCTTCGGATGCCCATCAATGGGGGCTGAAGTGTTAGAAGAATCAGAAATGGAGCCATTTATAGAATCAATTGAAGGAGAACTTTCTGGTAAACCTGTGGCTTTATTTGGTTCATATGGCTGGGGCAATGGTGAGTGGATGCAAGATTGGGTCGAGAGAATGAATGGATGTAAAGCCAAAGTGATAGGAGAAGGTCTTATTATTATGGGAGCGCCTAGTGATCCAGATCTAGAAGAGTGTAAAACTTTGGGGATAGAATTAAGCGAAGTGTAAATTTCAACGAATTATATTTTAAGTTGGAAGAAAAAATTTTCTTCCAACTTAAATAGGATATTGTTTCTCTGGATAATAAGACTAGGATTTAGATGGAGTTTTAACTCTAGCTAAATCCTAGTCTTATTATTGCAATGGCTTATCCTGTTGTGGCAGGTCAATTTGTTTGAAGTATCGGCCTTTAATTTCAAACGTATCACATACTCCATCATCGACAATTCGTACATACCCTTTACCAATAAATTTCAAATCTTTTTCGGGACGTTCAACTTCTTCCCATTTAAAATGTCGTTCTTCTTCTGTTCCGCGGTTTTCTACAAATATTTCAGATTCAGGATCTGGTTTTTCATCACCGCGACAAGGCTTGAAATTTTCTGTCAGTTTTTCGATGAAAAAATTGCAGATGGTATCTGGTATATCTAATGGACCCTCAACATCTCCTTTTTCATCATCTAATACTAGGAAAAGTGCGTTGCCAAAGATGATCTCATGTTGGTCAGGTGCGGGGAAACGACGATTGGGTGGTAGTTGTAACGGTATTGCCATATCATTAATAAATATGTGTAAAGAAAGACCCTCACCGACCTCGAATAAGCGTGAACTCGTAAAATTTCCACCTAAGAGAGCCGATATTTCTTCAATTTGTTTATCAATGTATGCTGATAGTTTATACACAGCAGGCTTTTTGCCCACTTCAATGAGTATTGAATTTATTGTTGTCATAGATTTCCTCCTGCTTAGCTCTAGAACCCAGCTTTTTAGTGCGAATATTTTTTTTATTTTCGCCAAAAAAAATCAAATACCTTTAATATTTCTTTAAATAGATTGTTCTTTATGTATAAAGAAGCATCGTTCTAGGCAAAATCATTGAAGAAAAAACTTGTAGAAGATAAAAGAGTTGCAGGATTTTTTTATTTATACGGTAAATACACTATTATCAAGGTCTAAAATTATCTTTAGTAGTATAAGAGAGTTAAATCCATAAATGAGGGAGAGCTATACGGTGAGTAGAGAAAAAATGTTAAATCGAGAAATCCTTGTTCCTACGGTAAAAAAAATCTGTTCAACATACTATAATGAATGTACAGTTTCAGAGCTGATTCATAAAGGTGGACAACGACATAGAGTCGAAATAGAAGCTGATGGGTTGTTTTTTTATGTGGATTTTCATTTTAAAATCAATGGAAGTACATCAATTGATGTATCAAGTGGACAGCACATTGATAAAAAGAAACAAATTATGGCAGCTATCTTAAATGATCCTACCTGTTTATTAGGTTATGATAGCACGATAAAATAAGAACTGGCAGATAAATTAGAAAAACCCAAACCGTAATAAAACGGTTTGGGTTTTTCATAGCCTCATATGGTTACGCTATTTTTTTTGTCCTGTTAGGGTCAGATTAAATAAGATGACTTAAGTGAGCTACTTCCAATACGACAAAGCTGGCGGCGATAAAAGCCATAGCGCTAGCGCCAAGTTTAAGAACCATAATATCACTCCTTTTTTTAGCTGTTTCCAAATTACCGATTGGGCAGTCAATAATGGATTCAAAAGGATTATCTGAGAGAAAGTTAGATAAAAAATTCACGTATATAAGGCTTTTTCATTGTAGAATAATTAATAGTATTACGCAATTCTTGTTAGAGAGTTTCTCAAGCCAATAAGGTTTATTAAAAGGCATGAGATGAAAATGGCTACTTATTGCTTAAAAATACTGAAATGTTCAAAAAACATTAGAAAACATTAGAAAATAATAAAAAATAAAGATAATACTGTCGATTTTTAGCAGGAATTAGTAAGACAGAAAGCGAAAGTATCCATCAATTATAGATACATGAGTCCGATCTGATCTTAGAAGAGGAGGTGAATCCTTTTCAATTTATGACGTAGGTTTTAAAAAATTAAGAAAGAGGCATATTTTCTCATTCCATAAAAAGGGAGGATTTATGATGAAAAAATTAATAATCTTTGTACTAACATTATGTTTGGTGATGGGATTTTCTTCTATAGCTTTTGCAAGTCAACTTGATTTTACAATTGTTAATAAAACGGATTTTGATATGATTGATTTGTGGGTTGCCTCATCGGAAGGAAATAATAAGAGCTGGGGTGAGGAATTACTCAAAGGACAGACTCTAGAAAGCGGACACTCACAATTCATTTACTTTAGAGATGCTGATGGTTCTTATAAATCTTCAAAGTGGAGCATTGCGGTCAGAGACCGCGATGGTAAAGATTACATTTGGCGAAATATTGACCTAGCTAAATTTAGCACAATTACAATCTATTATAATCCTAACGATGGTAAATATTGGTGGAAAGGATCTCAAGGTTAAGTTAGATTGTTTAATAATGGGAAAAACTCCATGACTCTTAGAGTTATAGGAGTTTTTTTTTAAACAAAGAATTGAAAAAAAAGGCTAATTTTAAAAAAATTTACTTTAAAACAGGAAACTAGTTAATTAAAGCGAATTTTATAGTTAAGTTCAAAAAAATGATTGATATAAGATAATTAAGGATTCGATATGAGGAGGTTTTGATACAAATGAGAGTAACATCTGCAATTATTATCAAGGACAATAAAATACTCATCACTCAAAAAGGCTTACAAGGACGATTTGCAAAGAAGTGGGAATTTCCTGGGGGGAAAATTGATGCTGGTGAAACTCCTGAAGAATGTATCGTACGAGAGTTATTTGAAGAGTTACAAATAAGAATTGAAGTTGATGCTTTCTTCGGAAAGTGTATCCATAAGTACCCAGAGGGAGAAAATATAGTCTTAGCTTACTTTTGTACTTGGCATAGTGGGAATATTACTTTAACAGAACACAGCGCTTATCAGTGGGTAACAGTTGAAGAATTGAGTCAATATGATTTCACTCCTGCCGATATTTTATTAGCAGACAAATTGCAGTTGGAAATCAAGGGAAAAAGTATTTTCTCATTGAATGATGGAGGAAAAATGAATGCAGTGGTTGAGGAATAGCAAAGTAAAAATTATAATTGGTTTTTTAGCAGTGAGTATTGCATTGAGCAGTTCAACTCTAAGGGCAAATTCCATTCAGAATGATGAAATAAACGAAGTCTCCTCTTTACCAGTTCCTATGGTCGGTAAGGCAGAAGCGATTAAGATTAATTCTATTGATGAAATGAACTGGTACTTATCGCAGATGGATGAGAAGGAGCTTGCTGCAACTTTAAAACTATTTCGGGTAGCTCAAATCGTAAAAGGTGGATATGTAGGCGACGTATCAATGGAGAACCTTATGTCGGGTGCTATTAAGGGGACCGTGAGTAGTTTGGGTGATCCCTATTCTGTATATATGGATCCAAAGATGTATAAAGCATTAATGATTGAGACCAAAGGATCATTTGGCGGAGTTGGAATTATATTGGGCAGTAAAGATAATGTATTGACAGTTGTGGCACCGATTGAGGGGACACCAAGCGCTCAAGCGGGAATTTTAAGTGGAGATCAGATTATCAAAATCGATGGCAAAGATGCAAATGGTCTTGCTATCGATGAGGCTGTGAACCTCATTCGTGGTGCTGAAGGAAGTTCAGTATTGCTGACGATTGGACGAATTGGGCAAGAAAATAAGGAGTATCATCTTGTTCGATCGAATATTCAAATCAAAACGGTTAGCGGAAAAATGTTGGAAAATAATATAGGATATATTCGTCTTTCTATGTTTAATGAACATACAGGAGATGATCTTTCTAATAAACTGAAAGAATTAGAAGGACAAGGGATGAAAAAAATTATTTTGGATCTTAGGAATAATCCGGGTGGTCTACTGGGAGAAAGTATTAAAGTGGCTAACTATTTTGTTCCCCAAGGTCCCATTGTTTCAGTTGAAGGCAAGGATGGAACTAAAAAAACTAGTTTTTCTACATTAGAAGAGATTAAATATCCTTTAGTTATATTGGTGAATGGGGGCAGTGCCAGTGCATCTGAAATTGTAGCAGGTGCAGTGCAAGACACTGGCGCAGGAACCCTGATCGGCACCAAGACTTTTGGAAAAGGATCAGTACAGACTGTGCTCAGTCTAGACGATTCTTCGGCTGTAAAATTGACCATTGCAAAATATCTAACACCTAGTGGGCGTTCCATACACGGTGTGGGAATTGAGCCTGATATTGTGGTGGAGATGTCAGAGTTAAAAGAAGATGGTCATGATTTGCAGTTGGAAAAAGGGATTGAAGTTCTTTCTGAAAAATAATATGAAAAGTCCAAGGATATTTAAAAAATGATTCAAAATAAGGTCAGCTAAGATTTTGCGCAAGCCTAATCTTAGCTGACCTTAGTGTATTATAACTTAAAGTCAAACAGGCATGTAATACCTGTCATCTTATAATCTTCTTTGCCGTTAATACCAGCAAGGGGGACCTTTAAGTCCATGTTTTTGATTCTACGGTCGGCGTAGGATACGTTGAAGGCTGTACTTTGAGACATTTGATAACTGACACCAATTTCTCGCAGAGATACATTTTTTCCTTGCACGACTGTTGCGAATAAAGTGGACTTATCATTAAGCTTATGAGTTCCGGTCAAACCGAAGTGTAGAGCTGAATGAGAGGCAGAGGTTACATATTTACCAAAGGAAATTTTGTCATCTTCATAACCAACCAGAAAGGTAAGGTTAGGATTAACTTTGTAGAGTAAATTTAAATCGCGGAGATTAGCTTCTGCATACGTAGTCAATGGCAGGCCACCTGATGTCATAGTTGAATCTTCAGAGGTGAACATTCCTTGTTTATACTGTAGAGCGAAGTGGTCACTAAGACCAGTGGTTAAAACGGCTTTGAATCCAGATTTTCCATCAACATCAGCAGCTGCTGTCCCTTTACCATTCACTTTAGAATTGAGAGTGCTGCCGATTTCCAGATTAACGGCACCTTTTTCAAAGTTTGCTGTGGGAGATGCAAATGAGGTCGTTGCTGTCATCATGAGTCCCATTGTCATTACAGCGATTAGTTTGCGCATGAATCCTCCTTGTGGTGGTCCCTTTTGTGAGATGCCACGGTTGTATTTTTTGTACATATTTTTTACAGGGGCTCAAAATAACTATTTCCTATGCAAGAGATATTTTATCATAAGAAATGCTATTGTAAATAGAGACTATTCAGTCGTCTAAAAAAAATTGCAGGATTTTTTCATTATCTGCTAAATACTACAGTATATAATGGAACTTTTTTTTGGAGGAATCATATTGAGTATA
Source organism: Pelosinus sp. sgz500959 (assembly GCF_042610375.1). Taxonomy (NCBI): domain Bacteria; kingdom Bacillati; phylum Bacillota; class Negativicutes; order Selenomonadales; family Sporomusaceae; genus Pelosinus; species Pelosinus sp. sgz500959. The sequence goes on from NZ_JBGJZL010000004.1 coordinate 231,258, forward strand.
TTATCTAGACCATTTCAGAGTGGCAATCAGATTCATGAATTTGCTGATCGAGTGCTCACAAATGGCATCGTGTATACTGCAGATGAAAATGATCAGATCTGCGAAGCACTAGCGATTAAGGAAAATAAAATTATATTTGTTGGTAGCAATCGTGAGGTACAACAATATATAGGCAAAGATACTAAAGAGATTGATTTGTTTGGAAAGATGGTTATACCAGGTATGATCGATAGCCATATCCATCCACCAGGATTATCTTTACTCACTCTTCATGAAGTTCAATTATTTAATATGAATAGTGTCGAAGGGTATGTTGAGGCTGTAAAAGATTTTATCCTTCAACACCCAGATATGAAAGCTGTATATGGTCGTGGGTGGTCATGGGGGATATTGACAGGGGATGAACTAAATAAAGGTCCGAGAAAAGAGCACCTTGATGCCGTGTCAAAGGATATTCCTATCGTCTTACGCGCTAATGATGGTCATACGCTATGGGTTAACTCTAAAGCTCTCGAAGTCAATGGTATAACTTCAGAGACGCAGGTTCCCCAAGGTGGAATTATTGAAAAAAATCTGGAAACCGGCGAATTGTGGGGGACGTTAAAGGAATGGGCTATGTGGTTAATTGCTTTACCGGAATATAGTTTAGATCAATATATGACTGCTATGGATGCCTTTCAAAAGAAAATGCATAGCTTTGGTATTACCAGTATTCTTTGTATGGCAAGTTTACCTTTTGAAAAAATAATGAAAGCTTGTAGTGAGATGGAAAAAGAGCAGCAGTTAGCTCTTCGGATTCGCGGAGCTATGACGATTCATACAAAGGATGATTTTGAGACTCAACTTGAGATGATTAATCAAATGCGATCCCGATATCATAGTTCATATTTGAAAGTCATATCAGCCAAATTTTTTACAGATGGTGTGATTGAAGGGGGGACAAGTTGTTTATTGGAACCCTATACGATTGCAACTGGCAGAGGAGCTAATTATTACGGTGAGTTTTTATGGGATATGGAAGAGTTAAAACAAGCCTTTTGCCGCGTGAATGAGTGCGGCCTTTCAATTCATGTACATTCGACAGGAGATGCATCGACTCAACATGTATTGAATGCCTTAGAAGCTGTTCATCGCAAAGGTTTGACCGATGATCATCGTAATACCATTACCCACTTGCAACTTGTTGATGAAAAAGATATACTGCGTTTTAAAGAGTTGAATGTAATTGCTAGTGTTCAACCTTATTGGCAATTCAAAGGCCCTCAATGGTGGCATACTGTAGATTCCAAATTTTTGGGTGAACGTGCAGAAAAAGAATTTCCTTTAGGGACTTTCTTTGCAAATGGCATAACCGTAGCATCTTCCTCAGATTATCCTGCAACTGCTGTCCCCAATCCTCTTTTGGCGATTGATGTTGGCGTGACACGTAATATTGATAATGGAGTACTTCATGGGGTTGAGGATATTAGTCATATGGATGATGAACGTTATCTTTTAAATAAGCAAGAACGTGCTAGTGTCTCACAAATGATTAAGAGTTTTACCATAAATGGTGCATTTATGATGTTTATGGAAAATGAGATAGGATCGATTGAAATTGGTAAATTAGCTGATCTTGTAGTGCTTGATCAAAATTTATTCACGATTAATCCCGTTGATATTGATAAGGTAAAGGTTGTGATGACCTTTTTTGATGGTAAACTTGTGTATGAGACTTAAGTCCCGATCATTATAACTTAAGTCCTGAAAAATATTGACGTATGTATGGGAAAATAATATAATAATATCAAATAATACATAGATCGACAAAAATTAACAGAATTGGCAAACCTATTGAAAAATAGGGACGCAAAGCTATGGGTCTACAGTCGCTGGGCGACCAAGACTGCCAGGCCGCCATGCTAGCTTATACTACCATGTTCGAGGTCAGGCAAATCCTGACCTTTTTTTGCGTTTTTCTATGATTCTACTGATCCATTGCAAGTTTATTACACTTGTTTATGAAAGGATGGAAATATGAAAGTACTTATTGTTGATGATGCTCTCTTTATTCGATTAACGCTAAAAAACATGTTGGAGAATAATGGTTATCAAGTCGTGGGGGAAGCTGCAAATGGTTCGGAAGCAATTCTCAAATATAATGAACTTAAGCCTAATTTGGTTACAATGGATATAACAATGCCACAGATGGATGGCATAACGGCTTTAAAAGCGATAAAACGGATGGACCCTAATGCAAAAGTGGTTATGATATCGGCTTTAGGTCAAGAATCTACGGTGAAAGAAGCAATTATCTCTGGTGCCAATGGATTTATCGTAAAGCCATTTGTTGAAGAGCAAGTCATTCGAGGACTTAGCAAGTTTAACTAAGTACAGTACTTCTAGCATTGTAGTATTTTTTATGTGAGGGTGATTGAATTGATCAATGGTGACAGCAAAGCCCCGATGCTTGACCTTTTTGTATTTGAAACCAATCAGATGCTAGAACAACTCGAGCGCCTTATTTTAGATAGTGAAAAATCTGGGGGTATAGAAGTCGCTATCAATGAAGTATTTAGAATTATGCATACAATAAAAGGCTCGGCAGCGATGATGATGTTCAATGATATTTCTTCCTTAGCTCATTCTTTGGAAGATGTTTTTTATTATCTTCGTGAAGAAAAGCCTCTGAAGGTGGATTATTCAGAGTTGACTGACCTAGTTTTGAATGCCGTGGATTTTATCAAAGATGAAGTGATAAAAATAGAAAATGGAGGCGAGCCAACAGGTAATTCTGCTAATGTCAGTAGAAAAAATAAAGAATTTTTATCATCTTTAAAAGAAAATGACTTGAATGTGAATGATACCTCTTCTCAAATGGCTAGTACTGAAGGTGAGCTTCAACTTTCGATTGATGCGCTGGAGCAAGCTGAGTATGAAGGGCAAATCAAGTATGAAGCCATCGTCTATTTTGATGAAGACTGCGGAATGGAAAATATAAGAGCATTTACTTTGGTTCATGAACTCAGTGAGTTTGCTGAGAATATTGTGCACTCACCAAGTGATGTTTTTGAAAATGATGATACATCAGAAACCATTCAAAAAGAAGGTTTCAAAATCGCATTTACAAGTCAAAATGATTTGGAAATAGTGGAAGAAATTTTTAATAAGACAATGTTCTTAAAAGACTTCAGTATAAATATAGCTGAGGATACAAGACACAAAGAAGTAAAAGAAAAAAGAACAATTATTTTAGATGATTTAATTCTCGATGAATCCGCCAATCCTGTTGTTAAAGAAGTGGAGCGACAGGCAGAAGGAACGCAGAGTTTTATTAGTGTCAATGTAGCGAAAATGGACTTACTCATGGATTTAGTCGGCGAGCTTGTGATTGCAGAGGCTATGGTAACTCAAAATCCACAACTAAAAGGGTTAAAACTGGATAAATTCTACAAGTCCGTACGGCAATTAAGAAAAATTACGAATGAACTTCAGGATACGGTCATGTCTATTCGTATGATCCCTTTATCTGCAACCTTCCATAAAATGAATCGAATCGTTAGAGATATGGTAAGAAAACTCGATAAACAAGCAGAATTAGAGATTATAGGGGAACAAACAGAGGTAGATAAAAATATCATTGAAAGTATATCAGATCCATTAATGCATTTAATTCGTAATGCAGTGGATCATGGAATTGAGTCTGTTCAAGAACGAATTACTAAGGGAAAATCAGAAGTCGGGAAAATTCGCTTATCGGCAAAAAATGCTGGTGGCGATGTTTTGATTATCATACAAGATGATGGTGGAGGTCTAAATAAAGAAAAAATCTTAAGAAAAGCTTTCGAACGAGGTCTAATTGAAACGGAAGAGATCTCTTTAAGTGATAGCCAGATCTATTCCTTTATTTTGCAACCTGGTTTTTCTACGAATGAGACCGTGACCGAGTTTTCGGGGCGGGGAGTTGGTATGGACGTTGTAGTCAAGAACATTGAAAAAGTTGGTGGAACGATCAGTGTTGATAGCATCGAAGGACAAGGAACAACAATGTCTATCAGAATTCCTCTTACCCTTGCGATCATTGATGGAATGAATGTAAAGGTTGGAGATGCCATCTATACGATACCACTTATTGCAATAAAAGAGTCTTTTCGTTTGAAAGACCAAAATATGATCAATGACACAGATGATAATGAAATGATCATGATACGGGGAGAATGTCACCCTGTTTTGCGTCTCTATGAAAGGTTTCAAGTTCAGACCGAAGTAAAGGCTTTAAAAGAAGGAATCATGATCATGGTTGAGGCTGATGGAAAAAGCCGTTGCTTATTTGCTGATTCTTTACTTGGGCAGCAGCAGGTCGTGGTTAAGGCTTTGCCACCATATATTAAAAAGACAAAGGGGATAGCGGGGTGCACTTTGTTGGGGGACGGTGGTATTAGTTTAATACTAGACGTAGCTAACCTAAATTTTTAATAAATGATAAAAGTGAAATGAATTAAATAAACAAACAAAGGAGATTTGCCATGCCGGAAATTGCTAAAAACAAGTTGGAAAATGAAGAAGATACTCAAAAAGACAAGTTTTTAACTTTTGCCTTAGGATCTGAGGTCTATGGTATCGAAATTAAGTTTGTTACAGAGATTATCGGTATCCAGTCTGTAACTAAAATACCCGATCTTCCCCAATATGTAAAAGGTATTATTAACCTTCGAGGAAAAATCATTCCAGTCATTGATGTAAGGCTGCGGTTTAATAAATTGTATCGAGAGTACAATGATCGTACCTGCATTGTAGTAGTGGATATAAAGAATGTTACCTTAGGACTCATCGTAGATTCTGTGGAAGAAGTGCTGACGATTGTGGAACAAGAGATCGTTTTGCCTCCTCAGTTTGATCATGGCAATTATCAACAGCGATTTATTAAAGGAATTGGTAAAGTGGGTAAGAGTGTAAAGTTAATCCTAGACAGTGAGAGGTTATTAAGCGATCAGGAAATGAACAGTTTGGAACAAGTTTGTTAAGCAGTAGCGAAAAATAGTAAGGGAAGGCGGAAAAAATAATGAAATGGTTTCAGAATCTTAAAATTGCTAACAAACTTATCGTGGGGTTCCTTTGTATCGCTGTGATTGCAGGGTTAATTGGTGTAGTCGGTATATTTAATCTTTCTAGCTTGTCCAAGGCAGATGTTGATTTATATGAGAATTATACGATACCCATGGGACAAATGGGAGATATTAGCGAAGCCTATCAAAAAGGTCGCGTAAATTTTAGAGATGTCCTTTTGACAAAAGATATAAATGTTCAAACGCAAAAGATGAAAAATTTTAATGATTCCATCAATAAAATGAAGGTGGGAAGTAATGAGATCGGTAAAACTTTGGTGAGTGATGATGGTCGTAAATTGCATAAGACACTTGAAGATACGATTGTTCAATATGAATCTTATTCAAAGAATTTATTTCCCATGATTCAGTCAGGTCAGAGTGCGCAAGTCAATCAATTGATACAAACTGAGGGTGTTCGAATTGCAGATACGATGGAAGATACGCTCGACAAATTAGGTGACATGAAGATCGAATTAGCAAAACAGAAAGCAATGGCTAATAAGGCCGATGCAAATAAAGCGATTCTCTTTATGATTCTTCTCGTTGTAGTGAGTATTGTTATCGCTACTGTCCTTGGCATCTATATTGCTCGGAAGATTTCTCAGCCAGTTAAAGAAATGGTTGATGTTGCAAGCAAGATTGCCAGTGGTGATTTGAATGTTGAAGTGAATGTCACGACAAGAGATGAAATTGGAAAGTTGGCTCAGACCTTCAATATGATGACAGACAATATCAATCGATCTATGAGTAGCATCAGTGAAGCGGCAGAACAAGTAGCTGCAGGTGCGCAGCAGATTGCTTCTTCTGGAGAAGTATTATCTCAAGGCTCTACGGAACAGGCTAGTGCTATTGAAGAGATCACGGCTTCTATGACACAAGTAGCTGTACAGACAAAACAAAATGCAGTTAATGCCAATCAGGCGAATGCGTTAGCCATATCTTCTAAAGAGCACGCTATAGAAGGCAATGCACAAATGCAGGAAATGATTGAATCCATGACTGAAATTAACGAATCATCAGCTAATATATCGAAGATTATTAAGGTTATTGATGAGATTGCATTCCAAACCAATATTCTAGCTCTCAATGCAGCAGTTGAAGCAGCCAGAGCGGGACAACACGGTAAAGGATTTGCTGTCGTGGCAGAAGAAGTCAGAAATTTAGCTGCTCGAAGCGCTGATGCAGCAAAAGAGACAACAGCAATGATTGAAGAGTCAATCAAAAAGGTACATATGGGGACAAAAATTGCCAATGATACTGCAGAAGCACTAGATGGTATTGTCCAAGGTGTTGCTAAGGCTGCAGAACTTGTCGGTCATATTGCGGAGGCTTCTAACGAACAAGCTTCAGCGATTTCTCAAATTAACCAAGCAATCAATCAAGTGTCGCAGGTAGTACAAACGAATTCAGCAACCGCACAGGAAAGTGCTTCTGCAAGCGAAGAGTTATCGAGCCAAGCTGAGGTCATGAGAGATAATGTATCTAAATTTAAACTAAAACAGAACAACCAAGGATTCACAGTTGGAGAAGGGGTAAGCCCAGATGTTTTGCGTGCGATTGAAGACATGATAGAACGAAAGAAATATAAGCAAGACAGACGTGATGATAAATATGAACGAGCATTATCATCACGAGGAAAAATTGACCTTGATGACCAGGAGTTTGGGAAATACTAATCGAAGTTTCATCTTGTGGCACTTGCTGTTTACAGAAAGGTATGGAATTTATGAATAACAATAAACGGAAGATTCGGGTTCTAGTGGTCGATGATTCTATCGTTTTTCGCGAAACCTTAGCCCGGCAAATTGCACAAGATCCTTTGATTGAGGTTGTGGCAAAAGCATCCGATCCATATATGGCTAGGGATAAAATTTTGGAGTTTGAGCCAGATGTGATGACCCTCGATGTAGAGATGCCTCGTATGAGTGGAATCGAGTTTTTGAAAAAGCTAATACCTCAGTATCCCATACCTGTTGTTGTGGTCAGTGCGGTAAGTCAAAGTGTATTTGATGCTTTAAATGCCGGTGCAGTTGATTTTGTCACAAAACCAGATCTCTCAAGTGGGCGGGGAGTTGATGCATTTATCAATGAGTTGATTGTTAAAATCAAAATTGCATCTACCGCTAAAGTGAAGACGCAAAAAAGAAATACGATCACGGCAGATAGTGCTCAGGGGGCTACTGGGGTGAAACAAAATTGCATGATTGCGATCGGAGCTTCTACAGGTGGGACTGAAGCGATTGATCGAATACTTAAAGGATTTCCTAGTAATATGCCAGGCACAGTTATTGTACAGCATATGCCACCGATCTTTACGACATTGTTTGCTGCGCGATTGAATAGTTCTTGCGCAGTTGAAGTAAAAGAAGCAAAAACAGGAGATTTGGTGCTGCCTGGTCGAGTTTTAATTGCCCCTGGTGATTATCATATGCGTGTTAAAAAAGTTAATCAGCATTACATGGTGGAATGTTTTAAAGGGGAAAAAGTTAATGGACATTGTCCATCGGTCGATGTTCTTTTTCACTCTGTAGCTGAGCACGCTGGTAATAATGCCATCGGAGTTATTTTGACAGGTATGGGGAATGATGGTGCTAGTGGTTTGCTTGCTCTTCGCAAATCTGGAGCGAATACATTAGGTCAAGATGAAGCTTCTTCTGTTGTCTACGGAATGCCTAAGGCAGCCTTTGCGATGGGGGCTGTTCAAGAACAGGTTTCTCTGGATCTTATTGCGCGCAAACTATATACTTTGGTAGATCGTAGGCGATAATATAAAATATGTAAGCAACCTCTCAAGATGTAATTGACATTTTGAGAGGTTGCTTTTTGAAAAAAAGATAAAAAATTGTAAAAAATTAAATTATTCCGACAAATTATAGCAGGGGATTGATATTTGATTAGCGAAGAGCTTATCTAAGAACAAATATTATTGCAAAAATCAAACTTTTTAGAATTACGAGTTTCCTAGTAATCTCCATAAAAATAGTGAGTAAATTTGGACACTGTTTAGCTAATGAGGGAGGGAAAGGTATGCACAGCATCTTTTATCCGGCAATAAGAATAATTAATCGGTTAAATTTTGCCAAAAAATTTGCATTAATTGGATTAATTTGTTTTTTACCATTGGCTGGTGCCAGCTTATTTCTATTGCAACAAGTAAATGAAGAAATTTCATTTATTGAAAAAGAGAGGGTTGGACTCGAGTATAATCGTTTAGTTCGAAGTGTCGTTGATGATATTCAGCAAACTAGAGGTATGACCAATGCTTTCTTAAATGGAGATATCACCTTTAAGGAAAAGATTCTTGTAAAAACAGCACAGATCAATGAAAAATTTCAAGTGTTAGAGACTCTGAGCAAAAAATCTAATTTTTCGGTGCAAGCTAATAAGCAGTTTGGGGAAACTCAAAAACAATGGGATGAACTAAAAAATACAAGCTTAACTTTAACACCGGCGGATAGTTTTAAGAAATATACACGTTTAATCTATCAGCTACTTGCTTTTAATATATATATATCGACTCAGACCAATCTTACCATCGACTCTCATTTAGATACGAATAATTTAGTGACGATGCTAAATGATAAATTATTGCCAAGTATTGAATTAATGGCCCAGGCGCGTGGAAGAGGGGCTGGTATTGCAGCAAGAAAAACTTTATCTGATAATGAAAAAATTATAATGTCTGTATTATCGGAAAATATAAAAACCAACTTAAATGACTTAATTAATGGATTAGATGTTGTATATCAACAAAACTCTACTTTTGAAAAACAATTTTCCACAGTCAGTGCGGAAATTTCAAATCGGATGGAGCTGTTAATACAAACGATCGATAAAGAGTTGCTTCAGACTAGACCTATTACGGTCGAACCAACAATCTATTTCAATACAACGACTCAAACAATTAATTCAGGTTATGCTTTTTATGATGCTGGTATTGATGTACTTGACCAAGTTTTAGAAAAACGAATTAACGAACAAAAAGAGATACGTAATATTTTTACATTCATATTAGTGATTGCCTTGATTCTCATTGTCTATGTTTTTTTTGCTATTCAAATTGCAGTTTTGCAAAATATGAAGAATTTAGAACAACTTGCAATGAATGTTTCAGAAGGTAATTTATGCTTTACAGCAGAGATTGCTGCCAAAGATGAGATGGGGCGGATTGCTAAAAGTTTTAATAAAATGACGAAAGCTCTTTGTGGATTGGTGAGTATGATGCATGAGAATATTGAAGCTTTGGCGAGTACGTCTCGGGAAATGACTGTCAGTGCCGATCAGTCGGCTCAGGCGACTGAACATATCGCCACTAATATCACGGATATCGCACAAGGAACTCAAAAGCAAGTCGAATATATTTTAAACAGTGGAGCTCTTGTAGGGCAAATTACACTGAGTATGAAAAAAATGTCAGACAAAACAATTGAAGTAGCCGAGACAACGGAAAAAACGGTTATAACTGCCCGAACTGGTGGAGAGGTGATTCAACAAGCGATTGAAAAAATGTCACATATTCAAGAAACAGTAAGTCATTCTACCCTTATGGTGGAGCAACTGGATCATCGTTCACAAAAAATCGGAAAAATTGTAGAAGCCATTTCAGAGATTGCTGGACAAACTAATTTATTGGCACTCAATGCAGCGATTGAAGCTGCTCGCGCAGGAGAACAAGGGCGAGGTTTTGCCGTAGTTGCTGATGAAGTACGCAAATTAGCGGAGCAATCTCAAACATCTGCCAAGCAAATTACTGATATTATTGGTGAAATACAACAAAATACTCGATCTGTTGTTGATTCCATGAAAAATGGTAATCAAGAAGTTGGTGATGGAGTAAAAATAGTTCATTCTGCAGGAAATGCTTTTACGGAAATTATCGAGCAGTTTGCCCAGGTGTCACAGAAGGTCAATGAAATATCTGCACCAATGGAGCAAATTTTACAAGATTGTCAACATGTTGTCGGGGCAGTAAAACAATCCGATGAGCTTGGGAGAGAAATTGCAGAGAAAGCGGAATCAATCTCAGCGGCAGCCCAAGAGCAAGCGGCATCGATGTTAGAGATGTCATCTGTCAGTCAAACGTTAGCGCAGTTAGCAGAAAAAACGAAAGATGCTTCCGATCATTTTATGGTTGAGTAATTTATAGACAATAATGAAACCGCTAATTACTTCCGAGAAGGTAGATAATTAGCGGTTTCATATAATTTAGATATTCTATTTTACTTAATCACATTTGAAGCCGATGGGAAGATGGCAGGGAACCATTATAGATGCTTTTCGCTATCTAACCATATAATGAATATATAGACCATCTATTTCTGATAAATCAATAACAGTACCATCTTCTTGTAACACGATTGAATTTGATGGTTTGTCTTTATTGACAAAAACGACTCGTCCTTGCTGGCCGTTTGTGAGAGTTACTAAGTTGCCAGAGAGGAAGTTCATCATATTTTCAGTAAAAGTCATACAAGTTTTAGCATCAATAGAATAAATTTCTTGACGTAATTTATCCAAACTTGAATAAGGGCTTAAGGCACCAGGAGTGTCACAATTGATTGTCAGAGATTCATCAAATAAATCTGCAACAGCTATAACTTTAGCATAAGGGTGAATATCTTCAGAGGTCAATTTATTCGGATATCCATTACCATCTTCTCTTTCATGATGATCTAATATACCGGAAAGTACACTTTCTGCAATACCAGGTGTTTTCTTAACTAAATCATACCCAAGAGTCGTATGTGTTTTATATAATTCGTAGTCCTTAGGGGCAAGGCGATGAGATTGGTTTAATATCTCTGGAGGTAGTTGGGATTTACCTACATCATGCAGTAAACCAGCTAGAGCAATGGCACTAACGCTTTCGGGTGGAAATTTGAGCCATGTAGCAATAAGGGCTGAAATTGCGCTTACATTCACGCTATGACGGAAAGTATAGTCGTCACATTGGGGTAAGTTATATAATTGGTCAATTGCATTGCCTGTTGTAGAGACATTATCAACGATATCATCAGCAGTGCGGGTAAATGTTTCTAGAGGGACTTGCTGAGTTTGACGAATATCGTCAAAGGCTTTTTGTACAACGGTCACTGATTGGTTATAACTGTTGATAAATTGCTGAATTTTAGGATCTGTTATAGGATTAGCTTCTATTTCAGTAATAATAGATACTTTATCAATATCCCAATTATGAAGTTTTTTAATAAGGGTCTTATTAATGATAGTACCTACACTTGCTAATATCTTTCCATCACTCGTGTAAACGTCACGTGCTAATTCCATACCTGGTACTAAAAACTCAATTCTTTGCTCAATAATTTTTTGAGATTTAATACTACTCATTTGCTACACCCCATATTCTATTTCGTAGATTATTATCTTCAATAAATTCATTTAAATTTCCTTTAATTTTTATAAAAACGACATAAAAAGATAATGAAAATCAGCAAATTAGGGGTCAGCGAAGTTGAGTTTGTGAATGGCAGTATTTTTTTATTCCTAAGTGAATCGATTATCACAATAAAGAGAGTAATTTAATGTGGTAATTAATTCCAATCGTGTAAAAATAGGACTTTTGGCCCTGGCTGACTCGCGAGTCATAATGATAGAATGAAAGTGATTAAACGTAGGGAGGAATTTATATGACATTACGACGTTATACTGCGGCCGTAGTCCTATCAACGGCGCTAGCATTTATTAGCCCGGCGGGCGTTGATGCCGCCTCATTTACTACCTCAACTCTTACTGCTTCGGTGGGCAATGTTAGTATATCATCTTCAGAAACTAGGTTGTCTGGCGATAACATCCGATTTGCGCAAGTTTTATCATCCAGCTATAATCGCACAGTTTCCCCAACTGAGTTAATTCGGCTAAGAGCTGATTTTGATTTCGGGCTTGGTGATATATCACTGATCTATGCTACAGCCGTCTATTCGGGTCGGTCTGTAGATGAAATTAGTCACTATCGTCATGAAAATATGGGCTGGGGTGAGATAGCCAAGTTGTATGGTGTCAAAGTGAAAGATCTCAAAAAAGGTAATGATGATGTTGTGAATGCTGCCCGGGAGCGGGGGATTGATGTCACGTACATAGAAATTGATGATCATGATGAGCGAGACCGTGATGACAAGAATGATCATAAGAAAGATAATAAGCGTGAGGATAAGTATCAAAAAGAAAAAGATCATGGACATAAAAAATGATATAGAAGAAGTTGGTCTAATGACCAGCTTCTTTTTTGATTACACCTAATATGAGGTAGAATCTAAAACAAGTCGGCAACAAAACTCTGGCAGTTATTTTTAAAAACGAATCATTTTAACGATTTGCTGAATCAAGTGCATTAGGCTTTTGCTTTGTCTAGAACGAATACTTTTACGTTTTTGATACCAAAGTCTTGAGCTTTATCCACGGATGTTTTTGCAATGTCAATACGATTCCCTTTAATGGCACCGCCTGTATCCTCGGCTACGGCGTATTCTCCGTGTCCATCAGGATATTGGATATATACTTTTGATCCTAAAGGAATAATGCTTGGATCCACGGCAATGATACCAGGACGGATCTGGGTACCCATAAAAGTTTTATCACCCCATTGATCGTTGTCATGGGCACCGGGTGCATAAGCAGTTGCCTTAATATCTAATACTTTCTTAAAATTATCTGGAACTTTATCAGAGGATGTGGCAGTTTGGTGATCCTTACCTTGGGACTGATGTTGAGCTGGCTTGTCAGCCTGATTTGATTTTTCCATTGGGTTCGATAAGGTAACAGAAGGATTATCGCCCTTAAGATCTGCTTGACTGCCAATTTGATTTGGAGTGTTAATATGCTCAGAGGTGGTAACTGGAGTTTGTCCAGCATTGGGATCGGCTGCAGCATGAACTGTGGCTGTTGGAATTCCTGGAATCATACCCGCAGATAATATGGTAGCAGCAGCCACCATGGCGGCAAGATTTTTAAATTTTTTGTAGATACGGGCAATTGTACGATGGCGCTTGTATTTATTTGTATGGCTCATTTTGATTGTCCTCCTTTTTCGATTCTTATTTATAGTGTCTACTAAATAGTGTTTGAAATCCTTAGTATTTCTTAGTATTTTTAAGACCAATCTGAAAATTATCTTGTAGTTTAGTACAGTATAAATTTACATGATGAAGCCGCTCTTAACTCCTATCTTTTTCAAGCAGGAGTTAAGAGCGGCTTAGTCTTTGTTTATTGGACCGTTACCCAAAGATCAGTGGATCTAGCGGTATCATTCGTATTTGGGATGATCGTTAGCTTACCTTTTCCAGGAGCTATTGCAATAAAGGTAGCCTTGGTGTTATCTGATCCACCTGTCTCTTGCTTCATAACAGCACCAAAAAAATTCTCACCCGAGGAAGTAAAACGGGTATTTACACTAAGACCAGGCGCAGGTTCCAGGATTAGTTTTTGCCCTACTTTTAATGGAACATTATTGGCAGAGAGCTGGACTTTGTCTGTAGTACCATAGCTATAGGTGATTCTAACATCAGTGATATCCGGTATTGGCTGAGCAGGAAGAGTCGGAGAAGGAGAAGTAGAAGGCGTAGGCGTTGGAGCGGGGTCAAGGGGTGTAATGTTTGTACATCCGCCTAGTAGTATCATCAATGACAATGCTAACCCTAGAGAAATACTGACCCATTTGGGGTTTTGTGTGATTTTCATAAAAACCTCTCCTTGTCATTGCAATAGATTTGGAAAATATAATGCAATGATTTTTATATCTGTTAAGATATAGAGTGATCTTTTACTAGTAAAATATGCAATGATTTTGATATATTATCAAGAATTGCGCAAGTATAAATTTGCTCCAATCTTTAGTCGCTACAGTGAAAGGCTATTTTCCATTTCTTTCTTTGGCCAACATTATTAGAAAGGGTTTTTGTTAGTGGAGGATGGATGATATCGCCAAGTGCTATAAAAAAATTCAGAAATAAACCAGCTGTAGAACGTTGCGCTAGTGGGAGAAGAATAGAGGTTGCTTCATGATAATCCATCTTGCCTTTGTCAAGATTAATCCAGTCAAATAAATCAGCTGCTACGAGTGCATTGTTCATTAATTGTGTCTTTAGATCTGAATCATCGTTATATATGCCTTTGTCAGCTATGGCATAATTCGTATAGTGTTGCTGCACCCAACTTTCATATTCTTTGTGTCCAGAAAAGACTTTTGCCCGTGCGTGATGAGGTACACATAAATCTTGCAGCAGATGGGCTGAAACCCCAAGTAAAAAGATTGCTTGATGATAGTTTCCACGGTGCATGTTATTGATTGCCTGCTGGTAATAACCATTAAAAGCTTCGGTTGCAGTCGTGAACTGCCATAATCCTTTGCCGCTTAATGGTTCAAAATAGTGACTGACATTTCGCCAGCCTTTATCGGCCCAATACACTCCTGCATTGAGCTCAGTGATATATCGAGTAAGAATTTGTGCATAAAGTTCAAATCCATCATTTTGTAAAATAGCGATTGCTTGATAATTGCAAAATTCATGAGTGATTCCTGGAGGATCAAACAATTTCTGAAAGGGGCTAATGGCTGTCAGAACTAGTTTTGCTCCGGCAACTGCCAGAGAATTCGCCAGGTTTGGTAAATACATGCCAGCACCTTCTTTATAGTATGGATGTTATACCGTTAAGCAATTATGCCCCTCGTATAATCGTATGATTTCTTTCTGTAATCGGATTAGGTGTGGAGCGTTCTTCAAATTGCTGATGTATGATGTTCGTTATACGCATAGAGCCATTTGTAACAAGGTGGTCATATAAGGTATGAGCGTCGCAATTTTTTTTAGCGATTTCATTAATTTCTTTACATGCTACTTTAGGGGAAGGGCAGTAATATCCCAGTCGATTTTTAGTCACATAGTCAATATTGCCGGTTTCTTGAATCCCAACCGCTTCTGTAATAATGAGTGGGCGTTTCATCGTAATACTTTCCATAATTGTACCTGGTCCAGCTTTCGAAACAATGACATCACTTGCAGACATCATTGTCTCCATATTGTTGACAAAGCCATATACATGAATGCGATTAGAGGTGTTTTTCCTGTTAATGAGTTCACTATATAATTGTTTATTATTTCCTGTTATGACTAAAATTTGTTTGTCTTTACATTCTTGTTCTAAAGTACTGACCCATTCATTCATATTTCCTGCACCAACACCACCTCCTGTGAGCAAAACTGTGAATCGATCTAATTCAATACCTAATTGTTTACGTGCTTGATTTTGTGTTAATTTATGATGTGTAAATTTGGGGTGTATGGGAAAACCAGTATACATAATATGATTAAGGGGAACTCCGTATTTTATCAAAGAGTGAAAGGCTTCTTGTGTGGGTACTAAATACAAATCTGCGCCTGGGGTCGCCCATGAAGCGTGAATGGTAACTAAGTCTGTTACGACTGTTATGATTGGCCAAGTCGCGTTGGACATTTTTCTAATTAGATGTAACAAACCAATGACGAGTGGATGAACGGCAACCACAATATCTGGTTGGATGGTTGCTAATTGTCGTTCAAGATGTTGACGACATTGGAAGTATATTATCCGCGTTAATGCGTTGATTCGTTTAATACTATTTGTTTTTCGAAAGAATAAGTTGTTTAGCCAGAGATGGTTTATGGAACAATAATCGTAGATTTCAGGTGCCTGTTTTAATCCTGGAAAAGCTGTTGCGCGTAAAAGATCAACAATTGTACACTGGACATTCTGCTTTGGATTCATTGCGGCAATTATTGCGGCAGCGGCACTGCGATGCCCACCACCTGTATCTGATATTGCAAACATAATTTTTTTTGGGTTATTCATCCTATATACACCCCTCAATCAAGTTTGTTTGTAATATGTGATCGATTTTGAATTAAAAGGTCCATTTAACTCTATTTTATAGGAATGAAAAAATTGTGGGTTATGCCTATGTTAAATAATTGTAAATAAAAAAATTCACTTAAATTTGTTAATTCTTCTATATCAAAATAGGGGTAACTTTTTATATAAAAGTTACCCCTATTTTGATATAGGCTTTATGGCTTTTTAGATTTCTTGCAACTTAGTCCTGGGTAGTAAAAGAATTAATAAGAGATACCTTTCCAAAGGCTTTCCCAGATTCCATGTAGCGATGGGCTTCGCCTATTTCATGAAAAGAAAATTGTCTTTCATCTCGATTGATGCGTAATTGCCCTTTTTCGATCATATTACTGATCTCGTGTAATATGATACGATGACGTTTTCGGTCAAGATTGTGTACTAGTGGTATCAACATGAAGACAGCATGTAGACTGATAGCTTTTGCATGCATTATACCAAGATCGAGAGTCACTCTTGCATTCGTAGTACAAACGGAACCATTATGCTTTACTGCTTTGAAGCTGTTAATTAAATTATCACCACCCACAGGATCGAGGACTATATCAAAACCTTTACCGTCCGTATGCTTTTCTACATACTCCTCAACTGATTCTTCATTGGAAAATATAACAACGTCAACTCCTAAATCCTTGGCAATCACAGCTTGTTTTTCACTTCGTACTGTTCCATATACCACGGCTCCTTGGTGTTTTGCCAATTGTAACCCAATATGTCCTACACCACCAGCAATACCATGTATTAGTACTTTATCTCCTGCATTAACATGTACTTTTTCTCTGAGTGCTTCCCAAGCTGTTATACTGACAAGAGGGAATAAAGCCGCTGTAGCATGATCTATAGTTGTAGGTTTTTTCCCAATTAAATTAACATCAACGAGCATGTAATCAGCCAGTGCTCCCTGAAGTGAACCAACACCTCCAGCACATCCAAAAACTTCATCCCCTATATTCCATTGTGAGATATTGTCGCCTAAAGCCACTATTTCACCAGAAAAATCAGCATTTAAGATAGCAGGGAAGGCAGGAGTAATTCCAGGGACTAATCCTGAGCGAATTTTTGTTTCAATGGGGTTGATACTACTAGCAGCAACTTTTACCAAAGCATAACCTGGTTTTACATCTGGTTTATTCATATCGGCTATTTCGAAGACTTCAGGTCCACCATAATTACGGATTACCATTGCTTTCATGTTGATATTCCTCCTTTTTGCTTTCTTCTAGGTTTATTATAATCTGCGCGACATAAAATGGACAACAAATAACCTCAACCTTAGCAAAAAGTAAGGTTGAGGTTATTTGTTGTCCATTTATTCTGGTTCTGGTGTTTTAAAATAAGTATCAATCATTTCTTCAGCAAGCTGTTTAGCGGCAGTCGCTTCAGCGACTAACAATAATACAGTTAAGAATTTTTCAATCATATCTTTACTACCATGATTTTCAAAAGGATTATTAATTTTTTGGCAGACTCGATTAAAGCGATCTTCAAAGTCGTTACAAGTATCAAAGTATTCTTCTTTTTGGAACTCTAAGAAAGCTTTATAGATATCATCAAGAGGGAGTATTGACTCTTTTACATCCGATGTTTCTAAATTTTTTAATATAGGATTAAAAATAGTTTTGATATCATCTAGGGATAAAACTTGTTTAAGATGAAAGATTAAGCTTAATAGAATGATGTGGTTTTTGTCATATTTCTTTTTATCTGATGGGTTGAGTAATCCATTTTTTGTATAATTGTTAATCATTGATTTACTGATTGCAATACTGGTTTCATCGCCTTTGCGCCGATGGTGGAGTTTGCTATTTAATAATTCTGTTACTTGGTCTGCATATT
Source organism: Pelosinus sp. sgz500959 (assembly GCF_042610375.1). NCBI lineage: Bacteria > Bacillati > Bacillota > Negativicutes > Selenomonadales > Sporomusaceae > Pelosinus > Pelosinus sp. sgz500959. The sequence continues at coordinate 249,077 of NZ_JBGJZL010000004.1, forward strand.
GTTTAATCGAAGGAATCTCTTCTGCTTTTAATTCATTATCAAGCAGTTTGATTGCAAATTTTTCTAAAATAGATTTTGTAATTTCCATAGTAAACACCTCTCATGACATTATATTATTTTTAAATGCTAGCTGTCAAAATTATTATGATTAGATTTGCTAAATAAAATAACTAGATTTAAGTAAAAAAGATATTGTAGTTTTAAAAACTATGTGATACAATGTTGACATCGGAAAAGAAAATAATAAAAACTATAACAAATAATTAAATAAAACTTAATATCTGTTTTGAATATTGATGATTAATAGTTGATTGTATAAAAAGAGACAAGCTATTTCGAATTCATTCGTGTTCTAAGAAAAGAATATAAAAATATGGTGTAAAGGGGATATATCATGGCAATTAGTTTACAAAAAGGTCAAAAAATTGATTTAACAAAAGGGAATGCTGGACTCTCGGACTTAATTGTTGGTCTCGGCTGGGATCCAGTGGAGCAATCTGGAGGGAGTGGTTTTCTTAACAATTTATTTGGTGACAAAAAAACGGAAATTGATTGTGATGCCTCTGTTCTCTTGTTAGATGCTAATGGAGCTTTTACTCGTAAGGAACATCTGGTTTTCTTCAATAATTTAAAAAGCCCTTGTGGTAGCATTGTTCATTTAGGGGACAATCGTACAGGTGGTGGTGATGGTGATGATGAACAAATATTAATTCAGTTACATAAAGTAGCTGCAGATGTGCATAAAATAGTTTTTGTAGTGAATATTTACGATTGTCAGAAACGTAAACAAGATTTTGGTATGATTAAAAATGCATTTATTAGAGTCATTAATAAATCAAATATGCAAGAAATAACCAGATTTAATTTGACGGAAAATTATGCTGGTAAAACAGCATTAATTGTAGGTGAAGTTTATCGTTATCAAGGAGAATGGAAATTTGCTGCTCTAGGTGAAAGTACACAAGACCTTTCGATTAGTGCTGTAGTTGGGCGATACACGAAGTAAAAAATATATAAAATAAAAAATAGGGGGTCATGACATGGCAGTTAGCTTAAGTAAAGGTCAAAAGGTAGATTTAACAAAAACAAATCCTGGTTTAAAGAAAATCATTGTAGGTTTGGGTTGGGATACAAATAAGTATGATGGTGGTCATGATTTTGACTTGGATGCCTCAGCTTTTGTTCTTGGTGATACAGGAAAAGTAAAAGATGAGAAGGATTTTGTATTTTATAATAATCCAACAGGTGCCCAAGGGGCAGTCGTACACATTGGAGATAATCGTACTGGTGCAGGTGATGGGGATGATGAACAAATTAAAATTGAGATATCTCAAATCCCTGCAGATGTACAAAAACTTGCTTTCACCATTACGATTCATGATGCAGAGGTCCGTAAACAAAATTTTGGACAAGTTGCTAATGCATATGTTCGTATTCTGAATGAAGAAACTGGTAAAGAGCTTATTCGTTATGATTTAGGTGAAGATTTTTCTATTGAAACAGCGATTGTTGTAGCAGAAGTATATCGTAATGGCTCTGAATGGAAGTTTAATGCTATTGGGAGCGGATTTCAAGGTGGTTTAGCTGCCTTATGCACCAATTTTGGCTTAAGTATCGCCTAGTCATGTAAGAAATGAAAAAATATAAGTAAAGTTTTTAATAAATATGCGATGTTTTTATTCGTATCTGTCAAAGGATACGAATAAAAACATCTTGATCATATAAACTAAGAAAATCATAGTAAGTTATAACCAAAGGAGGTACTAAGAAATGAGTGACTTTATAACAGGAATTCTAGGAAATTATTCTCATTTTTTTAATGTAGCGGAGTTATTATCCGTTGTTTATAATCCGATGAATTGGGCAATTATTGGCAGCTTGATTGTATTAGAAGGTCTTTTATCAGCTGATAATGCCTTAGTATTAGCGATTATGGTAAAACATTTACCGAAAGCACAGCAGAAAAAAGCCTTGTTTTATGGTATCTTAGGGGCTTATTTGTTCCGTTTTGTTGCCATTGGTCTCGGAACCTACTTAATTACAATCTGGTGGGTAAAAGCCGCTGGTGCTTTGTATTTATTGTGGATGGCAGTGCAATTCTTTCTTAAGAAAAAAGCAGAAGAAGAAAATGAGGTTCCTAAAGTACCCCATGGCTTTTGGCGTACGGTACTTGCTGTTGAAATCATGGATATTGCTTTTAGTATTGACAGTGTACTCGCCGCTTTTGGTGTTAGTGATCAAATCTGGGTATTATACCTAGGTGGTATTTTTGGTGTTATGATGATGCGAGGGGTAGCGCAAATTTTCTTGACTTTGATTGAGCGTTATCCAGGTTTAGAAATGACGGCGTACATTATTATCGGTATTATTGGTGCAAAAATGATGGCATCGGTTTTTGACTATCATGTGAGTCAAGTTGTATTCTTTTCTACTTTGATCGTTATCTTTATGGGAACGTTTGTAGTCCATCATTTAACTGGACGTGAATCAGGAGATGGTTCAACACCGCGTTAAGTAAAGTTGAGGATATATAAAGGCTCACCACACAGTGCTTTTACTGTTTGGTGAGCCTCTTTAGGTATTTGAATCTGCTTAATCTTTACTCAAGAAGAGCTGGTTTTCCAAGATGATAACCTTGACCATGATCACTAGTTAGTTCTTTTAAAATCGTTAGAATTACCTCATTTTCCCCATCCTCCATTGTATGTGATCGGAAAATCATACTGATAGATTGATGCGATCGAACGATTTGAGAAAAGAGAAAAGAGAAAAGCGGAACTTATAGAAGGAGATATAAACGAGTTTCACGAAATGTAGTTTATTCACCCAATTATTGCTAAATTGATTACTGGTGGAGGGTCTTTGATTATGGAATTACGGCAAATTAAATATTTTTGTATGGTAAGTAAATTAAACAGTTTTACTAAAGCTGCAGAAAAGTTGCATATTTCCCAACCTTCTATAACCCAAGCTATTCGTAAATTGGAGCAAGAACTCGACGTTCAGCTTTTTGACAGAAGTAAAAAAAAATCTGTTCTTACTTCTGAGGGACAAGCTTTTGTAATTCGAATGGAAAAGGTTCTTCATGAATTTGAGCAAGCTGTTGATGAACTAAAAGACTTTAGAAACTTGCAAAAAGGTACTATAAAAGTAGGCATTCCACCAATGATTGTATCGTATCTGTTTCCTGATATATTTTCCTGTTTTAAAAATTCATATCCAGGTTTACAACTTCTCCCTTCTGAAGAAACATCGTCTTTAGAGGCCGCTGCTAAATTGGAAACAGATGAGCTTGATTTAGCCATCATTATTTTACCTGAGCATTCAACAACTCTGGATACTTTGACGATCACAGAAGAGCAACTTGTCCTGTGCATGCATCCTGAGCATCCCCTATGTAAGAAGCAATTCATCAGTTTTGACCAACTAAAAGATGAAAAGTTTATCTTGCTTAAAGCGGGATCCTATCAGCATCAAATGGTCATTAATCGATGTTTACATCATGATTTCATGCCTAATACGATATTTTCTTCAAATCAAATTAAAACAATAAAAAGCTTAATTGCCAACGGTTCAGGTATTTCCCTTCTGATGGAAATGGTCGTTAAAGACGATCCGCAGATTGCCGTCACTCCGTTGGATAAACCAATTAAATTTGATATTGGCTTGGCCTGGAAAAAAGATAAATATTTATCCAATGCATCCATGGGTTTTATAAAATTTCTTGAAGAGAGGTATAAGGTTACTAGGAAGTTTAACGAATCCTCATTCGTAGAAAGATAAGTGGCACAATTACCTATAATTCTAGATACAAAGTTTATATTTGATAATGATACGTAACACCCGCGACTGCATCTCGCGGGTGTTGTTATGTCTCTTACGAAACTCTTCTTATGTGTAGCTCAAGTCTTATTACGGTTATATCGATCATAGGCGTACCTTATTATCTCATTGGTTTATACTATTATATTTTTATGACCGTACATGATACTGTATAGATAAAGTATTAGATTTTTGATTCGCATGTTAGGGAGGGAATTAGTAATGATAACCGATGAAATTAAAGAAAAAATCCGTAAAATTGTTGGTCCATCCCATGCAATCGACTCTGTCGTCGAGTGTTTTGGTTATTCGTATGACTCATCCTTTGTTTCCATGTCCCAAGAAAATATTCCAGAACTTGTAGTACGGCCAGGTACTACAGAGGAAGTAGCGAACGTGATGACCATTGCGAATGAGTATGGTATTCCCGTAACACCTCGCGGAACGGCCAGCGGACGTACAGGAGGGAGTATTCCTGTTAAAAGTGGTATTTCTCTTTCTTTAGAACGTATGAAGAGTATCGTGGAATTGGACGAAGGAAATATGATGATTACGGTCGAAGCTGGTGTACGAACTTTTGATGTTTATAATTTCTGTGCAGAAAAAGGCCTATTTTATCCTCCTGATCCAGCCAGTTGGAAATACTCAACAATTGGCGGAAATGTAGGAGAAAATGCTGGCGGAATGCGTGCCGTTAAATATGGTGTAACGAGTAATTATGTTATGGGACTCGAAGTTGTAAAAGCTGATGGCAGTGTTATTCATACGGGTGGTAAAGCCATAAAAAATGTCACAGGCTATAATCTCACTCAGTTATTCACTGGTTCGGAAGGTACTCTAGGGATCATCACAAAAGTTCTTCTCCGGTTAATTCCTATGCCCAAGGCACGAAATACCATGCAACTTATGTTTCCTTCATTAGATGCTGCCTGTAATACCATTCATAGAATGCTGATCGCTGGAGTCGTACCAGCGGCCGCAGAATTAATGGATAAAATCAGCATTCAAGCCGTAGCTAGACACCGGAACCTTGATATTCATTCTGCCATTGAAGCTTGCATCATATTAGAAATTGACGGTGAGAGCAATGTTGATCTAGAGAAGCAGGCAAAGCAAATTCAAATTATTGCCCATGAACTTCAGGTATCAGAAGTTCGGATCGCTGCTTCACAGCAGGAAGTAGACGAAATTTGGTCAATACGCCGAGGATTGAGTTCGGCAATTGGTGCTATGGCACCTAACAGATTTGGTGAGGACATTTCAGTCCCACGCGATGCTTTTCCTAAAGCTGTTCGCCATATCCAAGAAATTTCAAAAAAATACGATTTAACAATTGCCGTATATGGACATGCAGGCGATGGAAATATTCATCCTTCAGTGCTTTGTGATTTATCTCAGCCTGAAGAAGATAAAAAAGTTCATCAGGCGATCGATGAAATATTTGATGTGGCTCTTGCCCTTGGCGGAACGTTATCAGGAGAACATGGCATTGGTATTACTAAACGATCCTATATTGCCAAAGCATTAGGGGATGAAGGGGTCAATACTCTAAAAATGATTAAACAAGCTCTTGATCCTAAGGGCATTCTTAATCCAGGGAAAATTTGGTGAAGGAGAAACTTGTTATGGGAAAAAAAGATGCACAAGAGCAATTGCTGCAAGATGTTAAGGAGATTGTGAATCAATGTGATCGTTGTGGTACCTGTTTAACAGTCTGTCCCTTATTTGAAGTCAAAGATGTGGAATCTTCAAGTGCTCGCGGTAAGAATAATATCATTCGCGGTATGATCCAAGGGGTACTTAAAGATGAAACTCAGGTGCTGGATAAGGTAAACTTTTGTTTGTTGTGCCGAACTTGTGTAGATAGCTGCCCCAATAAGATCAAAACTGATGATGCGATGATTGGAATACGCCAATATTTTTCTAATAAGGCAGGTAGCCCAGGTGCAAAATATAAGGCATTGGGGGCTTTAATGAAGAATCGGACACTTATAAAGATATCTGCTGGTACTCTTAAAGTGTTGCGCAAGATTGGTGTGAATCATTTAATTCCCCGTGGTATTGTTCCCAGTGAATTTACTCGGCAGAATTATCTGGCATCATTTAGAGGTCCTGCTATTCTCGGTAGTTCTGTAGTAAAGTCCTCTATTCAAATGTCTAGCAATACAAAAGTTGCTTATTTTAAAGGGTGCGGTATGAGTATGATGTTTCCTGATGCGGTCGAAGAAACAATAAAAATACTACAGTCTTTGGTAGATCCACTACTCGTCAATAATATGTGCTGCGGTTTGCCACACCTTGCTCATGGATTACGTCCTGAATTTTTAGAAATGGCCAAGGAAAACATTGCCTTATTTGAAAAGGCAGAGATTATTGTGAGTGATTGTGCCAGCTGCAGCGGTACATTAAAACATATAGCTGCTTATTTTATTGATGATCCCTTATGGCAGGAGCGAGCAATGGCTTTCAGTCAAAAAGTGATGGGGTTAAGTGAATATCTTGTCCATGCAGGCTACACTCCACGAAATCACGTTGCAGCTAAACTGACTTTCCATGAGCCATGCCATCTTGGAAGGGGGCAAGGCATTAAAACTCAACCTAGACAATTATTAAAAGCTGCTGGCAATTATGTTGAAATGGCAGGGGCTAACACATGCTGCGGTGGCGCAGGTTCATTTCATATTGACTATCCTGACATCGCTACATCAATCTTAGATAAAAAACGAATGAATATTGAAAATAGCGGTGCGCAAATTGTTGTTTCTGAATGCCCAACCTGCCTTGTCCAACTCAATAAAGCCGCAACACAAAGTTGTGGTAAGTTTAAAGTCATGCATATTAGCCAAGTATTATGAATGAAAAATGCTAACCAACACTTTTTTACGAAGCGTTAGTTAGCATTTTTCATTCCTTATATTATAAAGTAGTTAATGAAGTACCTAAGGCATTGGCAGCTAAAATAGCAGCGCATACACTTTCAGGTGTAACGATAAAGGGTTCATTATGAATCGTTTCACCAGTAGCGCAGGCAACGATAGCTACATTCATTATTTTTTCTTCAGTAATCTCAGTCACACCAATGTCTGATAAGGTAACAGGAAGACCAACTTCGCGGCAGAATTGAATGACTTCTGCCAATTCTTCTCGCGAACGATTTTCCATGACCATTTGTACGAGTGTTCCAAAAGCTACCTTTTCACCATGATAATACTGGTGAGTTTCTTCTAATACAGTAAAACCATTATGTATTGAGTGAGCAGCCGCTAATCCTGAACTTTCAAATCCAATGCCACTTAGCAGCGTATTTGCTTCAACAACTTTCTCTACAGCTTCGGTAACGACCTTATTTTCTACTGCAAGTTTAGCTTGTAAACCATATTTAATAAGAATGTCATAAGACAAACGAGCAAGACAAAGGGCAGCAGAGGTTGAATGACCACCGGGCAAATTCGATGCAAAAGATTTTGCACAAGCGTCAGCTTCGAACCAGGTAGCGAGTGCATCTCCCATTCCTGAAACAAGAAGACGAACTGGAGCCTTAGCAATTATCCCAGTATCCACCAGTATTAGATCTGGATTTTTTGGCAATAAAAGATAGGATTCAAAAATGCCATCAGGAGTATAAATGACAGATAAAGCACTGCAAGGGGCATCAGTTGCTGCTATTGTTGGAACAATCACAACAGGTAATTTTGCATAATGAGCGACGGCTTTAGCTGTATCTAAGGCTTTTCCTCCTCCAATGCCGATAATAACATTTAAATTTTCTTGTTTTACGATAGATAAAATTCGATCGATTTCTTGTTTTGAACATTCTCCAGTAAATTCTTCGATCCGTAAACCAATATGACTCGTAGAAAAACTTTGTTCAATAGCAGAACGGACTGTTCCTAGTCCCCTCTTTCCACCAAGTACCAATCCCTTATCGCCAAAAATTTTTACCTGTTCACCAATTTCATGAATGGCTCCTGCACCTTGGACATAACGGTTGGGTGAAATCAAAATTTTACTCATATCGTTCCTCCTCGTATTTTATTTATATATGTCGCAATAATCAGATTATATAATGGAAAATATCTTCTACTCCTATAGATCATTGTTTAGTTGTAGTATAATTTTGCTAAAAAATGGGATGTGTAAAAGTACTTATGATAACATCACTCAGTATCACCATCAGTGAAATTGAAAAAAGTAGGCAATCAATTCTGTGCCTACTTTTTATGAGTTGATTATTTATTTTTTAAATTTTAAATGGGGAAGATGATCCTAGCGAGATAAATGGCTAATGTTAGTGTGACAGTGCTAAAAATAGTAGAGACCATGACAGCTTGTGAGGCAAAATCTTGGTAACTATCGCATTCGACAGCGATTAATGCTGTATTAACTGCTGTTGGAACAGAATATGCAATCAATATGGTTTGGGCTACAACGCCATGAAAATCCATAAGATGGATAAATAGCACTGCGAGCATTGGTCCAATGATAAGCCTTGTAAATGCGGAGAGATGAACATCGACACTACGCAAATCAAATTCAGTTTTGGCAAGTTGTGCTCCGAGTGTTAATAAGGAGATTGGGACGAGTCCGTTTTTAAGGTATACGAGAGCAGGCCAGAGAGTGGCCTGAGTCATATCAATTTCAAAATTCTTCAATAAAAATACAAGAGGCAGTGCATAGATAGAAGGCATGGTAAAAACTTTTAAAAGTGAGTCTTTACCTGTCATTCTAGCTCGTCCCGCGTTAAAAAATCCGATGGTATTGCTTGAGAGGTTTTGTAATACGAGTATCATGATTTGTACGGTAATTGCTTCGTCAAGATAAGGTGTTTTTCCATCGACAACAAAAGGCGCACTAGAAAAAATGAGTATGATGAGGGATAAGCCGATATTGCCCGAATTATTAAACATAATTGAATTTTTAAAAGCATTTGTGAGTCCTACATCATAGTTGCGAATTTTTGCAATCATCCGTCCCAAAAGGTCGTTTGCAATTAGTAATAATACTCCACAAAAAAAGAATTTAAGCATATCAAATTTTAAAGTTGTTTCATAAAGGTTAACGAATATGAAACAAGGCACAAATAAATAAAAAAGCAATTTGCTAAGGCTTGGTATATCTAAAGTAAATTTTCTACTTAGAATAAAACCTAAACCGATTAATATAAATATAGGTGTAATATTATGATTGAGTATATGGAAAAAAATAGACATATAAGATCCTTTCTATTTATAATTAAATTTCTATATCTATGTATTTTCCCAGTATTTACATCATAAGTCAAACTATATTTGCACCTATTAGACAATCTTACTTTTCAAGTGTAATATGATAGTAATGATTTGCGGTTGTGAAAGAGCAGGTGTTATTTTTTGAATTTTAAATTTAAATGTAAATTGCAGACTAAAATTATGCTATTAGTCTTTGCTGTTGTTGTTGTTGCTTTATTGACTACGAATGTCTTAATTTCTCGTAGTACTGAACTGGAAATTACAGATGGTATTGGTCGTCAGGCCATGAGTATCGCACATCTTGTCGCTCGCTCTCCAATTGTAATTGAGGGGCTGTCCAAAGGACGAAATATTGAGGAGATGAAAAACTATACTAGTGAAAGTGCTACGGCGGCTGATGTTGAATATGTTGTTATTTTAAACATGCAGGGAGTGCGGGAGGCTCATCCAGATCGGAGAAAAATTGGTGAACGTTTTGTAGGGGGGGATGAAGCAGAGGCGCTGCTAGGGCAAGAATATACTTCAATTGCACGAGGAACCTTAGGTGATTCTTTGCGGGCCTTTGTACCAGTAATTGATGAAGGTGGGCAGCAAGTTGGTGTGGTCGTTGTTGGCATACTTATGGATGATATAAAAATTTTAGTTAAACAAGTCAGTAATGTACTATTAGTAGCTACAGCAATTGGTATGTCTGTAGGTATTATTGGGGCTTTTATGTTGTCATATAATATTAAGAAAACCTTATTTGGGCTCGAACCCGAGGCGATCGCTAAGCGACTTGAGGAACGCAATGCCATGCTGTACTCAGTGCGTGAAGGAATTATTGCTGTTGATAAGCAAGGTATGATCACTTTAGTCAACGATGAAGCATTGAGGATGCTCACAATGGCAGGGGTATATGGCAATCCTATTAATAAACCTGTTGGAAATTATGTACCTAATACAAGGTTAATTGAGGTGATTCAATCTGGAAAGGCAGAATTGGATCAAGAACAGGATTTTTATGGTTTATCAGTTCTGACGAATCGTTTACCTATGGTCGTTGATGGCAAAATAATTGGTGCTATTTCTACTTTTCGTGATAAGACAGAAGTGAAGATGCTTGCCGAACAATTAACAGGGGTGCGAGATTATGTTGATGCGCTTAGGGCTCAAGCTCATGAATTTATGAATCAATTACATGTTATTTTAGGATTAGTCAATTTGGAAAGCTATAAACAATTGGCAACTTATATTAATCGAATTGTTTCAGAGCATGAAGCTGAGTTAAGTTTTGTTGCGAAGCGGATTCGTGAACCAGTGATTGCTGGATTTATCTTAAGTAAGTTAAGTTTGGCGAGAGAGAACGACATCATTATGCATTTGGCCGAAGAAAGTTATGTTCCCCAACCCAAGCAGGAAAAAATCATCTATGAATTGGTAACTGTTATTGGAAATTTAGTTGAAAATGCTTTTGATGCAGTTAAAAATTCAGATCATCGGGAAGTTGAATTGCATATGTATTGTGATGAAGATACCTTATGTATACATGTAAGCGATACTGGAGAAGGTATTTTACCAGAATTAAGTGATCATCTTTTTGAAAAAGGTATTTCTAGCAAGGGTGATCAACGAGGGTTTGGTTTGTATCTTGTTCGGCGTAGTTTGGAAGAGTTAGAGGGCGAGATTGAGTTTGAGACACGACCAGGTGAAGGAACTGTATTTACAGTACGAATTCCTTATGAAATAAAGGAGGAACAAGATGATTAAGGTTATGATTGTAGAAGATGATCCCATGGTAGCAGAGTTAAACCGCCGTTATATTGAAAGGATACCAGGCTTTTTATTTTGTAGTATCGCTTCAAATGGTGATGAAGCACTTGATATTCTCAAGAAGACTCAAATTGATTTGGTGTTGTTAGATATTTTTATGCCAAGTATGAATGGTCTAGAGTTGCTCTCAAAAATTCGTGAGCTAAATTATAGTGTTGATGTGATTGTCGTGTCAGCAGCACGGGATAATAAAACGATTCAGACGGTACTTAGAAATGGTGCTGTTGACTACTTGATCAAACCTTTTGAGTTTGAGCGCTTACAAAGTGCCTTAGTGTCTTTTAAAAAGAGACTGAAGCTAATTAAAAAAAATACTAACCTATCTCAGAGTGAATTAGATCAACAGATCTTCTCTGGAATTTCAAATGAAAATGTAGAATTGCCAAAAGGATTGGATCGCAACACAATTAAAAGAGTATGGGATCAAATTTTAGAAGTGAAGGGAGAGTTTACGGCTGAAACAATGGCAACTTCTGTAGGACTTTCACCTGTATCCATTCGAAAATATCTTAAACATTTTCAAAACAACGATTTATTGAGTACTGAAATTAGCTATGGTGCAGTTGGACGACCTGTATATAAATATCGTTGTACCCGCGAACAAGAGTAGAAGGGGGATTGTCATGGCGCGAAAAACAAGCCGGAAAAATGCTTGGATGATTGTGTTAGCATTGATTGTTATGGGAGTATTGTATTTAAAAGCATCTGGTCCGTCCACAGAACCGCACGCTCCACTTCATGATCTGGAAAAGACTGGAGCTGGTACTGTTATTGATTTTACAGGGCAAGGGAATAAAATCCATACTGCTGTTGATGAGGCATTGAAAAAAAATGGTTTGTCAGTAAGTAATATAAAGGAAGCTGTGAAAGAAGTTCCACGGCAAAAAGTTGAGGGTGTAATTCGCTGGCATACACGGCAACTATTAGTCAATGTACCTGTAGACATGTCAGCTGAAACATTGCAACAAACCTTACAGGCAGGTATAAAAGGTGTTAGTGGTCAAGTTATATCTTCTCAGCCAGACAATTATCAAGGATTATCAGTTGTACGTTTGGATATCGGGTTGAAAGATCATGTAGCAGGGGAGGATATTACTGTTATCAGTGATCAAATCTACCTTACAAAAGAAAAAACAGCATCCATTGTCAAGAAGCCGCCTGAAGTCAAAGGACGTGGACAAATGGCGATTGTAATTGATGATTTTGGATATAGTAAAGAACCGATTGCTGCTTTTGCGGCTATTGGCCGTCCATTGACCTTTGCTGTTTTGCCATACCGTCCTTTTAGTAATGAAGCTGCTGCTAGGGGAATGAGTTCAGGGCACCAAGTTATGTTACATTTACCCATGGAACCCTTAGCTCAGGGGGAACAATCTGAGAAAATAACCATTACGATCAATTTAAGTGATGAAGAAATTCATGATATAGCTAAAAAAGCCATTCAATCCATACCAGGATTGATTGGGGTTAATAATCATCAAGGTTCAAGAGCAACGGCTGATCGGAGGGTCATGAAAGCTGCACTTGGAGAAATAAAAGAAAATAATTTATTCTTTCTTGATAGTCGTACCAATAGCCAATCCATCGGTGCTGAAACTGCGCGGCAGATGGGGGTTAGGACTGGAGTGAATGAATTATTTATTGATAATACGGATGACGTCAATGCTGTGAAAGCAAAATTGCGGACGGCGCAAGATATGGCAATTCAGCATGGTATTGTAACTGTCATTGGTCATGCCCGTATGAATACAGCTAAAGCTGTGAGTGAGATGGTGCCTGAGCTCGAAGCCAATGGGATACAATTGATTTTTGTTTCGCAAGTTGTAAAATAAAGTAACAAGAATGAAACAGCTGTTTATGATGATTGAAATCATAAACAGCTGTTTTGTACTATTTATAACGTAATTACTTAACTTTGTTAATCTTATTCATCAGTATTCCTGCAGCGATTTTACTGCGTTTATGGCATTGAAAAAATAAAAAGAAAAAATATTCAAATAAGTATTGCAATTTTGATTTTTCCATGATATTATTTACTCAAGCACCATCCTTACAAATGACTTAAAGCACTGCAAAGAGGTTTAGGGCTAATGTTCTAGTCGATGCAACCAGTTAGTCGGTTATGAGGTAGAGTGTTCTTTCTCGTGGATTCGCCTTGGTAAACCAGTAATATGCATGTATCATTCCCCGTAACGATGGTCATTTCCGTTTTGAAAGTTAAGAAGGTGTCCAGTTTTTTGGTTAAGAGTTAACAACTAAATAATTTTCGTCCTGAAAGGTTGAGGTTGAGTATTGTCTCAAGTAAGACAAGGGTAGGGATGGCTGCTTTTTTTGAGAGAAGGATAATCCTTCTCTCTTTCATTTTTGCCACTGTTTAAAGTATACTGTCGATAAATATCAGAACAACTCTTGACACTAGCACATCTTTCATTTATTATATATTATATACGATAATGAGAATTGATATCAACCCATTTAGGAGGAATATAGAATGAGTAAGTTTCTGAGTGATTTACTGCCAGGCGAAACCGGAATCGTAAAAAAAGTAATTGGTAACAGTATGATTAAACGCCGTATTATTGATATGGGTGTTGTAGCTGGAGCTGTTATTGAAGTCCAGAAGTTTGCACCTCTAGGAGATCCTATGGAAGTGAAAGTAAAAGGTTTTAATTTATCCCTACGTAAAAATGAAGCTGAGATGATTGAATTAGAAATCGCCTAAAGTATAGGAGGGATTGCTATGCCGCTTGCGCTTGTTGGAATTGGACAAAAGTGTATAGTTAAAGGTTTTGCCTGCTCTTGCGAGGTACGTATGCGCATGGTAAATATGGGATTTATTCCAGGTTCCTTAGTTGAAGTGATGAGTCGTGTGAATGGAACCTTACTAGTCAGAGTAGGACAGTCACGGTTAATGTTAGACTGTTGCTTGGCTACCCAAATACAGGTTATTTAGAAAAATATTATAGATGATAATGATAATCAATGTCGAAAATAGTGCTAGATTCTGAAAGGGGAATGGTAATGGGAGATAAGAATATAACGGTAGCATTAGTCGGTAATCCGAATTCAGGAAAAACCACAATTTTTAACAATTTGACAGGTGGTCGTCAACATGTTGGAAATTATCCAGGAGTTACTGTAGAGAAAAAAGAAGGTTATCGAAAATTTAAAGATAATGACTTTTTGATTGTGGATTTACCTGGTACTTATAGTTTGACAGCTTATTCTTTGGAAGAAGTTGTGACACGAAATTTTATTGTAAATGATAAACCTGATATGGTTATTGATATCTTAGATACATCAAATTTAGAGCGAAATTTATATTTAACAGTACAACTTTTAGAGTTGGAGCGCCCAGTGGTTTTGGCTTTAAATATGATCGACGTAGCAGATGCTTCAGGTCTAAAAATCAATGATCAAAAATTCTCAGAACGTTTAGGTGGCATCCCAGTAGTACGTACTAATGGTGTAAATAATAAGGGAATGGAAGAACTTTTAAACCAAATCCCAGTCGCAAGTGGCAATAAATCCAAAACTCAGTTTAAGCTTAATTATGGGACTGACATTGAAGAAGCAATCCAACAGCTCGAGCCTTTGTTGGCACCACTCTATAAGAATATTCAATTTCCTGTTCGATGGTTAGCGTTGAAATTATTGGAAAATGATTCGAATATTATTGATGTGATTAAAGGATTAACTGATGGTAAAAATATTGTCGATCTAAGTGACAAACTACGGGCTGAACTTCTTCATAAACTTGGTGAAGATGTAGAAGTTTTTATCGCTGGACAACGCTATCAGTTTGTTGGCAAAGTATATCAGCATGCTGTTGATAATCGATTGGTGAATAAAGAAACAGTTTCTGATAAAATTGACCGAGTTTTAACGAATCGAATGTTTGGTTTACCCATATTTTTTGCCTTGATGTGGATTGTATTTAATTTAGTATTTACATTAGGTAATATTCCTGCTGATTGGATTGATGCTCAATTTGGTCTATTGGGTAAGTTTCTGGATGGTATAATCAGTGATGGACCTCTTAAATCCTTACTTGTTGATGGTGTTGTCGGTGGGGTTGGTAGTGTTCTTGTTTTTGTACCAAATATCTTATTGTTATTTTTAGCAATTGCAATATTGGAAGATACTGGATATATGGCAAGGGCTGCCTTTATCATGGATAGGGTTATGAGAAGATTTGGTCTTCATGGAAAATCCTTTATTCCTTTATTATTAGGTTTTGGTTGCAGTGCGACTGCAATGATGGGAACTCGGACATTAGAAAATCCTCGTGACCGGGTTATTACGATGCTTGTGACACCGCTCATGAGTTGTAGTGCGAAATTACCTGTTTATACCATTTTGATTGCAGCTTTTTTTGATGAGAAAATTGCTGGTAATGTATTGTTTTCTATTTATTTTTTAGGAATTATTTTATCAATGTTAATGGCTTGGCTTTTCCGTAGTACGTTTTTCCAAGGTGAAAGCGAACCTTTTGTTATGGAATTGCCACCTTACCGTATACCAACCGCTAAAAGCGTGATTATTCATATGTGGGAACGTAGCACTTTGTATTTGAAAAAAGCTGGGACAATTATTCTTGCTGCTTCCATCTTAATGTGGTTCTTGACAACTTATCCTAAAGATATTGAATACTCTAAGGATTATGATGCTTTGGTAGGTCAAGCAGAAGAAGCATATACCCAACAAGTGAATGAAGAAGTATTTACGCAATTCAATATTGAAGAACTAGAGCAAAATGAACAATTAGCAGCTTTAGTTGATGAAATTCAGAAAAATGAAGAACAATTTGCAGAAGATACCAAAGAACTCGATGAAGATAGTAGTGAGTATGCTAAATTAGAAGAAGAAAAAACAGCGAAAAATCTACAGATTGAAACGGAAAATAGTGAACTTTACCCTTATGCTTCAAAATATGTAGAGCTTACTCAACAATTAAATGAAAAAAAGGGTGAGATCGAAAATGACAAATCCAGTGAACAATTGGAAAAAAGTTATGCTGGGCAATTTGGTAAAGCCATTGAGCCTGCAATAAGACCTCTTGGTTTCGATTGGCGCGTTGGTATTAGTCTTGTATCTGGTGTAACTGCCAAAGAAGTAGTCATTAGTACAATGGGAACTATTTATAGTCTTGGTAGTGATGGTGAAAATGCGAAGAGTATGACTAAAGCTCTGCAAAAAGATGAAAACATGAATCCTTTAGTTGCTTATTCATTAATGGTCTTTGTCTTGATTTATTCACCTTGCTTGGCGGCTTTGGCTGTCATGAGACGTGAGACCAATTCATGGAAATGGCCTGCAGTGAGTATGGTTTACTCAACAACCTTAGCATGGATTGTAACATTCATTGTTTATCAAGGTGGTAGATTGCTAGGATTTGGTGGTTAATTAAAATTGTTAGTCTGACGGGAGAGAGATATAGGGAATTCCTATATCTCGTCCCTGATGAATTTAAATTAAGGTATTAACTACTTAGAGAATCTTATATTAGTATGACATTTCAATCCTTATAATATACTAATGAATAAAAGTAGAGAGGGGAAGTTTATATGCAAACAGCAATCGTATACATAATAGGAGCAGTGGCAGTCGGTTATTTTGCCATAACGATTTGGAAAAAAATCAAAGGTCAAGGATCATGCTGTGGGTCAGATGGTTGTGGTAGCTGTGGTTCCACAGGAAAATGTAAATAAGTAAATGAGGTGGAGTAACCTCAAACTTATTTTTTTAACAATTTATTGAGAATGATAATCAATAGCAAATAAAAAAGGAGGTATTTATATGTCAATTGTAGTAATTGGTGCGGATTATTTGGGGATCATTGAGAAAAATTTATATTCATTAGGTGTGACGGAATTAACCCATATTGATGGGAGAAAAGTACAGAATCAAAATAAAATTAATATACCTCAAAAAACAGATTTCGTATTAGTTTTAACAGATTATGTGAATCACAATACAGCTAAAATGATTAAAGCAATTGCAAAAACAAAAGATATACCTTTGGTTTTTTCAAAACGTTCATGGGGATCTGTAGAAGAAAAAATAATGTCTGCAGGCGTGATGAACTAATTCATAATAACAATCAATGGGTTATATAGGGGGAAATGATTGTGTGTTGGAAGAAAAATTTACAAAAACAAGAAACTAAGAATGAAGGAGATTTCTTCTTTAGATGGCTGGCCGTGGAACTAGCACCAACAATTTATGGTGAAAAACCAGGTACTATTCTTAATTTGATGAATACATCTAAATTACCGATGAAAACATTATGGCTTGAGTATGGGCCTAGTTTATTAGAAAAAAGTAATATTAAATGGATTGTAGTAAAAGATGAATTAAAAAGCATGAAGATTTTCTTTTATCGTGTGGATTTATTAAGCGAACATGTAAATGATCCAATAATCAGTGAGTTTTTAGCAGGATTTGGTTATCAATCAGCGATGAACTTAGAAGAAAAGCTACTTTATTTTAAAGAACGTTTTCACTATACCTGTCCTCACGAAATGGGTGTCTTTTTAGGAATTCCTCTTAAAGATGTTTTGGGCTTTATGGGGATGAGTGAAGAGTGTCGTACCTGTGAGGGGATGTGGCAGATTTATGGTGATCCTGTATCTTCATTAGGTATTATGAAACGTATGGAAGCTACTAAAAATCAAGTTGTGAATTGGATGACGGAAGGATATGCGGTGACCGATGTTTTGTGTGGAGCATGTTTATAAATGGCATAAAAGATGGTATCAATAAATGATTATTTTATTGATACCATTTTTTTCTTTACATTATCAAAGGAACACAGTTATAATGGATTTTGTCAGCAAAATAATACATAGAATACATTATTAGAAAATGATATTTTATGTTGTCGATCTGTTAGAAAGCTGATTGAAAATAGTGAGTCCGGTAGATAAAACTACGATTTTGATAATGAATGAGGTTTAATTATTAATAATGATAATAATGGGTGGAAAGAAATCAGCTGTTAAAGCTGGTTTTCTAGTAGTGATTGTCTTGGCAGTTTTGTTATTAGTGCATTTTGTTGGTGTAAGTCGTCTAACGCCAGAAGCGATCCGGAAGTTGATTTTATCCTTTGGTTGGTGGGGACCTGCAGCCTACATTTTTATTTACACTATTAGACCCTTACTGCTATTTCCAGCGATTATTCTAACCTTAGCAGGTGGGTTAGCCTTTGGACCTTGGTGGGGAACCTTATATGTGGTGATTGGTGGGCTACTCGGTGCATGTCTGTGTTTTGTCATTGCTCGCTTTTTAGGTCAGGAAAAAATGAAAAAATATTTGGGTCAATTTCCTCAGATACAGGCCTTTGATGATCAGATTGTGGAACATGGTTTTCGAACCATGTTAATCATGCGTGTTGTGCCTATTTTTCCTTATGATCCAGTTAGTTATTTGGCAGGTTTATCCAATATCCGTTTTCGTGATTATGCGCTTGCTACTGGCATTGGTATGATACCTGGAGCTTTTGCATATAATGTTCTCGGATATTCTTTGACTGATATGTTATCCCCGACTTTTTTGATGGCACTTGTACTTGTGATCGTTGTCATGTTTACACCACTTGTATATCATTTCGTAAAACATAAATAGATAAAAGTAAAGAGACTTAGCGAAAGTTAAGTCTCTTTACTTTTATCTATTTATTGATCTTTTTATTCCAAAATTCAAGATGTTTAATCTGAAGTTCTTTGCGAGTGAGCTCAGTAGGCCATAGTTTAGTTTTCGGGCTGTGGCGCATAGCAGCCCCTAGGTGAGCATATAATGTACTGTTATTTTTCTCTAAGTCCTTAATTAAATCTTTGGCTTCCTGGCGTTTGGTATGACCATTGAGTGGACATGGGCTTGGAATGGGTGTGAAGCCGTGTAAAGCTGGTGTTTCTTTCAGTTCGAACTCTCGGAAGTAAACCAGTGGACGAATGACAGTGAGGTTACTTTGATCTAAATACGTCGTAGGCAGGAATGTATTGATCTGCCCAGAGTATAGTATACTCATCAAAAAGGTTTCAACAGCATCATCATGATGGTGAGCATAGGCGATTTTATTAAAGCCATTTTCTACTGCAAATTTATTAATGGCACCTCGTCTAAAAAAAGCACAAGTAAAACAAGGATCGTTACCATCATTTTTTTCAATAATACCAGCGATATCAACTTTTTTTGTATAAAAAGGTATATCAAGATTAGCGCAAAATTCAGCAAGGGGAGTGGGATCAAAATCATCGGTAAAAAGAGGATCAATGGTTAAGACGGCTATTTCAAATGGTGTTGCTGAACGTTTGCGAAGGATGGAGAGGGCATAGGTCAGAAAGAGGCTGTCCTTGCCGCCCGATAGGCCAATGAGTATTTTATCATCTTTTGCAATCATATCAAATTCAATGATGGCTCGGCAGAGTCGGCCAAAGTAATCTTGGGGTAAGTTATTATTCATTCAACACCTCGTTATGGTTAATTTTATCAAAATAATTCACTAGGGTTTATGATAATTGATTTTCTTTATCTAGTCTAGTGTTTTAAGATGACTTTTTTGCTGTATCTAAGCATTATTGCTATTTATAAACTTTTACCACAATGTTTTGGTAGAAAGAATGACATTTAAAAGTCTTGAAAGTCAAATTTTTCATGATATGATTGAATAAAAGTAAAAAAAAGGTAATTTGTAAAATAAATACCACATGGGATGTGGTAAAAGGGTAGAGGGAAGAATCATGATGTATCCATTAAAATTTAAACCCATTTATAAAGAAAAAATTTGGGGTGGAGATCACCTAAAAAGAATATTTGGTCGAGAGATTCCAAGTTGCCAGATTGGAGAAAGCTGGGATTTGTCAAGTCATCATCATGGTATGAGTATTGTTGCAAATGGAGATTTGGCAGGTCTGAGTTTAGATGAATTAATGACAAAATATAAAGATGAATTGATGGGCAGCCAGCATAAAAATATGAAAATATTTCCATTATTAATTAAAATCATTGATGCAAATGATAATTTATCCATTCAAGTTCATCCTGAGGATCAAGATGCTTACAGGGGTGGAGAGTTTGGAAAAACAGAAGCATGGTATGTGGTATATGCCAAAGAGAATGCACAAATTATATATGGCCTCCAAGATGATATTACCAAAGAAGATTTTGTCAGAGCTATAAAAAATAATGCCATTGCTAAGACCTTGAAAAAGGTTCATGTAAAAGTTGGAGATATGATTTTTGTTCCTGCGGGCACAATCCATGCTCTACTCGATGGTGTAATGGTTTATGAAGTGCAGCAAAATTCTGATACAACTTATCGAATTTATGATTATGATCGGCTGGATGCTGTGGGAAAAGGGCGAGAACTGCAGATTGAGAAAGCTTTAAATACCATTCACTTTGGGCGTCAGCCAAGTTGTGTTTTTCCAGATGAAAAAATTAAATGTCAATATTTTTCTATGGAAAAATTAGTTGTTAGTGGTGAGAAAGAAGAAAAAACTAACAATGCATTTATGATTTATTGTATTATTACTGGTTCAGGAGCCATTCAATATAAACAAGCAATGGAACCTTTATATCCAGGTGATACGATTCTGATACCAGCTTCCTTAGAAAAAGTAATCGTAAAAGGTGAATTAACCTTGCTAAAAATTACATAAAAAACTTGATTAGATAGTAAAGTTAACCGTAGTTAATAAACTTTTACCGTAATATTAAGGTAGAAAGAGTTACTTTTCAAACCCTTGAAAAGCCTTATATTTATGATACTATTTAATTGTCGGAAAAATCAATAAATATTAATTAGTAAATAGAGTACCGTATTTAATGTGGTAGTGAGGTGATTGATTTATGGAACGCTATTTAGAGGTACTTACTATTTTGATCAGCGCCAATCAACCTCTTACTGTTGATAAAATTGCTGAGAGATTGAAAGTATCCAATAAAACAATTCGCAATGACTTAGGTAAAGTTGAGGAATATCTGAGCACTAAAAAAATACAACTGATCAAAAAAACAGGTATGGGTGTAATGGTTGAAGGATTAGAAGAAGAAAAGTTAAATATTGCCCGGGAAATAAGAAATGACAAAGGAGTTATTGAACCTTATTGTCCTAAGAATAGAAAATATTATATTATCAAACGTTTGTTAATGGCTGAAAAATATATCACCATGCAAAGTATTGCAGATGAACTTTATGTCAGTCGGGTGACAATCCACAAAGATTTAACTGAAGTCGAAGTATGGTTGAAAAAATTTGAATTACAACTTGTCAGTAAAACCAATCATGGTATTGAAGTGGTAGGCAAAGAAGAAAATTGGCGTAATGCCGTGATCAGCTTAATTGCCCATGATAAGGAAGAAGATGAACTCAAAGAAATGTTATATGAACATTATGGAGGGCGGATTGATTATAAGACTCTGCGAAAATTAAAAGAATTAATTCAGATTGACTACGGACAGTTAGAAAAAATTGTTACAATGGCTGAACTAAAATTAAAGTTTGCTTTTTCGGATGAAGCATACATTAGCCTTATTATTCATATTGCCATTGCGATTAAAAGATTAGGGAATAAAAAAGATATTTGTTTGGCAGAAGCAACTCTGCTGAAATTAAAAGAAAAAGAAGAATATCAAGTAGCGAAAGAGATTGGGCAGGATATTGGTGATTGCTTTAATGTTCAATTGCCAGAATCTGAAATCGGTTATATTTTATTACATATTTTAGGTGCGAAGACCCAACAAAGTCAAACTGGTGATGTTCATATGGAATTAGATGAAGAAAATAATCTGGCGATTGTGATGGCGAAAGAGATCATCATGATTGCACAGAATGTCTTATCTTACGATTTAAGTCACGACAAGCAACTTTTAAATGGTTTAATCTTACATCTAAGACCAACAATCAATCGCTTAAAATATGGCTTGACCCTTAGGAATCCTATCTTGCATGAAATACAAGAAAACTATCCTGAAGTATATGGTGTAGCTTGGATGACAAGTATTGTATTTGAAAAATATGTAGGTTGCAGAGCGAATGAAGAAGAGATTGGTTATATTGCATTGCACATCGGAGCCGCAGTTGAGCGGGCGCAAAAACCATTTAGGGCATTAGTCGTATGTACGAGTGGAATTGGTACATCTCAACTCCTTGCTGCACGTTTAGGAAGATGTTTTAAAGAAATTGAAGTGAAAGATGTATTATCAGTGACTCTGATTGAAGAGTATATCACTGATGATGTGGATTTTATTATTTCAACAATACCAATATCGAGTCGTGAAGTGAAAAAACCTGTTATACAAATCAGTCCCTTATTATTACAAAATGATATTAAACGCCTTGAGGGTTTTATCGAACAATTGTCTGGGAAAAAAAGAGAGTTTAGTGGAGGGATTATGATGTTGATCAATGAGAATCTTGTATTACTCGATATGGATGTTACGACTAAAGAAGATGCCATTCGATGCTTAGCCTTAGCAGCACAGAACGCTGGGAAACTCAGCTCTCTTGAGGAATTTACTCAGAGTGTTTTGGAGAGAGAAAAAACTTTTTCAACAGGGGTTGGTAATGGAATTGCTATACCACATGGAAAATCAAAAGATGTAAAGGAGGTGATGATCGCATTTGGTAAAGTAAGGAAAGGTATTGAGTGGGATTCTTATGATGGTAGTCCGGTTACTATGATTTTTTTACTCGGTGTACCAATGGAAAATGTGGATAATGTTCATTTAGCAATCTTATCTCAATTATCAAGAAAACTAATGGAAGAGGATTTTGTAGAGAGTTTAAATCAGGCAACAACGATACAGGCAATACTTACTACATTAAATGTGATTCAAGTGGATGGGTGATTTGGTTAAAAATAGGAGGGAAGTATAATGAACCAAGAACTTAAAAATATAAGACAATATTTAATGACTGGTGTGTCCTATATGATTCCAATTGTTGTCATTGGTGGTGTGCTCATTGCGTTGGCAATTGCCTTAAGTGGTGTTGAGGCTGGAAAAGGTGCAGTTGTTACCAATCCGATTTTTAAAAATATGTTAGACATTGGTGTTGCAGCATTTTCTATGATGGTTCCTGTATTAGCTGGCTTTATTGCTTATGGTATTGCAGATCGGCCAGGTATTGCACCAGGTCTTGTAGGAGGTGTATTGGCAGCCAATTTAAAAGCTGGTTTCTTAGGTGGTATTTTAGCCGGTTTCATTGCAGGTTATGTAGCCAAATGGATAAAAAGTTGGGATGTTCCTATCAGTATGAAGCCGATTATGCCTATTTTTGTTATTCCTTTATTATCAGCTCTTATCGTTGGTGGTTTGATGATTTATGTGATCGGTACACCGATTGCCGGACTTATGGAAACAATGACCGCAGGATTAAAAGCTATGGGGCAAGGAAATGCTGTAGTGTTAGCATTAGTGATGGGAGCCATGATTGCTTTTGATATGGGAGGGCCTGTGAATAAGGTAGCATTTTTATTTGGTGCAGCCATGATTGGTGAAGGTATCTATACAGTCATGGGACCTGTGGCAGTGGCTATTTGTATTCCACCCCTTGGTATGGGCCTTGCTACCTTATTGGCACCCAAGAAATATAGTGAAATGGAAAGAGAAGCTGGGTATGGTGCATTAGCTATGGGGATGATTGGTATTACGGAAGGGGCTATTCCTTTTGCTGCAAGTGATCCTGTACGAGTGATTCCGTCGATTGTTTTTGGTTCAGCCATCGGTGCTGCTGTAGCAGCTATGTTCGCTGTTGGTGATCATGCTCCTCACGGTGGTCCTATCGTTTTGCCTGTTGTTGATAATCCATTGATGTTTATTGTCGCGATTCTTGTTGGTGTTGCCATTACAGCACTTACAGTAAATACTCTAAAAAAACCGATTAGTGAAGAACTTGATTCTGAAGAATCAGGAATCAGTGCATAAAGAGATAAAGTCAAAAAAATGCAAATGAGGTAGAAAAAATGAACATTGTTGCTGTAACTGCCTGCCCGACAGGAATTGCTCATACGTATATGGCTGCAGCCGCCTTACAAAAAACCGCCGCCAGTCTTGGACATAAAATAAAAGTCGAGACACAAGGGGCAATTGGTATTGAGAATAAAATTGGACCTAAGGAGGCTGAAACTGCTGATTTTGTGATATTTGCCGTCGATGTGGCTGTGAAAGAAGAACAACGATTTAAAAATAAGTTCATATATCGAACTGAGTCGCAAAAGGCACTAAAAAATCCTAAAGGTTTGCTAGAAGAAGCATTAGCAAGATTTAATGAGCAATAATCATTAGTAAACGCATAAAAACAAGGGAGTATGTATGATGTATACTCTCTTGTTTTTTTTTTGCTATTCAATCTTTCATTAATAGGGTAGAATATAGAAATGTCATCTTTTCAATCTTATAAGACACAGTGGAGGGAATATTCATGAAAGAAAGTTCTAAACCTATTTATGTAATCGGTCATCGCAATCCTGATACCGATTCCATATGTTCGGCAATTGGTTATGCTCATATGAAACAAGCGATGGGAGAAAATGCTATCCCAGCTCGGACAGGAAAAATCAATGGAGAAACTAAGTTTGTACTAGAAAAGTTAGGGTTTGAAAAACCTAAACTGATTATGGATTTATATCCTCGCGTTAAAGATATTATGAACAGTGATGTAGTCAATGCGCGTACCAATGATACCTTGCGAGATTTGGGTCGCATGATGAAAGATAATAATGTTAAATCTGTTTCTGTAGTCAATGACAAGCAGATGCTCGTCGGTGTTGTTTCGGTAGGCGATTTCTCAAAATTATATTTTGATGAATTAGAGATGCAAGATTTAAGCCAAACAGGCGTTGATTTTGCAGGCATTCTCAGAGTGCTTGACGGAGAATTGATCTTTGGTGAAAAGTTGGAGCGTAAAGTTGTTGGTCGCTTACATATTGCTGCAAGCAGTAACACGATCATTGGTAAATTAATTAAATCCAATGATATCGTTCTGGCAGGTGATCGTCCTAAAGCTCAATTAGCAGCTTTACAATGTGGTATTGCTTGTCTTGTGATCACAAGTAACTCGGACATTTCAAAAGAAGTACAAGAATTGGCTGTCAAGCAAGGAGTCATTGTGATCAAAGCGGCCTACGATACCTATACCTGTGCACGTTTGATTAACCAAAGCATTCCAGTTGAAATGATTATGCAAAAGAAAGTACATTCTTTTAAGCCGACTGATTTGGTCAGTGATATAAAGAAAACGATTGCAAGCACAAACTACCGTTTATATCCAGTCGTAGAAAATGAAAGAGTGATCGGATCTATTCAGCGGGATCGATTAATTTTACAAGAACGGACAAAAGTTATTTTGGTTGATCACAATGAACAGGGGCAAGCTGTTGAAGGAATTGAAGAAGCTCAAATTCTGGAAATTATTGACCATCATCGTTTAGGTGGTTTACAAACCAGTGAACCAATTTTTATTAGACATGAACCTGTTGGTTGTACAGCAACAATTGTAGCAAATATGCATTTGCATCGTAACATTGAGATTCCACCCCAAATTGCAGGCGTCTTGCTTGCCGCCATCTTATCTGATACTGTACTTTTTAAATCCCCAACATGTACGTCAAAAGACGTGAATACGGCTGAATTTTTGGCGAAACTTGCTGGTCTTGATATACAGGAATTTGGTATGAGTGTATTAAAGGCAGGAGCTAGTATTAAAGGCATGTCAGCAACTGATATTATTGGCAATGATATCAAAGAATTCCAGATTGGGAATTATCGTATGGCGATTGGTCAAATGTCAGTGATGGATTCTGAAGAAATGCTCGAAATTCAAAAAGAAATAACGCAAGAAATGGAAAATATGCGTCAAAAAGAAAGTTATGATATGGTATTACTCATGGTGACGAATATCATTACTGAAGGGACTCATTTAATTCATACAGGACAACCTGTTGAATTATTGCAGCAAGCCTTTGGTTGCAGCAGCCAAAATGGTGTACTTTATTTGCCAGGAGTCATGTCTCGCAAAAAACAAATCATTCCTCCATTGTCAGAAGCTGTAAAAGTGTAAAGAGTAAAATTTGAGGACTTGGCACAAGCCAAGTCTTTTCTTATTTTATTATTAAATAATACAGGAAATGCAGAGTTTTTGAAGAATATTATATGGTTATAATAATAAAAAGTGAGTGCTAGTACGGAGGTTTATATGGATACGATATTAGATGGGCTTAATCCTGCGCAAAGAGAAGCCGTCATGCATACAAAGGGACCCTTATTGATCATGGCTGGTGCAGGTTCAGGTAAGACTAAGGTATTGACTTGCCGTGTTGCTTATCTGCTGAATCAGGGAGTGGCTCCTTATCAAATTTTGGCTATTACCTTTACTAATAAAGCGGCAGCAGAAATGAAAGAGCGAGTTCGCTTACTTGTAGGACCACAAAGCAAAGACATTTGGCTCAGCACATTTCATGCCTTTTGTGCTAAGTTACTGCGATTTGAAATTGAAGGTATGGCTGGATATAAACGAAATTTTGTTATTTATGATACGTCAGATACCCAGGCTCTTATTAAAACATGTCTGAAACAATTAAATCTTGATGACAAACAATTTCAGCCTAGCAGCGTTTTAGGCGCTATTTCTACAGCCAAAAATGCACTGCAAGATGACCGAGAGTTTGCTCAACACGCTGGTAATTTTCATGAGCAAAAAGTAGCTGAAGTCTATCAGCTCTATCAACAAAAATTGCGTACCAATAATGCTCTTGACTTTGATGATTTATTGATGTTATCAGTGCGTCTATTGCAAAATAATGAGCAAGTATTGGAGAAATATCAAAATAAATTTAAATATATTATGATTGATGAGTATCAGGACACCAACCGGGCTCAATATTTATTAGCACGTATGCTAGCAGATAAACATCGCAATCTTTGCGTGGTTGGGGATGCAGATCAGAGTATTTATGGGTGGCGGGGAGCTGACATTCGTAATATTTTAGATTTTGAGAAAGATTATCCGGAAACGCAAATCATAACCTTAGCGCAAAATTATCGCTCAACTCAAGTCATTTTGGATGCAGCGAATGCTGTGATTCAAAATAATACTGATCGGCGTCCTAAAGATTTATGGACACAGAATCCTCAAGGTGAACTAATCACCCATTATTTAGCTCATCATGAACGGGATGAGGCACAATTTATTGCAGATACCATTACGAAACTCAACACAGTATATCGCACATCATATGGAGATATTGCAGTCTTATATCGCACCAATACACAGTCGCGAGTGATTGAAGAATCTTTCATGAAATGTGGTATTCCTTATGTGATTGTGGGCGGGCTAAAGTTTTATGATCGTAAGGAAATCAAAGATATTTTGTCTTATCTGCGGGTTATTTTTAATCCATCCGATAGCGTCAGTTTGATGAGGATCATTAATGTACCGCGGCGGGGACTCGGTGATGCCACGATTACTAAGCTTGTTCAATATGCTTTGCAAAATAATATGACATTATTTGAAGTAGTGAGCAATCCTGATTTGGTGCCAGGTCTTACAGCCAGATCCAAACGTCCTCTTGAATTTTTGGCAGAATTAATTTTTAATTTGATGGCGCAAGTTGATTCTTTATCCGTAGTTGAATTGCTGAATAAAGTCATGCATGATTCTGGTTATGTGGAAGAATTACAAAAAAGTACTGACCTGCAAGATGAAAATAGATTGGATAATTTAAAGGAATTCTTGAGTGTAGCGAAAGATTTTGCGACAGGTGAACTTGAAGAAACCTTAGAAAACTTTTTAGGGCAAGTTGCCTTGGTAGCTGATATTGATAATGCAGATTTGACAGAAGCGCGTGTGACGCTGATGACGCTGCATTCTGCTAAAGGGTTAGAATTTCCTGTTGTTTTTATGAGTGGTATGGAAGAAGGTTTGTTCCCTCACTCTCGTACACTCATGAATGAAAGTGAAGTAGAAGAAGAACGACGAATTTGTTATGTGGGTATTACGCGGGCACGTCGCAAACTCTATGTGACCAATGCGCGTATGCGAACGATTTATGGTCGGACACAAATGTTCCCATTGTCTCGCTTTCTAGAAGAAATACCTGTACAGATGGTGGAAAAATATACTGGGCGACAAAATCACTATGGATTTGCTAGCAATGGCAGTAAATCAACGATCGTTGCGCCTCCATCGGCATCCACTGTTGTGCAAAGTCCTCTTCGTGCACCAGCACCTAAGGCAATTGAACCTAAACAACAAGAAAGTAATGCTTGGAAGGTCGCTGATCGGGCTCAACATTCCAAATGGGGTGTGGGCACTGTTGTCGAAGTGCGTGGTGCTGGTAATAGTCAGGAACTCAAGATTGCTTTTCCAGGGCAAGGGATTAAGGTTGTAGTGGCGAGTATGGCGCCCATTACCAAAGTATAGTAATGAAAATTAATATTATAAAAAAATAGAACGCTGTTAAAGATGTGTGATGGTTTTAATGAATGAGTCAATGAATGGTTCTTTGACTCATTCATTTCATGATATAGATGATCTTATGCGCATATACCAAAGACACGCTGACGTGTTTTTTATTTTAATGAAGGAGTGTTATCGTGATAAGCAATAGCCCCCAAGATATGAATTTAGTCACTAGTGAAATTGTTGAGCTACGTAAGCAGCTTGATACACATAACTATCATTATTATGTTCTTGACCAACCATTAATTGATGATGCTCAGTTTGATCAATTGATGGCGCGTTTGATTGAACTGGAAGCCTTATACCCATCCCTCATTACAGCTGACTCGCCAACTCAGCGTGTCGGAGGTATGGTTGCGGGTGGTTTTGAACGTGTGACTCATTTGACAGCCATGCGTAGTTTAGGCAATGCTTTTTCCGCTGAGGATTTATTGGCTTTTGATCAAAAAGTTCGCAGTGGCCTTGCCGTCGATGGGCAGCTTGAATATATCGTCGAACTAAAAATTGATGGATTGGCAATCAATCTTACTTATGAAAATAATCGTCTCATCAGTGGTGTGACGCGAGGTGATGGTACTCAAGGGGAAGATGTAACCTCTAATATTCGAACCATTAAATCCGTACCCCTTGTGCTGCGACCTGATGGCGTAGAGGTACCTCCATTGCTTGAAGTGCGTGGTGAGGTTTATATGCCAAAAGGCGAATTTCAACGACTAAATCGAGAGCGAGAAGAAGCTGGTGAGGCATTATTGGCAAATCCACGTAATGCTGCTGCAGGTTCACTGCGCCAGCTTGATCCTAAAGTCACATCTCAACGATCATTGGATATCTTTCTCTATGGTATTGGTGTTTATACAGGGATTGAATTGACGACCCATGGGCAAATGCTAGAATATCTAAAAAAACTAGGTTTTAAAATCAATTCCCAGTATCGAGTATTTAACCAGATCAATGATGTCATTGAATATTGCAGAGGATTTGTTGAAAAACGCCATGATCTACCTTATGATATTGATGGTATGGTCATTAAAGTCAATGATTTAGCTAGTCAGCAAATCTTAGGTTATACAGCCAAAGATCCACGCTGGGCTATTGCCTATAAATTTCCTGCAGAGAAAGCGATTACAGTGGTAGAGGATATCTTTGTTGGCCTTGGTCGGACAGGGGTCTTAACTCCTACAGCCATCTTGCGTCCTGTGCCAGTGGCAGGTTCGATCATTAGTCGGGCTACGCTGCATAATCAAGATTTTATTGATGAGAAGGATATTCGGATTGGCGATACCGTTGTCATTCACAAAGCAGGGGAAGTTATTCCAGAAGTGGTTTCAGTGTTGGTGGAAAAGCGTACTGGTGAGGAAAAAATCTTTGTTATGCCAGAACATTGTCCTGAATGTGATGGAAAAGTTCTGCGCCTTGAAGGGCAAGCTGCTCATAAATGTACGAATCCACACTGTCCAGCTCTTTTTCGGGAAGGCTTGATTCACTTTGTGTCTCGGGATGCCATGAACATTGATGGCTTAGGACCTGCAGTGCTCATATCCTTAGTTGAAGCCGGATTAGTCAAGAATGTAGCTGACTTGTATAAGCTCACAATGGAAGAAGTATTGACTGTTCCGCGTATGGGGGAAAAATCTGCACAAAATTTACTATCTGCTATTGAAAATAGCAAACAAGCAGGCTTAGGGCGAGTGCTCTTTGGTTTGGGTATTCGTCATGTAGGTGTTAAAGCTGCTCATATTGTGGCACGTCATTTTGGAGAGATTATGGCTGTACAGCAGGCCACCGCTCCGGAACTTGTAGCTCTTGATGAAATTGGTATAAAAATTGCTGAAAGCATTGTAGCCTATTTTGCAGTTCCTGAAAATCTACAGTTAAGTGCAGACCTAGAAGCAGCCGGTGTAAAGATGACAGAAGAACAGCAAGAAAAAGATGAAAATCAATTATTTGCAGGAAAAACTTTTGTACTCACTGGTACGCTTGAAACCATGAGTCGTAATCAAGCGGCAGAAATCATTGAAAGATTAGGTGGCAAGGTATCTGGATCAGTGAGTAAAAAAACCAGTTATGTCCTGGCAGGTGATGAAGCAGGTAGCAAATTGGATAAAGCCCAGAAGTTAGGTGTGGAAATTCTCGATGAGCAGCAGTTCAAACAGCTGATTGCAGAATAAAGTAAATAACAATCAAATTTAAGTAATGACAAGTGATTGTTTTCATGCTATACTTTAAAAAAAACAATATAAGTCGTTGGCAATGACGCCATGCGATCCTAGTCTGACTAGGATGCATGGCGTCTATTTTATTTTAGTCAACGGTTCTTGTGTAGTGTTTGTGGAAGGGGGAATTTTATGATAAAAGTACAAGGACTTAATAAATATTTTGGTTCCGTACATGTTTTAAAAGACATTAATCTCACAGTAGGCAGTGGCGAAAAGATTGTTGTGATTGGTCCAAGCGGATCAGGTAAAAGCACGTTAATTCGTTGCATGAACTTACTTGAGACACCAAGTTCGGGGCAAATTATTATTGATAATGTTGATATTACGGCTCCGAAGGCACCAATTACCCAGGTGCGACAATCCGTAGCTATGGTTTTTCAACAATTTAATTTGTATCCGCATAAAACAGTACTGGAAAATTTGACTCTGGCGCCTATTTTGATTAAAAAAGTATCTCGTGATGAGGCCAGCGAGTCCGGTCTAGCATTTTTGGAACGGGTTGGTCTTAAAGATAAGGCTGATGTTTACCCATCCCAGCTTTCTGGTGGTCAACAACAACGGGTGGCTATTGCCCGTGCTCTTAATATGAAACCTAATATTATGTTATTTGATGAACCGACTTCCGCATTAGATCCTGAAATGATACAAGAAGTATTGGATGTTATGGTGGATCTTGCGAAGGAAGGAATTACAATGGTCGTTGTTACCCATGAAATGGGCTTTGCGCGTCAAGTCGCCGATCAAGTTATCTTTATGGATCAAGGTCAGATTCTCGAAAAGGGTTCACCAGAACACTTCTTTGTTAATCCAGAACATGATCGAACCAAGTTGTTTTTAAGCCGTATTATTCGCTAATTATAAAAAATGAACACGGAGGTAATGATAATGAAAAAAATCTATGTTTTACTAGCGAGCTTAGTAATGATGATGGCCCTCTTAGTGACTGGTTGTGGTTCTAGTGATTCAAAACCAACTGCTACAACGAGTGGTGTAAGTGCTGATGTAAAAGCAATTCAAGACCGTGGAGTACTTAAAGTCGGAGTTAAAGTCGATGTTCCTAAATTTGGTTTTAAAGATCCTAAAACCAACGAAATTGAAGGCTTTGAAATTGATCTGACAAAAGCATTAGCAAAGAAAATTTTGGGCGATGAAAAAAAGATTTCAGTACAGGCTGTTACTGCCAAGACACGTGGTCCTTTACTTGATAATGGTGAAGTAGACTTAGTTATTGCCACATTCACTGTTACTGAAGAACGTAAAATGAGTTATAATTTCTCTGATCCTTACTTCACTGATGGTGTTGCTTTAATGGTCAAAAAGGATTCTGGCATTAAAGATTTAAAAGGACTTGATGGTAAGAAAATTGGTGTTGCACAAAGTGCTACAAGTAAAAAAGCCATTCAAGAAGCCGCTGATAAATTAGGAATCAAAGTTTCTTTCTTAGAGTTTGGTACTTACCCAGAAATCAAAACAGCTCTTGATGCTGGACGTATTGATTGCTTTAGTGTAGATGGAGCTATTTTATTTGGTTATTTAGATGACTCTACAGTGATTTTAAATGATCGTTATACTCCGCAACAATATGGTGCTGCTAGTAAGAAAAGCAATGAAGGATTGGCAAAAATGGTCAATGACACAATTAATGACATGAAAAAATCAGGTGAACTGGATAAAATGATTCAGAAGTGGGGGCTTAAATAGTGCCAGGTCCTTTTGCAGGATTTAAGTGGTTAGCTTTATTTAGTGACTGGTCCATTTTTGCCGAAGGTTTTATGCAAACCATTCTTTTGTCAGTACTTGCGTTAACCCTATCCTTGCTGCTGGGTATATTTTTTGGTCTGCTTGGAACATCTGATGTAAAAATATTACGAGTAATAAATCGCATCTATGTTGAGTTCATCCAGAATACACCACTGGTTATTCAAATCTTCTTTTTATATCATGTATTGCCTCATGTGGGGATTATGTTACCTGTTTTTGTTGTTGGAGTACTAGGCGTTGGTGGTTACCATGGAGCCTATATCGCAGAAATCGTAAGAGGCGGCGTGGAATCCATACCAAGAGGTCAACGAGAGGCTGCGTATTCACAAGGGTTTTCTTACTGGGGTGCTATGATTCATATTGTATTGCCACAAGCCAAGAAAATTTCTTATCCGCCTTTAACAAATCAAGCTGTTAGTTTGATTAAGAATACGTCAGTACTTGCTATGGTGGCAGGTGGAGAGCTCATGTATCATGCTGACTCTTGGTCGAGTAATACTCTTTATTATGGTCCTGCTTATATTGTAACTGGACTCTTGTATCTTTCACTCTGCTTTCCTCTTGCCGTGTATGCGAGAAAGTTGGAACGGAATTTGGAGGTGTCGTCATGATTCACGAACTGTTCCAATATGAATTATTTCGTTTTATTGGGCAAGGATTATTGACAACATTGCATATTGCTGTAAGTTCAATTCTTCTCAGTATGTTTTTTGGTGTTATTTTGGGGATTGCTCGTTATTCTGGGCATGCTCCTTTGAGTCATATTGCTACAGTTTATATTGAAACAGTACGCAATACGCCCTTACTCTTATTTATTCTAGGAATTCGTTTTATGACAAATCTTCCGCCAATTTATGCTGGGATTACGGCAATGACTATTTTTTCTACTGCAATCATTGCTGAAATTGTGCGGGGCGGGCTAAATTCTGTTGGTAAAGGTCAGTGGGAAGCAGCTAGATCTCAAGGTTTTACTTATAGCCAAACGTTGATCCATATTATTTTGCCTCAAGCATTGCGCAATACCATACCGCCATTGGTTTCTCAGTTTACGACAATCATAAAAGATACTTCTTTTGTCTGGGCAGTCGGTATTGAGGAACTCACAGGAAAAGGTATGATCATTATGGGCCAATATGGAACAACGGCTCAAGTCTTTGCGATTTTTTCAATGATCGCCTTAACTTACTTTGTGATCAATTATGCTCTATCCATTTTTGCTCGTCATCAACAACGAAGATTATTATATCGAAGTTATTAATGGCTAAAATCAGGCACAGCAAGGATCAATCCCTGCTTGCCTGATTTTTATTTTAATCATCTTTAAGGATGCCGTATCTTTTTATGAATTAAGCTTGACTAAGAATGTAGAAGAAAAGGTTATCATGGAATGGATGAAGAATACTGAAGGCATTATAAATAATATGACGTGATTGATTAACGGAAAGGATAAAGAATATGAGTGAGAAAAAAATTTCTAATGATTTAGAGATTCTTCGTCTATACCAAGAAGGTGATACTGAGAGGGCTCTAAAGGTATTTATCGATGAGTATCAAACTAGATTGTATTCAATTGCATACCAGATGCTGGGAAATCATGATGATGCCATGGATGCTTTGCAAGAAATCTTGATTCAGGTGTATCGCTCATTGCCAACATTTAAAGGGCAGTCTAGCTTATATACCTGGGTTTATCGTTTGAGTTCTAATGTATGCTTGAATTTTAGGACCAAAAGAAGTCGCAGGAGTCAGCAAATTGAATTTGATGAAAGCCTGCTGCAATCTGTCATGTTGCCTGTTGAAAGGCCAAATGAAGACCCAGATAAAATGTGCGAATCCAAGTATAAACAGTTTTTAGTTCAGCAAGGAATTTTAAAATTACCAGAAACCCAGCGTATGATTATCGTTTTACATGATATTGAGGGGCTGTCGGTTCCTGAAAGTGCCGGTATTTTGAATATTACTGTTAATGTAGCCAAATCACGACTTCATCGTGCTAGGGAGGCATTGCGTAAAATTATTAGTAAGGGATTTGAGGTCAAAGGAATGGAAGGTGTCGGGATGATTTCCATTGATCCTACAGGACGATTATTGTAAAGACGATTGGTTCAATGAATATAAATACTAGGTTCTTTATTAGGAGCTGAGTCTAAAAGCAAAGCACCTTAAAGATACAACTAAAAAAAGAGGAGGTTTTATTAATGGCTGCATTAGGAGAAGTATTTGTTTGTGAACTTTGTGGAAATGAAGTAACCGTGACTAAAGCAGGTGGTAACCCAGAAGTGCATTGCTGTGGTCAAGCAATGAAAAAGAAATAAACAGAGTGAAATAAGCAAAAGGCAAGTAGAAAAAAATTCTACTTGCCTTTTGTTTATATATGATAACTTTTTTATTTACAAATCATTGCCATCTATAGTAATATGATTAATATGGTAAAAAATGTATTTCAAGAGGGGCGTAATGATGGGAAAACTAGATGAAAATCGTCCACGGATGGTACGGTCAGCAAAACGATGTTCGTCGAAAAGTAAAGTAGAAAATGTTAGTTTGGTATTGCTTGGTGGTTTATTAGTTGTAATTGGAATGATGTTACGGGGATAAGACATTATAGAAAGGTGTGTCAAAAGATGAAAATAACCATTAATGGTGGCCACTACCCTGGGCGTGACAGTGGTGCTGTTGGTCATACAGGATTGCAAGAGGCCAGTGTCACCTGTGATATGATGTCGCGCGTTGCAGGTTATCTGCGTGCCGTATTTTGCGAAGTATTAGAAGTACAAGAAAATGTACTGAGCCACATCGTAGAGGCATCCAATCGATTTGAAGCGGATTTATTTGTGTCGATTCATTGCAATGCAGCGGTCAATGGGGATGCAAGAGGTACGGAAACATTTTGTTATGCCACTGGTGGTGATAGCGAAAAACTTGCGACTTGCATACAAAAACAAATCGTCACTAGTTTGAGTACCGTGGACCGCGGCGTAAAGACAGGAAATCTCTACGTCCTACGCCTTACGGATTGTCCAGCCGTCCTTGTTGAAACAGCTTTTATTAGCAATGAGGATGACGAGAAGTTATTAGCTGATGAAAAGATTCGAGATCAGTTTTCAGCAGCTATTGCTCGGGGAATTACTGATTATTTGAGTCAATTAGCTGAGTGAAAAAATATTGACACGGGTGAGAAGACTGTGGTAGAATCAAAACCGAAACGATTAGCTGATCGGAAAACTGAAGGCTAGGGAAACACGCTTTTGGCGGTTTCCTTAGCTTTTTTTAATTACACTAGCAGTCGTCATTTCACATTTTTTGTAAAGGGTAGGGAAAATTATGAATCATTCTTTAACATTACTCATCAATATCATCGCAATGCTTGGGCTAGTATATATTTTATATTATATGCAGCGAAAGCATGTAACATTTGGAACAAGAGTTATGGTCGGGCTTGTACTAGGTATTTTTTTTGGTGCTGCACTGCAGAGTATTTTTGGTGGGTCATCACCGATTATCAAACAGTCTAATAGTTGGTTTGATGTAATCGGCACAGGATATGTTAGGTTGCTTAAGATGATTGTAATGCCTTTGATCATCGTATCGATCACGGCAGCCATTACCAATCTAAAGGATGGAAAAATTCTTGGTCGAGTGGGAGGTCTTATCATTGGGATCTTGTTATTTACCACCGCTATAGCAGCCGTTGTCGGCGTTGGATCTTCTTTGGCATTCCATTTGACAGCTGATACACTACAAGTCGGTGAGGCTGAGCTAGGTGCGACGAAAAAAGTAGAAGGTAAACTGACTGATTTTCAGGCCAAACCTGTACAACAGCAGCTCATAGAAATTATTCCGACGAATCCCTTTTATGCATTCACAGGTCAAGGCAGTGCGGATACCCTGTCTGTTGTTTTCTTCTCAACCCTTGTGGGTCTTGCCGTATTAGGTATTAAGAAAGCTAAACCAGAATCAGCGGAATTTTTTGTGAAGGCCGTTAATACGGCAAACGATATTGTGATGAAGCTTGTGGATTTTGTGTTATTATTGACACCATATGGTGTATTGGCTTTAATGACTAAATTTATATCAACCAGTAATTATGCTGAAATTTATAAATTGATTCAATTTGTCATTGCTTCTTATGTCGCGTTGATTATTATGTTTATCGTTCATTTATTCATACTCTTCGTGATGGGCTTTAACCCTCTTACCTATGTCAAAAAAGTGATACCAGCTTTGCTTTTTGCTTTTACCTCTCGCACAAGTGCAGGGACAATGCCTTTGACCATTGATACAATGATCAATAAACTAGGTGTGCCTTCGGGTTATGCAAATTTATCAGCTTCTTTCGGTGTGAGCATTGGACAAAATGGTTGCGCAGGAATTTATCCTGCTATGTTGGCCATCATGGTTGCTCCGACTGTAGGGATTAATCCTCTTGAGCTTGGTTTTTTAATTAAATTGGTGATCGTTGTTGCCATTGGTTCTTTCGGTATTGCCGGTGTTGGCGGCGGCGCAACTTTTGCCGCTTTGATCGTGCTTTCCACAATGGGATTGCCAGTCGGTATTGTTGGTTTATTAATTGCGATTGAGCCATTAATTGATATGGGTAGAACAGCGCTCAATGTCAGTGGTGCCATGATCGCTGGTGTTGCGACCAGTCGATTGATGAACGAGATCGATCGAAACATTTATATTCAGGATAGTAATAAAGAAATTTAGAATTGATAAGAAACGATTCTTGTAAGGTCATGACTAAAAATCAGATCAAAGACAAAACAGGCAACCGAGTGGAGCATAAACTCCGCTGGTTGCCTGTTTTTTAGAAAGTCGATTATCGTGAACTTGTAAATTGTAGCAGATATCGCGTGTTAAAATCTTGCCAATCATGGTATAATATAAGTTATTATGAAATTTCCTAGTCATTATTAAATTTGGATGGTGAGATTGTGAAGATTACTTGTAAAGATGTCGCAGATGTTGCGTTATTGTCGAGGTTGGAGTTCTCGGAAAGTGAACTTGAGACCTTTACTGGACAGATGGATGCTATTTTGGAATATGCTGAAGTGTTAAATAAACTAAATGTTGATGATGTAGAACCTACAGCTCACGTTTTGCCACTTAAAAATGTGATGCGTGCTGATGAAACAAAGATCTCGTTGCCTAGGGAATTAGCCTTGTCCAATGCTCCAGAGCAAGAAGATGGCTATTTTAAAGTCCCTAAAATTATGGAAGGATAAGGAGAGTAAGCATGGAGCTATTTAAATATACTGCTCATCAGTTACATGAAAAACTGGTTAGCAAAGAAATATCCGCAGTTGAATTGACCCAGTCTGTATTAGATCGGGTCGATGCCGTTGAAAAAGATGTACACGCCTATATTACCCAAACTCGTGAGGGAGCACTTGCTCAAGCTCAAATCGTTGATGACAAAATTAGTCAAGGACAAGCCATCTCAACCCTAGCAGGTATTCCTGGTGCTCTAAAAGATAATATGTGTACCAATGGAGTTACAACAACCTGCGCTTCTCAAATCCTCAAGGGGTTTGTTCCTCCTTACAATGCCACTGTTGTAGAAAAATTAATCGAAAATGATACTGTGGTAATTGGTAAAGCCAACATGGATGAGTTTGCTATGGGAGGATCTACGGAAAACTCTGGTTTCTTCCCAACATCTAATCCTTGGGATTTAGAGAAAGTGCCTGGTGGTTCTAGCGGAGGATCAGCAGCAGCCGTTGCCGCTGGTGAAGCGATTTGGTCTCTTGGCTCTGATACTGGTGGTTCAATCCGTCAACCAGCAGCTTACTGCGGCTTAGTGGGGATGAAACCTACCTATGGACGTGTATCTCGTTATGGTCTTGTGGCTTATGCTTCATCCTTAGATCAAATTGGACCGATCACTCGTGATGTGACGGATTGTGCTCATGTACTGAATATTATTTGTGGACATGACGCTAAAGACTCTACATCCATTAATGCGGGTGTACCTGATTATACTAAATCCTTAGTGAACAATGTAAAAGGGCTAAAAATTGGACTGCCACGGGAATATTTTGCTTCAGGAATGGACCCAGAAGTGGAAAGAGCCATTAATAAAGCCATTGAGCAATTAGTCTCTTTAGGCGCTGAATATAAAGAAATATCCATGCCTCATACGGAATATGCTTTGTCTGCCTATTATATGATCGCTCCTGCTGAAGCTAGTTCCAATTTGGCCCGTTATGATGGGGTAAGTTTTGGTCAGAGGGTAGAAGGCACTGATATTGTTGATATGTACAAGAAAACGCGAAGTGCATTTTTAGGTGCTGAAGTTAAACGTCGGATTATGCTTGGTACATATGCCCTAAGTGCAGGTTATCATGATGCTTATTACCTCAAGGCGTTAAAAGTTCGTACCTTGGTAAAACAAGATTTTGATAAAGCTTTTGACAATGTAGATGTTATCATTACACCAACAGCGCCAACAACGGCTTTTAAAATCGGTGAAAAATCTAATAATCCACTGGCCATGTATTTACAAGATGTATGTACTATTCCTGTCAACTTAGCAGGTGTGCCTGCTGTTTCCATTCCTTGCGGTTTTGCTGGTGGTATGCCAATCGGATTGCAGATCATTGCCAAACCTCTTGCAGAAGAAACATTAATTCGCACTGCTTATACTTTTGAACAAAATAATAACTACCACAAAGGCTTTGCGCCCCTGGAGGTAAAATAAATGGATTATGAAATTGTAATTGGACTTGAAGTTCATACAGAACTTAAAACTCACTCAAAAATCTTTTGTGGTTGCAGTACCAAATTTGGTTCTCCACAAAACACTAATGTATGCCCAGTTTGTTTAGGACTGCCTGGTGTACTTCCTGTTATTAATGAGAAAGTCGTTGAATTTGCTGTACGAGTTGGTCTTGCGCTCAATTGCGAAATTCTGCCGTTTAGTAAATTTGACCGTAAAAACTATTATTATCCTGATCTGCCGAAGAATTTTCAAACAAGCCAATATGATTTACCAATTGCCATCAATGGCCATCTTGATATTGAAGTCAATGGTATAACGAAACGCATTGGTGTGACTCGTGTACATATGGAAGAAGATGCAGGGAAATTAGTCCATTCAGGTAATACGATTGATAGTTCTGACTCTGCACTCGTAGATTATAATCGTACTGGCGTACCACTTCTTGAGATTGTTTCTGAACCAGATATGAGTTCTGCTGAAGAAGCGAGAGCTTATTTGGAAAAAGTAAAAGCTATTTTAGAATACCTTGATGTATCTGATTGTAAGATGGAAGAAGGCAGTTTGCGCTGTGATGCCAATATTTCTCTTCGTCCTCGTGGTACAACCACTCTAGGTACGAAAGCTGAGATGAAAAATCTGAACTCTTTCCGTTCTGTACAACGAGGTATCGAATATGAAGCGGCTCGTCAAGAAGAATTGCTCGAAGAAGGCGGACGTGTCATTCAAGAGACTCGTACATGGGATGAAAATAAAGGCATTAGTCTTTCCATGCGCAGTAAAGAGCAAGCCAATGATTATCGCTATTTACCTGAACCAGACCTAGTGCCAATTGTGGTTGATCCTGCTAAAGTGGAAGAAATTCGTGCTAATTTGCCAGAACTTCCTGATGCTCGCAAACAACGGCTCATGGACAGTTATGGTTTCTCTGAGTATGATGCTGCAGTGATTACTACAAGCAAAGCAATGGCTGATTATTTAGATGAAAGTGTACAATGCAAAGCTGATGCCAAACTCGTAGCCAATTGGCTCATGGGTGAAGTATCCAAGCATTTAAATAATGAAAACATTAGCATTTTGGCGTGCCCAGTAGCACCTAAACAGTTAGCAGATCTCATTGCTTTAATTGAAAAAGGTACTATTTCTAACAAAATAGCGAAATCTGTATTTGAAGAAATGTGGACGAGTCGTAAAGATGCAGAAGTGATTGTTAAAGAAAAAGGCCTTGTGCAAATTTCCGATAGCAGTGAAATTATTGGAATTGTGGACGCTGTGATTGCAGCGAATCCTCAATCAGTCGCTGATTTTAATGCTGGTAAAGAAAAAGCCATTGGATTCTTAGTGGGGCAGACGATGAAACAAAGTAAAGGACGAGCTAATCCAGATATGGTAAATACTTTGTTACGTGAAAGATTACAAAATCAATAATGTTTTGATCATAAAGAGTGAGCTGGTCTCACTCTTTATTTTTATATCAGTAACTTTTGACCATATTACTTGACTGCCCTTTATAATAATATGGAATCAACAATCATATTATTATACAAAAGATAGGTTAGTGTTGTCTGAGTTACTTAAATTTTTCCAAGAATGAAAGATAAGCTGGTCGTGCATAATGATATTGATATGCATCTTTCATATAGCGAGGTAAAAAAACATGGTATCAGGCCATCCTTCTTGGAATCTGACAGCAGTGTTTTCGATTCATATTTTACGATTGGCAGTTGGTTTATTATTAGTACGATTTTTATATCCCCTATTCTTTCAGCCGACACCCTTTATCATTGAAGTCACAGATCGAATGGTCATCATAGGCCTAGTTTGG
This sequence comes from Pelosinus sp. sgz500959, assembly GCF_042610375.1. Lineage (NCBI taxonomy): Bacteria > Bacillati > Bacillota > Negativicutes > Selenomonadales > Sporomusaceae > Pelosinus > Pelosinus sp. sgz500959. The sequence continues at coordinate 289,926 of NZ_JBGJZL010000004.1, forward strand.
TTAGGGATTGGTAAGTGTAGGAAGGATTTTAAAAGACTGGGCTTATCTTTAGATCAGTTAAGAAATAATATTCTAAAAGGCTTAGCGGCTGGTCTTGTTTTGTTAGCGGTTAGTATGTTTAGTGAAAGAATAGCAGCAACGATGCTGTTTGCAGCGCCAACTCAGCATCCTCTTGTCCTGCAGGTTGAGAATGCAACAACTTGGCAGCAATTAATCATTCCCTTATTTTTAGCTGGATTTTTGGCGCCTGTAAGTGAAGAGTTATTGTATCGTTTATTCACATTTTTACCAATGCAAGAACATTGGGGGGTTCTTGGGGGAGCTTTTGCCAGTTCCTTGGTATTCGCCCTTATGCATTTTAATCTCTATTGGCTGGGTGAAATGATCATCGTTGGGATGGGGCTGGCTTTTATTTATCACTGGACAGGTTCTCTCATCAGTGGAATGATTGCTCATTCGGTCATTAATACTTTAAAAATACTCATGTTATTTTTTAATGTGACATTATGATAAGGATCAATTATACCTAATATTGGTACAAGTTACAAAAAGTAAAAGGGATTTTGGTGAAAAGAGTCGAAGAAGAGAAGTAAAACGCAGAATAGAAAAGGGGAGCAGAGTTATGACTAACTATCCTGAATTATCTGTTGATAAGCTACGTTTTATGTGTGATGAAAATCTTTTTAATTTTGAAACAACAGCGAGTATACCACCTCTTGACGTCATGCTTGGTCAAAAACGAGCCGTCAAAGCAGTGGAGTTTGGTTTATTTGCTAAAAACCAAGGATATAACATTTTCATATCAGGCCTTGTTGGTACTGGGAAAATAACATATGCAAAAGCAGCTGTCAATAAAGTGGCGGTGAAACAGCAGATTCCTGGTGATTGGTGTTATGTCAATAATTTTAAAAATAGTAGTCAACCGATTGCATTGCGTTTGCCACCAGGTAAAGGATATCTATTTTGCAAAGACATGGAAGAACTGATTGAAGATATTAAAACAGAAGTTGGTAAAATTTTTAGCAGTGACGACTATGAACAATCAAAAAATGACATTATTAAAAAATATCAAGAGCGACGTTCTGTACTCATTGATTCATTTAATGATAAAGCTGAAGAATATGGTATTATGCCTCAGTGGTCGACGACGGGTTTTATTGGTGTGCCTATGCATGATGGTAAAGCAATACCTGCTGAGGAGTTTCAACAATTAGATAAAGAAGAACGAGAAAAAATCGAAAAGAAAATCCTAATGGTTCATGAAAAAGCCATGGAAGTCATCAGACGTATGCAAGAATTAGAACGAGAAATGCGCGAGGAAATACGTAAACTTGATGGTAAGGTGGGGTTATTCGCCGCTGGTAATTTGATTGATGAAGTGATAGAAAAATACCAAGAAAATGATGAGGTCGTAGATTATCTTGAAGCGATCAAACAAGATGCTGTAAAAAACATTAATGATTTTAAAGATCATAGTGGTGAAGAAGACCATAGTAATCCCTTTGCTTTTTTGAAAAAAAACACGCAAGAGACCATTCGTGATAAATACAAAGTGAATTTACTCGTTGACAATCGTGAACTTCAAGGAGCGCCTGTCATTGTAGAATCCAACCCGACTTATTATAATTTAGTGGGCAGAGTGGAATACGAAACTCGTATGGGAATGATGAGTACGGATTTTACCATGATTAAGTCAGGAGCTCTACATAGAGCCAATGGTGGTTATCTTATTTTGAATGCCCGTGATGTTTTGACCAATATGGGGGCATGGGAAGCTCTTAAACGCATTTTGAAAACACAAAAACTATTTGTCGAAAATCTAAGTGAACAATATGGCATGACAGCTATTGCTTCTTTGAAGCCAAAACCTGTACCCATTGATGTAAAAGTAATTTTAATTGGTAATCCATATTTATATTATCTCATGTATAATCATGATGAGGAATTTGGAAAGTTATTTAAAATTCATGCTGATTTTGATACACAGATGGAAAGTAATGCCGATAATATACAAAAAATGGCTGGTTTTATTAGCTCTACTGTGACAAGCAAAAAATTGAAGCATTTTGATCGTTCAGCTGTTACCAAAATGGTCGAATATTCTTGTCGTTTAGCTGGCAGTCAAAAGAAATTGACGACTCGTTTTAGTGAGGTTGTTAAAATATTATGTGAAGCTGATATTTGGGCAACCATGGATGAGAGCGATATCGTCTCTGGCAAACATGTACAGCAAGCTATTCTTGAAAAAAATTATCGTTCCAATAAATACGAAGAACACTTGCAGGAAATGTTTGCGGATGGTAAACTCATGATTGATACTGAAGGTAGAAAAGTAGGTCAGGTCAATGGACTCGCCGTTATGTCTGTTGGTGAATATATGTTTGGCAAACCATCTAAGATTACTGCTAATACCTATATGGGTAAGGGTGGAATTCTAAACATTGAACGAGAAACTAAAATGAGTGGTACCAGTCATTCAAAAGGCGTACTCATTTTAAGCGGATACATTGGGCAAAAATATGCACAAAAAACACCACTAGCCTTGACAGCGAGTTTAACCTTTGAGCAACTATATGGCGGTGTTGATGGGGATAGTGCATCAAGTACAGAACTCTATGCCCTATTATCCAGTTTATCTGGTGTACCCATTAAACAAAGTATCGCCATGACTGGATCGGTCAATCAAAAAGGTGAGATACAGCCTATTGGTGGCGTGACAGAAAAAATTGAAGGATTCTTTAATATCTGTAAAATCAAAGGCATAACCGGCGAACAAGGAGTCATGATTCCTTACCAAAATGTTGATGAATTAGCACTGAATGATGAAGTCGTTGAAGCTGTAGCGCAAGGCAAGTTTCATATTTATGCAGTGCATACCATTGATCAAGGTATTGAAATTTTGACGGACGTTCCAGCAGGTATTTGTGATGAAAATGGTACTTATCCTGCTGGCACTATACATGATTTAGTGAGTCGGCAATTGCGAGAATATACGGATCGTTTTATTAAATTAAGCAAATCAGCGGAAGAACCTAAAACAAACTCTTAATACAAAAAGGGTGCCTTAGGGCACCCTTTGTTATTGCAGAATTAGAAAATATAACATTTTCTCGATTCCTTGCCGTAAAACATCCTAAGTATTTTCTTAATTCTTACTAGAAAGGTGAACAAAAAGTGAAAAAACAAGTACAACCTGTGATTAAAAATCATACATATACCTTAGAAATTGCCAGTCTTGGACATAGTGGTGAAGGTGTTGGTCGATATGAAGGCTTTACCGTCTTTGTTCCTCATGCCCTGCCAGGAGAAACTGTGGATGTCCAGATCATTGAAGTGAAAAAAAACTATGCAAAAGCAAACTTAAAAGCGATAAAGGTGGCATCCTCAGCACGGTGTAATCCCGCTTGTTCTATTTATGACCAGTGTGGTGGTTGTCAGCTACAGCATGTAGATTATCAAGAACAACTCATTTTAAAACGCCAAACTGTAGTTGATGCGGTGACGAGAATTGGGAAAATAAATGATGTGATCATACACCAAACAATCGGTGCTCAAGAGCCTTGGTATTATCGTAATAAAATGCAATTTCCTGTAGGCACAGAGAAGGGGGACGTTGTTGTCGGATGTTTTGCGCAAGGTACGCATCAGATTATTAATACAGAGCATTGTTTGATCCAACATCAAGATAACAATCTTATAGCGCAAACCGTGCAACAAGTCGTCAGTGAACTTGGTATTTCCACATATGATGAGCATACTGGACAAGGTATTATGCGGCATGTGGTCGGGCGGGTCGGTACCAAAACCGGTGAAGTCATGGTCGTATTGGTTACGTCAACGATAGAACTACCTCAAAAAGACAAGATCATAGGCGAATTACGTAAAAGAATACCCAATGTCGTCAGTATTGTACAAAATATCAATAGCAATAAAACCAATGTAATTTTCGGAAATACAACAAAGACATTATGGGGTCAAGACACGATTACCGACCAATTAGGTGAATTTACGTTTCATATTTCAGCTCGATCTTTTTTCCAAGTCAATACCACCCAAGCAGAACTCCTCTACAATAAAGCTGTGGAGTATGCTGGGTTATCTGGTGAGGAAACGGTTATTGATGCCTATTGTGGCACAGGAACCATTACCTTATTCTTAGCTCGCCACGCAAAAAAAGTCTATGGAATCGAAATCGTTGAACCTGCCATCCAAGATGCATGGCGCAATGCAGAGCTCAATCAGGTTACTAACGTAGAATTTACCGTAGGTGATGCAACTCATGTCATGCCCAAAATGTTCAAACAAGGCATATGCCCAGAAGTCATCGTAGTCGATCCTCCAAGAGCAGGCTGTGAACCCAAAGTGCTAGAAACCTTTGCAGCCATGAAACCAGAGCGTATTGTGTATGTTTCTTGTAATCCAGCTTCTCTAGCGAGGGATTTGGCTGTGCTAGCAGATCTAGGGTATGTGGCGAAGGAGATACAACCTGTTGATATGTTTTCGCATACGTTTCATGTTGAGTGCGTAGCGTTGATAGAGCGCGGGAAGGCTTGATATCAAAGGTGTCGCTGGTTTTGGTGAAAAATTAAAGTGTGTTGATATGTTTTCGTAGACTTCAATTTTAGGGGGCGAACGCTTGTTGGGTGTCGTTTTATTATGGGTGTTTCGTGTAAAAGTTTAACAAATACACGAAACACCTTTTAGTTTCGTGTATTTGTATGGTATCGTAAAAAAAATACAATGGGGGCTGACTATGCAAAAAGAACTTACTATCAATACTCCTCATGAAGGCTTTATCAACATTACTGGTCACGTGTCGGAGATATTGGGTCAGAGCCAAGGGAATCACAGCTTATGTCACGTATTTATACCTCATACGACGGCAGGCATAACGATTAATGAAAATGCTGACCCAGACGTGGTAGAGGATATGTTGATAGCACTAGATCATATGGTGCCAGAACTTGCTTATAAACATGCCGAGGGGAATTCGCGTGCTCATGTAAAAACGTCTATGGTTGGATCATCAGTTAGCGTTCCTATTTCAGGTAAAAGCTTGTGTCTAGGAACTTGGCAGGGGATTTATCTCTGTGAATTTGATGGTCCTAGACGGAGAAGGGTTATTATTAACATTATCTAGGGTTGCTAAAGTTGAAAGGCGGCGTAGGATGAAAGTATTTGTATGGCGGCATAATCGGAAATTTCATAGTTGGAGTATGATTGATGAACCTAACGTGCATCAAGATTTATATACGGATGCGATTGCTGTTGTGGTCGCAGCAACATTGGATGAAGCTTTGGATGTACTAGCCAAGGAACGTGGATGGATATTAGAAGAAGTAAGACGGATCGAGCCGCAAATATATGAGTTGGATAAGCCTAAAGTGTTGTTGCAAGTGGTGCAGGGCAGTTGAACTTGTAATATATACTGATGCTCGATGACTGGTTTTACAATGGATGAAGTTCGCCAGCTATAACATTAGGTTACTGATTATGATAAACGTGACTGAAACTATTAATCTGGAGGGATTGATTATGGTTTTGGTTGCGTTTTTTTTGCGTCTGGCCTTCGGTTGGGGCGTTTTTTGTGTTGGGATGTGTCGGATTTTTATTAGAAAATAAACAAATACATGGAATTAGGGAGGGTTTCGTGTAAAAGTATGGAATATTAGGTAAAAAAGACACCTTAATGGTTGTATTAATAATATGTACGAAAGAAGCAATAAAATATAAAGTGCACTGGTGAGTTTGCCAAACTGAAATATTCAATTTAAGAAAGATCCGAATCGAGTGTTAGTGAATGTCTCAAAATAATGATAGACGATATCGATTATAGATTGGAAGTATAGCTTAAGGGTTATAAATGAAGGGAAGTGTATGATAGGATGCAATATCATACTTGCCATAGTTTTACTGAGGCAATGAATAAGATAACTTTAGTTTATTGCGAAAAACCAATATCAATGGTAGATTTTTTAGATAAAAATAGAAATATTATTACAAGCAGCTTGTTTGATGACAAAAATCAAAGGAACTTAGTTTTGCATCCAGGCTCTAATCTTCTCTTTATTCAAGCACTTATTTGTTTTGCTTTTTATTTAGTTATTAAAGAAGAAGCTAATGATGAAAATTGGTTATTGTCTTTACTTCCAAAAGACATAGTTATCCGTATAAGTGATAATCGAAGATGTGAAGTGGTGGAAGTGAATAAGGAAAAAGGATATATTCGCTTAATTAGTCATAGTCGGGAGACAACTCCAAACGATGCCAAGGGGCGTATATCCCAAGTAAAAACTGAGTTAAAGATAAATGCTGTAACTGCTAATAAATATAAACGATCTTATACAAAAGCAACATCGCTTGATGGACGAGGAATTCGAAAAAAGGCAATTTCTGAGAAAGAATTCCTTTCTTCCGTATTTGGTATAGATAAAGAAGTAATTCCAAATGTAATTACTAGCTCTTTCGTCGTCGTATGCTCAAAACAAGAAGCTGATTTTATTATGGAATCAACAGCACTCAAGCTAGAAGGAAAGGAATCTATTAGGCTTGGCGAGTTGTTTCCTACAGCGTATTATACATCTTTATCAGATTCGACCAATTATGCGGGTAACTCTGCAAGTGCTGATCCTGTCATTAAATTTACGAATAAACTATCTATTGCTAGGGAATTGATTTTGGAAGATGAGGATAAAAAAATAGATGGTGTTCTTATCTGTGGAACAGAATATTTTCTGTCAGGAGTATCGGAACTCAATGATTTGTTGGTCAGAAAATCGTTGAATAATGTTACTATGCTTGCCCCAATAACATATGGAGATTATACTCAGATGTTATGTCAGTACGAGGATATAAAACTTTTTGCATGGACAAATGAAGCTTTACTTTCCACTATTGAAGACCTAAATAGTATTAATAAAGATAACTCGCTAGTTAATGAGGTCGCTAAACTTTATAAAAAAATAGATAATTTATGTGAAAATGATGTAAGTTGTGAGATACGAGAGACTCCTTATGACAAGGAAAATTCATCTATATGTAGATTTGTTTTACATAAACTCAAAAATAACCTACCTGAAAGTTGTGATAAAGAATATTTTATTACCTATGGCTTTGGCTTATTAAAATTATTTGAACAAGCTTGTTTTCCTCTTTCAATAATGGAAGAGTTAATTAATGATTCCTATATCAATGCCATTTCGCCCAATAATGTTTTCGCTAAATTAGAAAGTATTGTACAAGCTTTTTCAAATCAAGGTAGTAATTATGCCAGTGATATGAGAATTGCCTTAGACGCTTTATTCTTAATGCAAGTCTCTATTCAAGATAATAACCCAAAGATGGAATATCTTAAGCGACAACTATTACAATTGCAAAAGGAAAATATTACCCCAATTGCGATTGTAATGCCAAAATATAATTATTGTAGAGCGTTTGTTGAAAGTTTTACTAACTCGGAGAAATTGATATTATCAGAATGTGATTTCAGTACAGCGAAAAAATTTAATGAAAATAAATTATATAAAAAGGTTTTCATTTTAAGCCTGCCTGAAAATTTAAGGTTTAATGCATATACGTTATCTAATGCTGAAAATATTGAGTTTATATGCTATAGTTTTGAAAGATGGAGACTTGATTTACTAAGAGCGAAAACAGCTGACATGATGGATTATTATGATAAGAAAAACAATATAAAATATAATTATTTAGCTAATGACGAGTCGTGGAAGAAAGTTTGCTATGATGTTGGCAAAATCGAAGATGAGTTAGAATCATTTATTGAAGAAAAAACTGTAAGAATGTCTTCTGAAGTATTGAATAAAGCGCTTCAAATGAGTGGATCGACTACTAAGGTGAGTAAATTTATTTCATTTCAAACAGGTGAACACGCCTTTTTTACAAAAAATTATTCTCCCTATGTCTATAATTCTATTATTAAAGCTGTAGAAGAAAAAGACATTAACACAATTGAAGCAGGAGACATATTGATCTTTTCCAACATTGAGGATGGAAATAGAGATATAGTAGATAAAATTTTATTAAGACTTATAGATTTAAATCAATTGAGTATGCAACAAAAAGAGTTTTACAGAAAATCAAGGCATTGGAAACGTGCTTTAAAGGAACATATTAGCTCCAATGATTATTCATATAATTCTATATCTCGCAATTTAGAGCAACTTGGAAGAAAGAAACATGAGGTTACAATTAGGAGTTGGTTAAATGAAGATAGTAGAATTGTTGGCCCCCGTGATTCAGACTCCTTCTATTCAATAGCATTACTTACAAACGACAACGAAATGTTAAATGATCCAGATGGTTTTTGTAAGGCGTGTAACGAAGTTCGTGCAACTAGGATAAGAATTCTAAAATATATTGGTAAAGCAATTATACATTCAGTATCAGGTGAGTACATTGATGATTTTGAAAAAATGCTTGCTTCGATTGCAGGGGATATAAAAAAAATGACCACATTGCTTCAAATAGAAAAAATAGAAGATATAAGTGCCACTATACCCGCATCTTTAGTTAATAAGCCTCATTCAATTGATTAGGAGTGATTAATTTGCTTGGAAATAAAGAACAAATGCTTGCACTTAGAGGTCAGCTAATTAAGGAACTTCGCCAAGAATTATTAGGACCAGGTTCGGAATGTCTTTATAATGAAATGGATATAGAACATGAAATTATCACCGATCTACCAGAAGCACGATACTCTGTAGGAGTATTGTATCCCCAGGGCAATACACTTAATGTCGGAAATGATGACGTTCTTGATCCTGATGATCCGTCAAAAGAAGTTGATGAAACAGAAGCAGCGGAAGCTTTCGCGCCAGTTGTTGATGAAATATCGTTAAAAAAAACACCTGAATTTGTATCTGATGATTCAGGAAATTTTTCGCTAGACGATGCTGTCGGACTATCTACACAAGCTAAACCTTCCTCCATGGGGGTTACTTTTTTTGTGAAAGGAAACATAAAATCAATTAAATTCAATCTTTCCTTCGCTACTTACAGGGTTGCAAAAGTTTCCGATTGTGTGGTGCCATATAAAAATCTTTGCGGTGAGGTAAATTATCTTGATTCTTATGCTATGTACGAAAATGAACTTTTAAAACTAAAAACGGCAATTAATCGTAAAACTGTTAAAAGTATAGAAGAAAAAGACAATATTACAGATAGGAATCTTATTGATGCCTTATATAAGCTTGCAAACCAATGTGGAAAGAAAGCTTATGTTAGAGAAGCACATAAACTATCTGTTTATGCATCATTTGATGATGGTGATTATAATGATTTAAACGAAAATTTAGCTGGTAGAAGTATAAAGTTAGTTGTTATGCGGAGAGTTTTTAAGGATGATATTTACGCCATTACGGCACTCCTGGTTAATACAGCATGTGGTGCATATAACGGCAAAAATTCTATTTTCCAGCCTGAAATATCTGTATCCTCTCTAGAAAATAATTTTATATTTGAAAGATATGATAACATAGATGTGACTGATTCCAAAGATGAAGAGGAAAAATCTTTAGCCCTATTATATCGACATAAAAAAGTATTTGCTACTGGTCATGGAGTATCAGCAGATTGGGATATAGACCTTAGTGGTAATGGAAATATTAAAACAGAATTTTTGCCGGTCGGGATAGTAAGACAAATGGATTTTGATCTAGACGGCAAAGATGTTGAGAGACAAGCCTTATCGATGAAATATTTATCTGATTTAAATGATGATAGTATTGAGATAAAGGCTCAGCTTATGATGCAGGTATTAATGGCATATAAAAACTGGATTAATACGATTGGTGACGATATTGAGAGAGAATCAGATACCTTGGATATATTGTTGAAAGAAAAGGCCTTTGAACATATAGAGGGATGCAAAGAGTCGCTGGAGAGAATGATTTATGGAATTAATCTATTAAAAACAAATGAGAATCTTGCTAAAGCCTTTCAACTTGCGAATAGAGCCATGTATATGCAACGAATACATGGTGAAATGCAGAAGAAAGACTGTTATCCCAATGATGATAATCTGCAGGCGATTTTGCGGAAACTAAATTACTATAATGAAATAGATCAATATCAGTGGAGACCTTTTCAATTGGCATTCTTATTAATGAGTTTACGTTCTATTGTAGAACCTGAATATAAGGAAAGAGATTTAGTGGATTTGATTTGGTTTCCAACTGGCGGAGGAAAAACAGAGGCTTATTTAGGATTAACTGCTTTAACAATTTTTTATAGAAAATTGACCTACCCAGTAAATGCAGGTGGTACTAATGTAATAATGCGCTATACTTTAAGGCTGTTAGCGGCTCAACAATTTGTTAGAGCCAGTATCCTAATTTGTGCATGCGAAGCTATTCGAAAGGATTGTCGGGCAAGAATATCGAAGTATCCTAAATATAATCTTGGCGAAGAAGCGATTACAATTGGCCTTTGGATCGGTGGAGATCATACTCCTAATAAGAATAAAGGATCTGATGATCATAAAGGGGCAAAAGAATATCTTGATGAGTTATATAAAGCCGATCAAAACAATTTAAAATACAATAAAGATAGATATAATAAATTCCAGGTTCTTAAGTGCCCGTGGTGTGGTACGAAAATGGTGAAAGATAGTGACGAGAAGGGTAATGTTATAGGTGATTGGGGTTATAAAATAAGGGACGGAAAACATTTTTTTCTAGCATGTCCTCAAGAAGATTGCAAATTTCAGTCCAAACTACCAATTCAGATTGTTGATGAAGAACTTTATTCTAATCCTCCAACGTTGCTCTTTGGTACAGTAGATAAATTTGCAATGATAACTTGGAAAAGCGAATCTGGTAGCTTTTTTGCGGTAGGTAGTGACAATAGATGCCCCGAACTTATTATTCAAGATGAACTTCATTTGATTTCTGGCCCTCTTGGGACAATTGTAGGATTATATGAAACTGCAATTGATGCATTGTGTTGCCATAAAGGGGTGAAACCTAAAATAATTGCCTCAACAGCTACAATTAGGCGTGCGAAAGAGCAATGTAGAAACTTGTACAATAGAGAAGTCAGTCAGTTTCCTTCTCCAGGCATAAATGCAGAGGATTCTTTTTTTGCAAGGGAAGCAGATGATGATAAAAAGCCTGGAAGATTATACTTTGGAATCATGCCTTCTGGAAAAACCAAAGCAATGATGGAAGTAAGAGTAATTTCGTCTATTCTTCAACGAATAAATATGATGAACTATGATTATGAAACTAAAGATAAATTTTGGACAATAGCGACTTATTTCAATAGTCTAAGAGATTTGGGTGGTTGTTCTACAAGAGTTGATGATGACGTCAAGGACTTTATCCGCAGAATAGCATTGAGACTTGGTACGAGAAAAGATACAAGAATTATTGGATCAGCCGAAGAACTAACGAGTCGAATATCTACAACTCAACTTAATGAAACTCTAGAGAAACTTGAGAACACAATATATTCGGAAGCAAATCAGAAAGCAAAGAAATACCCAATAAGCGTACTGTTGGCAACAAATATGATTTCAGTAGGCGTTGATGTTGCAAGGCTAAATGTGATGGTAATTATAGGACAACCCAAACTGACGAGTGAATATATACAAGCATCTAGTCGAATAGGCAGAAGCTATCCAGGCGCTGCCTTTATACTCTATGACGCTTCAAAAAGCAGAGATCGCTCACATTATGAGCAATTCAAACCATATCATGAGTCTTTTTATAGATACGTTGAGCCGACGAGCGTAACTCCATTTTCAAAACCAGCGAGGGAGCGTGCTTTACATTCCGTTCAGGTTTCACTTATGCGACATTTAGCTGGTTTATCGAGAGATATTGATGCACGCTATTTTGATAAGGAAGCCGTATATTTAAAAGAAATTGAAACCTTTATTCTTGAAAGAATTGATTCAATAAGAAAAAATAGTACATTAATTTTAGCGGATGAAAATGATGTAATTGAAAATGAACTTAAAGAATTTTGGAATGAATGGGAAGAACGGATTGCATTAACAGGGAGCGTTAACTCTCCTTTAACCGATAAAGATTTTTGTTATGGTGATAAATATATGGTTAAGAGGCCAGATGGCGATGCAAAACGACTAATAAAGATATTCGGAACTACCTCTCAGGATAAAGCGCGTGAAACTCTTACCTCGATGCGTAACGTTGATAAAAATGTAGCTGTAAGACTTTTGGTATGGGGTGATAAAAATGATTGAAAAAGCGCCAACGAAAAGATCTGTAAGACTTAATACTGTTACTCATTCAGTGAGGGCAGCCCAAACTGTATTACAATATGGTGTTGGTGCAATGGTAGATTTTGCTGATCAAACCTTAATGACCGCTGCTCCCGAGTACTGGAAAGATATTGATTACTCCGTTGATCCAGTAATACATATTCATGATGAGCGCTTAGGAAAAATATTGAATGTTGACTATTTTGGTATGCCAAAAGATAAAGATGAATATAGATCGGGAATTGCATATGTTCGTTTTCCTCAATGGTATTTTTGTCCTAAATGCAGACGATTTCAACCCTTGAATAAATGGATAACTGAGCATAGGAAGGTAGCGAGAAACAAAGAGAAAGACGCTGATATGAAAAGACCTAAGTGCATCGAATGTAAAGCTGAACTAGTCCCAGCACGTATCGTTATTGCATGCGAAAGTGGACATATTGATGATTTTCCATGGATATTATGGACACATGAAAAAAGTTTTGGAGGTCGCCGAGATATTTGTGGAAATCCTGAAATTAAGTTTTCAACAGGGGCAACTTCTTCGTCAGGGTTGGAGGGCTTGGTTGTTAAGTGTAATTGTGGAGCAATGACAACACTTGAAGGAGCCTTTAATAAAGATGCATTGCAGAAATTTTATTCATGCACGGGCTTTATGCCATGGAAAAACCAAAGAGAAGCTTGTCATGCCATTCCTCAAGTAGTACAAAGAGGAGCTTCTAAAGTTTATTTCCCCAAAAATGCAAGTTCACTTGTTATTCCACCGTACTCTGATAGAGCAAATTCACTAATAGAAAACTCACAAGAATATAACAAATGCTTAGATAGGATTGAAGATTATGACGGCGATGAAAAGGAAATTTTTATTGAAAGCAAACTTGAAAAATGGACTTTAACAATAGCAAATGAAATACAAATTGATTCACAACTTGTAAAAAACATTTTAAGAAGACGGTTACTATCTAATCGAAACGAAGAAACATGTGACGTTACTACAAATGTTAAGTATCGTATTGAAGAATATGCAGCATTGACAGGGGATATTCCACAATATGGGATGGATGAACATGATTTTATTCGTGAGAAGATGGACAGTGATCGCTATAGTATGCCTGGTATTAATCAAGTCGTTTTAATACACAAAGTTAGAGAAGTTCGGGCATTAATTGGTTTTTCTCGATTAAATCCTCCAGACGCATTTAATATTAATTCATCTGAAAGTGCATTCGGATTAATGTCTACAAAAGAATCGGAAAATAGATGGTATCCAGGCTATGAGGTTAGAGGTGAGGGAATATTTATCAATTTTAGTGATAAAGAGATTGAAGAATGGATTGCGAAAAATATAAAGGTAGTAAACCGTACATTTAAACTTAATCAGAATTACTCAATGACGCTTATGAGTAAACATACTCCAAGAAAAATAACGCCTAAATTCATCTTCTTGCATACCATGGCACATTTACTTATCAGGCAATTAAGTTTTGAATGTGGTTATACGACGGCTTCTTTGCGAGAACGGATATACTGCGATACTGGTGAGGAAGATATAAAAATGAATGGGATCTTTATATATACTGCAAGTGGAGATTCAGAAGGGACATTAGGAGGTTTGGTCAGGCAAGGTTACCCTGACTGTTTGCCACAAATTTTGAGAAAAGCCCTTCTAGGGGCACAATTATGTTCTAATGATCCTGTGTGTATTGAAAGTGCAGGGCAAGGAAGAGAAGCATTGAATTTAGCAGCCTGTCATTCTTGCTTATTACTACCAGAGACTAGTTGTGAAGAATTTAATGTATTTTTAGATAGAGGTTTAGTAGTCGGGACATTAAAAGATCAAGCTTTAGGTTTTTACTCTGGTTGGTTGAGTCGAAAGTAGAGTTTTTTACCGAAAGGAGGTGCTGTTTTGAGATATAATGCAATTGATTTATTTGCAGGTTGTGGTGGAGTAAGTGAAGGTTTGCATCAAGCGGGTTTTAATGTAATTGCAGCAATTGAGTTAAACCGGAATGCTTCTAGAGCATATTCTGCTAATCACAAAGAATGTAAAATGTTTAATGAAGATATAAGGAAGCTTGATGCAGAGAAAATTAGAAAAGTACTAAAAGAGCAACCACTGCATTTGCTTTCAGGATGTCCTCCGTGCCAAGGATTTTCATCGATGCGTCGTCTTAATAGGAAACAAGAAGTTAATGATGGACGTAATGATCTAGTCCTAGAATATTTAAGGTTTGTTCGTGAACTAAAACCATTAACGATAATGATGGAAAATGTGCCTGCTCTTGGTGAATACTCTCTCTTTAAAGAAGTATTATCTGAATTGGATAAAATGGGATATAACCCTAAATGTCATATTGTTAATGTGGCAAATTACGGTGTTGCTCAGAGGCGCAAACGATTCATTATGGTCGGTTCCTTAATTGGTAATCTAGATATAGCGAAAGGTAACGATCATATGGTTACCGTAAGAGATGTAATATTTGGATTAGAGAACGTTAATATAACAACCGATGTTATTCATAAGGTTTATCCAAAACATATACCGAGAATTCAAAAGATGATTTCTCTAATACCTAAGAACGGTGGTAGTAGAAAAAGTTTGCCTCCTGAATATTTGCTTGAATGTCATAAAAAGCAAGGAGTAGGATTTAATGATGTATATGGTCGTCTTAGATGGGATAATGTTTCCTCCACAATTACTGGGGGATGCCTTAATCCTTCAAAAGGTAGATTTTTGCATCCAGAGGAAAATCGTTGTATAACTGCTCGTGAAGCGGCATTACTGCAATCTTTTCCTAGAAATTATATATTTCCTATTGATATTCCCAAAACGGAATTGGCTTTGTTGATCGGGAACGCATTACCACCTGAATTTAGTAGGATTCAGGGAACGAATATTTATAAGCATTTAGAGAAGTACTGTAAGTGATATCTTGATAGTTTGTCAATTTAGTTTCCTATAGATTATAGAAAACTGTATATGTTAATAAGATGACTTTTAAATATCAATTCAGTATCTGCATAATTGCGATTGAAAATAGTCCAATCGCAATTATTAATCAGGGATGGCATTAAGAAAATATCAATTTCTAGCACGGTTTCAGATTTTACTATAAATGAATATTTTTCAAACAAATACAATCGGTGTTGAACATGCTCATGATTCTGCCACCGACTAATTCGCTGCCACATCGGTCACAGTTTTTGTGTGTGAAGAATTTGTCCAAGGAGGGCGGGAAGTCAAATCAGCTTTAAGATATTAACACTCTGCAATGCTGATAAATTATATGGATTAGTTAAATGCACTAAGATCAATCATTTTATTGATTTTACTTTGATTGCGCCCGGTGTTTCTTTACACGAGCATTATTACCACAACGAGAGTGATATTTCCAAGAAGCGTATTTATCCGTAACATTCTCCCATTTATGACAATAAGCACATTGACGAAGTTGGCGTTCACCAGTGACTACTTGAAGAAATTGGAACCACATACAAGATAGAAGGTCTGAAGGAACAAAAAACTGTTTTAGTTTCTTGTTTTTATCCAGCAACAAGCGATGTTTTACAGGGAAATCATCTAACTTTTTGTTAATTGTTTGTTGTACTATAAGCTGTGCTATAAAAAAATAATCATCTTTTACTAGGTCGGTAAAAACCTTATGGTTTGGCATGTCGAATAATTGCTGAGTTCGAGGAGCAATATAGCCTTTTAAATCAGTCAAACAATTACTATTATAATCGTATTTAATTCCAGTACTATTAAAAATATCTAAATCTTCTGGTTCGCCAAATGAATAATTTATATTATCATTCGTCCAAGTTATCACTTTTGATAGCATGGACGAATTTTTTTCTTGTATCCAATTCCAAATGCGAAAAGTATTTTTCATTTGCCATATTTGTGTTAAATAAAAATCAAGTGAAAGACCTTGAAAAGTATTTAAGTAATTGCTAATACCATCATTAATATGACCAGTGTCCATTAGTAAACCAGCGGTAATTAAACCGTATTGATTTGTAAAATTTACGATTGCCTTTAAAGATTCATCATCATCACCTACAGGTAGTTCAGCAAAAAGAGTAAATAACTCAGGTGAACCTTTAAAGGGGATGGTTGCAATATATGATGTTGTCTCAGGTTTAGGGATAAGAAAGGGTGAAGAATAATTTCCTTCATGAAAAAGATCGTCCACTTTTATTTTATTATCCCAGTAGTAGCCTTTATCGGCATATCTCCAAGTAAAATTTGTATAATCTACTGGCATTTCGACTTCATCATACATAAAAAAACTCCTCTTGTAACGGTTTTGAAACATTGAAAAGTGTTTCTAAATGATGATATCATAAAAATATAACAAATACAAGAATAAAAAGGAGGCTAAGCAATGGCAAATAAAGAAATACGTGATGCCATAAAAAGAACAGGGTTGTATAAATATCAGGTTGCTTATCTTATAGGCGTAAATGATTGCACTTTCAGTAAATATCTACGTAGAGAGCTACCAGCAGAAAAAAGAGATCAGATATTATCTGCTATCGAGAGTCTAACTAGTGAGAGGATTAAGGAAAATTAAATAAAAAGAGACCACATAGCAAATTTGGTCGTAGAAATGAGGTGATAACAAATTAACTACATCATAAGCACGAAAGAATTCTTAGAAATATTATTTGATCGGATAGAAAATAAATATTTATATCTATGGACGCTACCTGACAAAATCACATACTGGTTTCCTTCGAATAACATTCAAGCGATGGGAGATCAAGCTGTAAAATTGAACAATGAGGGTAAATCAGTGTACTTTGGGCTTGGCGTAGGTGATAAGAGAAAGAGATCTACAGAAAGACTGATAGCTACTGAAGTAACAGCAATACCAGGCGTGTGGATCGATATTGACATAGCAGGAGTTGGACATAAAAGCGAGAGACTTCCTGCGAACATCAACGAAGCAATGGCAATCGTCAACAGTCTACCGCTATCGCCTTCCATATTGGTTGCGAGTGGTGGAGGACTACATGTATATTATTTATTCAAAGAGCCATTTGAACTTAATACACCAGAAGAAAAGGCAGACGCCGCTTGGTTAGTACTAGGAATTCAAACTATGTTCAAGCAGAAGAATCTGCAATATGACATTGATGCTACTCATGATTTATCGAGGGTACTTCGGGCAGTTGGTACAACCAATTTAAAATATAATTTACCAGTACAAGTTATAGAGTGCTCAAAATATAGATATTCCTTCGAAGATCTTGAACAGTATGCAGCAGAACCAACTATTACACAGATCAGTGGGACTGTGACAGCCTTTGAACGCAGACCAACAGATCGACCAGCAAAATGTATCATTGATAACTGCAAATTCATACAACACTGTCGAGATAATGCCTCAATACTTTCATACTCGAAATGGCTAACAATGCTAACCAATATTGGACGAGCTAGTGATGGGGTGGAGGTTGCTCATGAACTGTCAGAGCCATATGGAAAGTACTCAATTGCAGAAACTAATAAGAAATTATATCAGGCACTGGAGCTTATGAACCCGACATCATGTCAGTATATTCAAAAGGTGCTAGGATTTGAAGGTTGTCCTACTGGTGATTGTGGGGTAAAGAATCCAGCAGGATGGTCGCTTGATGCCAGCAAGGGCAAAGTATTCAAGGTGCAGGATGCACTAGTCGTTATTCAAAATATAGTATCAATAACGCCCGAGGCAGTATTTAGCGACGAGACAATGACGGCGTGTGGGATTTTATATCAATACGAGCCGGCGACATTTCAAAGTTTCCGCAATAATCTGCGTGGGAAAGTTCAACTTCGCGAATTTGATAAAACACTAAAATCATACATTCCTAAAAAAGACAATTCATTTCGTATGGTTCAAGATGGTGAACGTCCGACGCTTCAGGAGAGCTTACCTGATTGTCCCGTTGACTTATTTATTCCCAGTGGTTACTCCTTCCAAGAGGAAGGGATAAGCGTTTTGGTTGAGGACAAACCATCTGCTCTTTGTCCTTTTCCTATTGTAATCAGTAAAATTTTTCAAGATAGTTCCACTACGGATCAAAGTTTTGAAATTAGTTGGAAGTCGGGTGGTTATTGGCACAAACTGAAAGAATCAAGAACTACTATAATGAACGCAGCCAAATTGGTCAATGTTGGGCGTGGTTTCCCTGTAAGCTCTGGGAACGCAAGAAAATACATTCAGTGGTTTGATGCACTGCTTAAAGTCAATGATGGCAATTTTGAGATCGTGACGGAACATTCGGCGCTGGGGTGGCATGGAAATGTTTACTCATTAATCACTCAGAATGAGTCAGTAGGTGCGTATGGTGAGTGGCTACGGTTCACACAAGAGGTTAGGGGAAATACATATCTACGGTTTGTCATTGATTCTAGTTTTGCGGCTCCATTGCTAAAGTTTTTGAATTGCCGAACCTATACTGTGTACATTTGGAAAAAGTCCGGTTCAGGCAAGACGGCAGCGGGTTATGTGGCATTATCGATATGGGGCGATCCTGACAAATTGAAACATTCATTTAATGCTACGGCAAACAATATAATGGGTAAACTGGCCAAGAACAATCACACTTTATTCGTTATCGATGACAAACAACAATCGGAAATTCCGCAACAATCGATCTCGAAGCTCATAATGGACTTAACAAATGGCGAAGAAAAAGGGCGTTGTAATATTGATGGTAGCCTAAAGGCACAAAGGAAATGGAATACAGTCATTTATTCTACAGGAGAAGAACCCATTACCACCATGAATGATAAGGCTGGTGTTAGAAATAGACTTTTAGAAATAGAAGGAGCTCCCTTCGATAATGAAAATACTGCCAAGGCTGTATATGCTTGGACGAAGGAACATAATGGACATGCTGGAAGGAATTTTATCGAGGGAGTGCTACAAGTTGGTGGGCAGTATATTAAGGAACTGCACCAGTACTATGTTTATAGCATAAAAGTTGAATTCCCTGATATTCCACTGCCCTACATTGATGCATTGGCGGTACAGGCTACGGCAGATGATTTGGCGGGGCAATTCGTATTTGGCAATGATGGCTGTACCATGGATGTGATTCGGGCTATTGCACGAGATTTAGCAACTCGTGAAGAAAATAATGATGCTGAGAGGGCGAAGGAGTGGATATTATCATGGTTAGCGCAACACCAGAATAAATTTTACGCATCTTCTTCGGGCGATACTTACGGAAGGTTTGATGCGAATACTGCTATTGTCTTGGCTGAGGTACTGGATAAAGCGTTACTAGATAATGGATTCTCTCCCAAAAAGTTGCGGAAAGAATTAGCTGAGATTGGGTTCATTTTGACAAAGCAAATCAAAAAAGGAGAGAGATTAGTAACGATGTTTGTTTGGCAAATGAATGGTCGAGGGGCGCAATGCTATTTCATTCCAGGAGGCGCTCCCAATCCTGCACTACCTTAGAATTGGCAGGGTGTACAAGCAGTACAATCAAAAGATAATCACCTGTACAATCAACACAAACGCTTATTATATATACATTTTAATAGATTGATTGTACTGATTGTACACTTTTCGTGAATATATATATGGGGAATTTTAAAATATATACGAGCTACATTTTTTATATTAAGAAAAAAATATATATGTATTCTCAGAAAGTATACAATCATTTTTAAAAACCATTCTAAGGCTTGTAAATGCTGGATTGTTGTGCTTGTACTGTGTAGTAATAGGTTGTACAAGCATAACAAAGTGCAGGATGAAATTTGATTTTTTGCTCTAATTATGTGATTTATGGGACTAATAAAAGTGAGGTTATATAAATGACGTATCAATTTAAAGATGGTAGATTACAAAAGTATGCAGGATTCCCAGTAATGGAAGATAATGAGGAATTTGACGATTACTTAAAACGTATTGAGTGCCAAAATCTTGGTGGCTATTCAATAGAAGATACTACGCTCGGCATCGAGTGTACAAAATTTAATGGGGATGAGGATAGATGGATTGCAACGTTATCTATATCTGATCAATGTTTCCTAGTGTATCTTGATTCATTTATTGATTACATAGAGTTTATTAAATATTGTAGTATGATGATAACGGCCAATACTTTGACACTGATGCAGGAAGAATACAGCAACTTGATTGAGAAGCTTGAAGATTACGATATCATTCCTGAATATCGTAATAAAAGGCCACTTGCTAAGAAATAAAGATCAGGTATTGATATTGAGGTATCATGAATTGTTAGTAGGCGTAAAAATTCTATTCATGTATATGTGTGGAATATGGGGCGGGGTGGAGTCAGGATAGTAGATCAAGTTGAAAAAATTGGTAATCTGATTGAATTAAAGGTAATATTGGACGCGCTTTGCGAAAAGTGGAAGGGCAAAGTATGACATTGATCTGCGGATAGCTGATCTTTATCTCTCATATCTACTGCCTTAAAAAAGGCAAGGTAATTAAGCGCTCGTAGTTAGATATTTGTTACGAGATATTGACTGAGGACATGGCATGCTATTTGTATTGCCTGATGGTTTACCAGTCATATCTGCTACTATAAAAAGGGTGAGGTTTATAAATAGTTATCCGCAAGAAACTGCGTTGGAGGGTGATCGTATTGTGAACATGATCCCCCCACCCAGAGGGAAATCTCGGTCTTGCAACTAACCGGGCGCTTACCCTTTTGGCACGCAAACCGAATTTTTCACTTTTTTTTAGACAGTTTGCGAGAAGTTTTGAAAGTTGGCGATCATATTGAAATTCAGGAAGAATACCATAGGGTGAAAGCAAGTTTTGTCGGATAAATAGCAACAAAATCAACCTTTCAAATATAAAAAAAGACCAGTAAAGCTGATCGTGTATACTCGCAAATCCGATGCAATTAACTGGATAACTAGTCCCCTTTAGAGCTAATATGTATACTAAGCCAAGAGGCACACTTGAAAGGGGCAGGGCAAAGTGAGAACGCAGAGATTTGGTATTGAGATTGAAATGACGGGGATAACGAGGAAAGAAGCCGCCGATGTGGTTGCAAATTATTTTGGCGGCCTAACTCACCAAGTTGGAGGAGCATACGATGAGTACCATGTATTTGATACGAAGGCAAGAAATTGGAAGATTGTCAGCGATGCAAGTATAGTCCCAATGAAAAAAGAACAGGGCAAACTTGTGGAGGCTTTTAGCAGAGATTACAAGGTGGAACTGGTAAGCCCGATACTAACATATCAAGATATTGAACCTTTGCAAGAACTGGTTAGAGAACTTCGAGCGGCAGGGGCAGTCAGCGACAGCCAATATAGTTCTGGCATACATATTCACATTGATGCGAAACCACACACTCCGAATACCTTGAAGAACCTAGTCAATCTCATGGCGAGCAAGGAGGAGTTACTTTACAAAAGCTTGAATATTGATATGGAAAGGCTTCGGTATTGCAAAAAGGTAAATGATGATCTTATTGCTACCATCAACAAGAAAAAGCCAAAGACGATAGAAACCTTAGCGGATATTTGGTATGCAGGTTACGGTAATGAAGATCGAACAAGACACTATCATAACAGTCGCTACCATGGATTGAATTTACATAGCACCTTCAACAAAGGTACGGTAGAATTTAGACTTTTCAACGGCACCCTGCATGCGGGAAAAATTAAAGCTTACATACAATTTTGTTTAGCCCTCAGCCATCAAGCACTCAGTCAGAAGTCAGCAAGTGCCAAACGAACAACAACGGATAATGAAAAGTACACCTTCCGCTGCTGGATGCTACGGCTTGGGCTGATCGGGGACGAATTTAAAACTTGTAGACATCATTTCCTGGAAATGCTTGATGGTAATTCAGCTTGGAGGCATGCATCTTGAAATGAAGTATAGAGACAGTTAGGGACAGGCATTGCCCCCTTTATTATATCGGCAAAGGAGATTACAAAAATGCAAATTTATGCTGCATACGGTAGCAATATGAATTTAGCGCAAATGAAGAAACGTTGCCCCAAAGCACAGGTGATTGGTAAAGGCGAACTACTAGGTTACAAGCTAACTTTTAGAGGAAAAGGTACTGGGTACGCCAATATTGAGGTTAGTGATTGTGGGAGTGTACCTATTGTATTATGGTCAATAACTAAAGAGTGCGAAAGGGCACTTGATCGCTATGAGGGTTACCCAAGACTATATACAAAAGAATTAGTAAAAATCATGACTACTGATGGTGAGCAAACAGCTATGCTGTATATTATGACCAAGCGATATGCAGCTACGACTGTTATGCCAAGTGAGAATTATTTTGAGATTATCCGGCAAGGTTACCAAGATCATGAGATAAACACAGAGTCACTGATGGAGGCGTTGAAATTTACGCGGGATGAGATTGTAAATCAGTAAGTGAATGATATTCAAGGAGCTTACTAAATGGTAGGTTCTTTTTTTGATTGCTACTAAATTAACTTCCTTTCAATAGAGATAGTATTTTAGGAGTGCATCGCTTACCATCATAAGACCACAAGCATATGTGCTTTAGATGATGTTAGATATTTAGCTTGGCAGAATGCAATAATATTATAAAAAGTTGAATGTTTTTGGAAGGTTTTTGTAAATTATCATAGAAAGTGTAGTGTATATTGTTTATATTGGGAGGTATTTGTATGGCTGTTCCAATACTTGAAGAAGTGATTGCGAGAATTGGGAATTTGTTACCAGGAACAATTATCCCTAAGCCGCGTGCTAATAATCATCGTATCCTTCGATGGGGAGAACGTAATGGTGAAGATGCATTGATATATTCTATACCGAAAAAGAAGACAGCACCTGTGAAAAATAACGAAAAAGGGATTACGGTAACCGAGTGGCAAACTGCTTATAATCAGTTGATTACTTCTCAAGAGATAACTAGGGAATGGTTTAATACAGATACTATAATGGAAAGATGCCGTAACGAAGGCGACTGTAATTTTACTACTATTGGTGGCATTTTTGTGCTTATAGGTCTAGCTACTAGGATTAGGACTGGGTCATATTCGCTCATTGAAAACTGAAAGATATACAGGTTATTATTGTGAAATGGATAATGATTACAAAAAGATTGAGGGAGGCATTTCGATGGAATTATTAGAAAAGGATATTGAAGATATCATATATGCGTCACCGTGGTTATTAGATGAACGTTTTGATATTCCTAATATTAGAAGCAAAGCAAACAGGATGCCTGGCCGACAAGTAAACGTAGGAAATAATGGTGTAAATAGATACATTGATTTGTTATTTAGAGATACTAGGGATAATCGACCAGTTATCATTGAAATAAAAAAAGGTGATCTTGTTCGAGAGAACATTGCACAAATTTTAGAATATAGGGCTTTAGTAATTTCACTTAATGATGAAGCTAAACTTGAGTGGCTAGATGAATTTGGCAGAAACTACTATTGTCCAAAACTTATTCTTATTGGAACGAATGCGTCAGAAGAAGTTAGGATAAGTGCAAATTTGGCAGGAATCGAAATTCGAACATTAGTGGGTGAGGAAAAGATTTCTGTGGACTTTAACGAAATAAGTGAAATAAGTCAAAAATTAAATAAGTGGAATGAATTTATAAAGTCTGGAAATAGAACTTTGGAAGACCGGGATGAATGGGTGAGAGAAATATATAAAATGATAAAAGATGTTGTGCGTGAATATGATAATGATCAGATTACAACTATCAAGAAGGTTTATGAAACATCTAATAAAGACTCATGGATAGAGGGACTCACATTTCCGTTTATAAGTTTTCCTATCTCCTATAAAGAAGATTATCTTTGCGGTATTTATGAATACTTTAATGAAAGCTTATGTTATTCCGAAGAATATGTCTATTTTGATTTTTATATCCAAAGAATTAGCAATGAAGAAGACGAAGATTTTATACAGCAGCTTGAAGCTAAGGTGCTAGAATTGTTGAAAATAAAAGGGTATAGTATTATTGTCTTAGAAAATGCTATTGCAACAATTAAAATTAAAAGGGCACTACTTGAAAATGTCGGACAATTTAAAGAACGGTTAGCCACTTTAATTACAGATGCAATATATTTAAATGACCAAATAGATATATTCGAATTGACCTAGTAGTATAATGAGATTTAACTGAAAAACTGATATAACGGCTTGGGAGATGGGCTTCCTAGGCCGTTAATTTTATTGTCAATACTAATGGCAAAGTCAAGCATGTCAGCGCTATCAAATATCTTCTATCATACTTGACTTCAAGCCTCAAAAGAGTGATTAATGGTACAGTGACTTGATACAAACAGCAAAGGAGCATTTTCAATATGAGGGTCAGAATTATCGAGCCCATCAAGACCATAACACGCAAACGTGTCTGCGCATATGCCAGAGTATCCTCGGAAAGTGAGGCGCAAGGCGATTCCTTAGAGAACCAAACTGCCTATTATAAACAACTGTTTGAATCAAATCCAGAATATGAATTTATTGGTATCTTCGCCGATCGTGCCACAACTGGCACCAAAGAGCAGCGACCAGAGTTTCAGAAGATGCTAGCATTGGCAAGAGAACATAAAATTGATCGCATCCTAACCAAGTCTATATCCAGATTTGCGAGGAACACAATGATTGTCCTAGAAGTGGTCAGGGAACTAAAATCACTAGGTGTAGAAATTATATTTGAAAAAGAGAATATTTCAAGCTTTGATGGGGACGGTGAGCTACTGCTGACTGTCCTCTCTTCTTTTGCCCAGGAGGAAAGCAAGAATATCAGTGATAACATAAAATGGCGATATAAACGAAATTTTGAACAAGGGCAAGTTGCCATTAATACCACTCGGTTTTTAGGCTACGATAAGGATCAGTACGGCGACCTGGTGATAAATAGGACTCAGGCAGAAATAGTCGAGCGTATCTTTAACGACTGCGTAAACGGCAAAGGTGCCTTTGTAATTGCCCAGGAACTACAGAATGAAGGTGTGCCAACGATTACGGGGAGCAAGTGGCATAGCAGCACTATTCTCAATATACTTAGAAATGAAAAATACAAAGGTGATGTTAAACTGCAGAAAACTTACAGCAAGGATCACCTTAGCAAAAAGAAGTGTATCAACCGTGGCGAAGTAGATTCTTATTATATAGAAGATAACCACTCACCCATTGTTACGAGAGAAGTATGGGATGAGGCACAAAGCCAGATTGGTTCAAGGATTAGAGGTAATGTTGACAAGATGGAATACCAAAACCGCTATCCACTAACAGGTATGCTCTTCTGCAGTAAATGTGGAAATACGCTACGGCGGAGAACTTGGAATAGCAAGCATGACTGCAAGAAAATTGTATGGCAGTGTAGCACCTATATTAATGAAGGAAAAAATTCTTGCTTGGGGACTGCGATTGAGGATGAGGTCATTGCTAGGATGAATATACAGAATAAGACAGTAATAAAGGAGACTATGAGAAATGGCCAGAAACATTACAGTTATACCTGCAAGGGGTAATAATCTTGCTGAGAGTATAGTGGTAACGAAAAAGAGAATGGCAGCTTATTGCAGAGTTTCTACTGACTTAGTGGAGCAGGCATCAAGTTATGAAGCACAGGTAAATTACTACACAAATTATATAAATGATCATGCAGATTACGAGTTCGCTGGCGTTTTTGCAGATGGGGGGATCAGCGGTACGAGTACCAAGAAACGTGACCAGTTTAATATGATGATTGCGAACTGCAAGGCTGGGAAGATCGATATGATCATAACCAAGTCTATCTCTAGATTCGCGCGAAATACCCTCGACTGCTTAACTTTTGCCAGACTACTTAAGGACTTAGGGATTGGGGTTATTTTCGAGAAAGAAAATATTAACTCTCTTGATAGTAAAGGCGAAGTTTTGCTCTCCATATTAAGCTCGCTTGCACAGGATGAGAGCCGGTCTATTTCTGAGAATTCTACCTGGGGTATCAGAAGGAGATTTGAACAAGGCAAGTTGCATATCAACCACACTAAGTTTTTAGGCTATGATAAGGATGCTAATGGCAATTTAGTTATTAATACAAAGCAGGCAAAGACGGTGAGACGGATATACCGGGAGTTTCTGGACGGTAAGAGTACGAATCAAATGGCTAGGGATTTACAAAAAGAAAAAGTACCAAAGTGGGATGGTACTTTTAAGTGGTATGAGGGCAGCATAAGAAAAATGCTTAGTAACGAAAAATATAAAGGCGATGCTCTACTGCAAAAGACCTACACCGTTGATTTTGTGCGCCCGTAAGGGTTTGTAAGTATCGCCCCAAAGGGGTTTTGGGCTGGAGAAATGCCCAAATTGTTACTTGGCTTACCCTGAGTGGAAACGCATAGGGGGAACACAGCATGCCATGAAAGCACATACCCTGAATAAATTGGTTGACAGGGTGATGTGCGAAACCAAGTGTAATACGGCTAAGGCTACACTGCTTGAAACCTAGTTTCTTCTCCATAAACGGTTGGGTATACGAAAATCAATTGAGACGTATACGAGAGATCATATAGAAGTTAAGAAAGTCAACTTCTATAATCTCCTGATTTCTCAGGCGTATCGGCGATACGTTAAAGAAGCGAAAAGGAGCCTAAGTTACACTGATATACTTTCAAATCTAAACGGGGATAGCCTAAGTTGGATAATACCAATATGGTTACGGAGCTTCCGTAGTAGTCCGAGACAGATAATGACTGTTACATGGCGAAGGGAAGCAGGTTGTTTGACTGATAATTTGCGGAGGTATGCGGAATGCAAAAAGCTGAGGTAATATTATCAATACTAAGGGATAAGTCTACCGAAAACGAAAATTTTGTTTTCGACAGGCTTTATAGAAATCTGTTTAATCAGGATTTTTTCTTGCGTGCTTACAATGAAATTTACGCAAAAGAAGGCAACATGACACCAGGAACGGACGGAAATACGATTGACGGGTTTGGATATCAACTAATTGAGGAACTGATTGGCAAACTTAAAAATGAAAGTTATTACCCTCATCCAGTAAGACGAACCTACATCCCCAAAAAAGATGGCAGAATGCGTCCGCTGGGAATACCATCCTTCCAAGATAAAATAGTACAGGAAATTTTAAAGTTAATGCTTGAATCCATATATGAACCACTATTTTTAGATTCATCTCATGGCTTCAGAGCAAAAAGAAGCTGCCATACAGCACTGTACCAAATAAAACAAAATTTCAAGGGGATAAACTGGTTTATCGAAGGAGATATAAAAGGTTTCTTTGATAACATGAGCCAGAATATACTACTTGGACTATTGAAGAAGAAAATTAAAGACGGAAGGATTATCGAAATTATTAGAAGATTTTTGGAAGCAGGGTATTTTGAGTTCCATCAGGTACATGACTCTCTTTCAGGAGCACCGCAAGGTGGGATTATAAGTCCTATACTATCCAATATATACTTACATGAACTGGATAAGGTTATGGAAAAAATGGAAAGAGAAATCAATATAAAACCTCAGAAAAAACAAAATTTAGCACACTATAGGGTCTGGAAGGAAAGAGATTTCTTTCGAAGGAATGGCGATTATGAAAAAGTTAAAGAATTAACAAAAAAACTAAGAAGTATGCCTTCAAGAGACCCATTTGACAAAGACTACAAAAGAGTTAGATATGTCAGATATTGTGATGATTTTATAGTTGGTATTCATGGAAGTAAAAAGTTCGCAGAAGAAATCAGAGAAAGAATAAAAAACTTCCTCTCTCAAATCTTAGAGCTTGAACTCAACCTAGAAAAAACATTAATAACACACGCTGCCAAGGAAAGAGCAAAGTTCCTGGGGTATGAAATTAACAAAGCAAAGGTAGATACTAAAATAGTTGTAGACTCAAGAGGAAGAAAAATTAGGGCAGTTAATGGTAAAATTCAACTGCTCGTACCCGGAGAAGTAATAAATAAGAAGCTCAAAGAATTTAGGCACAATCATAAACCAGTGCAAAAAAATGACAGGGTGAGCCTGAAAATCGGAGAGATAATAGCAAAATATAATGAAGAAATCCGGGGATTATACAACTACTACTGCCTTGCAACAGATATAAGCACAAAACTGGCAAAGTACAAATACTACCACTATTACAGCATGGTCAAAACTATAGCAAAAAAAGAACGTGCATCAGTTCGGGCGACAATAACAAAGTACGGAATTGATGTGCCAAGAAAACAGGGAACCGGAACAGTGAAAATAATTGGAATAAGATATAAGACAAGGAAAGGTCTAGCTAAAACGCTGACTTATTTCAATGAATCACTAAAAAAGGTAAGTAAACCCAAAACAAAGGTAGACGAAGTTATATCTGGGAGATGGCATGAAATCGTAAATAGATTAAATGCTGGAACCTGTGAATTATGTGGTATTAGAAGCAAGAATAGAAAAGACTTCGTTGTGCATCATGTTAGAAAGCTCAAGGATTTACTTGAGAAATATAATAGACCGGGATTTACTTCTCCCATGTGGGTTTTGATCATGAAGGGGATGCAAAGGAAAACATTGGTAGTGTGCGAAAATTGCCATAAAGAAATCCATAGAGCAGAGAAAAACTCTTAGAAGCAACTGGCGAGCCGGATACGTTGAAAGGCGTAAGTCCGGTTCTGAGGGGGTACTCAGAAACCTGCCTAACGGTAAGGCGCTGTAGTTACTACCCTACCTTAGCAAAAAGCGAGCGGACAATGCAGGGCAAGTACCACAATACTACGTCGAAGAAAGCCATCCTGCAATAATTGAGAAAGATATGTGGGAAGCAGTTCAGCTTGAGTTGGAGCGTAGACGAGACTATTGTTTAGAGTATGGTATTCAAAAATTTGAGTGTGCGACTATCAATAACCCATTTGCAGGGCGAGTGATATGTGGTAATTGCAGTCATATTTTTGGCAGAAAGGTTTGGAATTCAAATGATGACAGACGCAGGAGGATTATCTGGCGGTGCAATGATAAGTATGTGGTTAAAGGTGAAAAGGGGTGTGTAAGTAAGCATATTGACGATGGAGTTTTGTACCAGGCATTCGTGGGTGCTTTCAATGTCATGGTTGATAACAAGGCTTATTTTATAGAAAAGTGGCATGAAAGCCTGGAGAATGATAATTTATTGAAGCGATATAAGGCGAAGCAGTTTATCCAGATAATAACGGCGGCAGAGCCGATAACTGAATATGATGTAGAGTTATATTTTGCACTGGTTGAGAAGATTACGGTTTTTGATGGCGGTAGACTGATTGTAAGTTTACTTGATGGGACTTCGGTTGAGTGTGAAATTGAATAGAGGTGGAAAATTAGCCAGTTGGGGTGATGCCTTGACTGGTTTCTTCTGCTTTTTAAGTGGCACCGTTAAACAGTACCCTGATGGCTGGGGTAAAATAGAAGTTTTTAGATCTTGGGATCGCTGTTTTAGTTCAACGCTCCTCGGCCATAGGAGGATGATGATTTATGATTGATTATTTATGTAAAAAGAACAAAGCCCTTTCTTATTGGGAAAATCATACATGAAGTATTAGTAAGAACAAATGAATCAGTTATTAAGTAAGATAATTTTGTATTGCATTGTAAATTTGTTATAGTAAAAATTTCTCATATAATAGAGGATTTTAACAACTTTTGTAAAATAAGAGCATTGTGATAGTGCTTGATTGCATACAACCTTTTGTGAACGAATTACATCTATATTCAAATCTCCTACAGATATTGGGCGAGCTCACTTTTTCATGGCACTTCGTCGTTTATAGCAATAGGGGGTGTATCCTAGAAAATGATTACCAGTATGGTCCAGATAATCAAGAGAAGGTATTTGACGAGCTATCCGTGGCTCATTTTTTTACTAGCAGTACTTTTAATCGCCAGTCTCTGGGTTTTTATCCAATATCAAATCAAATATGATTACGACAGGACGATTAAAGAAAGTTCCCTGGAAACCATGAATCTAGCCAAAGCCTTTGAAGAACATGTGCGACGAGTCGTCGCAAATGCTGATGAGCAGATGCTCAACCTGCAACAGACCTATGAACGTGACGGAATATCCAATCCGGCGTTTATCTCTTTAAAGGAGAACGCAAAGAAAGATCCAAGTCGAAGGTTGGTAGCGTTCTACAACGAGAATGGAACTATAATTCAATCATCTAATCCGAATGCCCTTGAAGTAAATTACTCGGATCGAGAATACTTCCAGGTTCATCGAGACGCTGCTAGTCAGAATCTATATATAGGAAAGCCGATCATTGGCAGGATTGAAGGATATAGCATCATCCCTCTGACTCGCCGCATCAATAAGCCAGACGGATCCTTTGGTGGAATTATCTACGTCAGTTTAAAAGGGGACTATTTTCTTGAGTTTTATAATAAGATAGACCTTGGCCAAAATCAATTGATATCCCTGAGTGGCACGGATGGTTTCAATCGGGCCCGTCGGGTTGGCGACAATTTGGAGACTGGTCAGGACAACCGAGGTAGCCAATTTTGGGAGAATATTCAAAGAGGCCACCTTGATGCATCGTATGTGGCAACTAATATTCTGGATGGAGTTACTCGTATAACGAGTTATCGCGTTTTACCAGAGTATCCTCTTATAGTCGCGGTGGGAAAATCTACCCAAGTAGCCCTGACCGCTTATGAAGAGCGCAAACGAGGCTATATCCTCGGAACTTTAGTGGCCAGTTTATTCATATTGACGCTTTGTGGTTTACTGATTAATCGGTATGTGAAACAGCAAAGGATAAATGTGGAACTATCACGACTGGATCGGCTAAACCTTGTGGGCGAAATGGCAGCAGGCATCGGTCATGAAATTAGAAATCCGTTGACGACAGTGCGGGGCTATCTGCAGTGGTATCTTCAAAAGGATAACTATACCGAGCTTCGGCCACAGTTTACCACGATGATCGAGGAGTTAGACCGTGCCAATGGGATTATTACGGAATTCTTATCGCTGGCTAAAGACAGATCTATAAAAATGAAGCTGGATAATATAAACGATGTTATTGATGCGCTATTACCGCTACTGCAGGCAGAAGCGTATAACTCTGGGCATGATTTGCAAATCGAAAAAAATAACCTTCCAGATATCTACATGGATGGCAACGAATTGCGGCAACTGGTGTTGAATTTGGTACGCAACGGATTTGATGCTATGCAGTCGAGTGGGACGCTAGCGATTAAATCTTACGTCCAATGGGACGCGATAATATTGGCTGTCAGTGATACCGGCAAAGGGATACCTCAGTCAATGATGGATAAGCTAGGAACGCCTTTTTTGACGACAAAGGATAACGGAACGGGGCTAGGACTGGCGGTGTGCTATCAAATTGCCAAACGGCATGGAGCCAAGATTGATGTTGACACTTCCCCGGATGGTACGACATTCTACGTTAAATTTAAAATAGATAAATAAAGCCCGACATAGAAAATTATGGTGGCGGTAGAGTGCTACGGTAAGAAGAATTTCGCGGATTTCAAGAAAGGAATGCATTTATAGAGGCATTTGACGATGTTTCTTATTCATACTTTTCACGAATCGACACTGATATTATAACTAATGTGCCTAATGAACTATTGGAGAAGCTAGCAAAAATACTTCATGTGCCACCAGAGATTATAAAATAACTCTGTGTTACAACTGGAAGGTTGAAGAATGAATTTATCAAACTAATTCATTCGTTTAGTACAATTATAATAACCACTGCGTGATGCTTAAAAAAAATACCCTCTGTTGTTTATTTCATAATTGAAATTTTACAGGAGGGGGTATTTACTTATGATGCCCGTTTTTGGGGTTTCGGTCCACCTTTTTCTCTTATTTTAGTGTCCAGTTTATCATACCATTTCCAGATAGGATGACTTTTTTAGTGTCCGTTAAACTTGGTTCAGTTCAGTGTCGCAAGGTGTCATACGGGTGTCGAACTCCAAATCTATTCGTGTATTAGTATCAACTCCCTATCACAACACATGTGGAGTCGGTCGCGGTGATAGTCGTGTCCAGATAAGCTTTTAGATGCTTGCAGGTGCAAGTCCTGTCGGGATAAAGGTAGGGCAGTCCCGTAGTCAGCAACCGAGGTATGAAGTAATTTGTGCTTTGAGGCGTTATGTAGTTTGGGTAACAAACTGGGCAATTTGGCGGGTTGTAACATAAAGTGAATACTGCCGCATCGACATTGACTTCCTGAAAGGGACAACAGGGAGCCGAGCTACGCTATCAATGGCGAAGGCAGAAGAAGGTATGAAGAACCCTAAATGCAATACCTAAGAACCCTGCGGTGTATGGGTAGCGACACGCCAAAACAGTATCTAAAGAAACTGGAGAGAACCTACTTTTCACATCAATTAAATGATGTAGCGAGATTGCATATAAACGAAAGTGAAATTGCACATCTGCAAAGAGGTAGTCAGAAGTGTTCATAGTACCAATTATTATGCAGACAGAAAAACTGGGTTCTGGTGCAAAAAATAAAGCCATGATATACTCGTACCGTAAACTTGAAAATTGAGGTAAAAAGTATGTCATCGCAATTATTTAAATGGAAGCATTTTGAGGCTGAATTTATAGTGTTGTGCGTTCGTTGGTATCTTAAATATCCATTGAGTTACAGAATGCTTGTTGAGATGATGCAAGAGAGAGGTTTGAATATAACTCATACAACAATTATGAGATGGGTTCATCAATATTCTCCAATTATTTGCGAAAAACTCAAAAGACATCTTAAACTAACAAATGATTCGTGGCGGATGGATGAAACCTATCTTAAAATCAAGGGTAAAAATGCATATTTATATCGCGCAGTAGATTCCGAAGGGAAGACGATAGACTTTTTTGTATCTGAACATCGTGATAAAGATGCGGCGAAAAAGTTCTTTAGAAGAGCATTAAAAGCTACATATAATCAGCAACCAAGAGTTATCACAACTGATAAGTACGCTGCAACCGAAATTGCTATTTATGAAATGATTTATAGTGGAACTCTTTCAGTTAAAACAACGCTTCGGAGAATAAAATATCTGAGTTCTTCGGATCTTTATAATTGCCACCTTGTCTCCTCCTACATATAACGCTTTTTCAAAATATATGTAGCAGTAAGAAAAAAAGTACAATTAAAGGGCGAGAACCCTGGACGCGATACTTTCCGCTATAGTAAAAAAGCCCCACGTGGGGGCTGAATGAAACTACTGAAAGATAACTGTCGTCTTTTTTGCAACACCGAGTGCGTTGTGAGAAAGGTGAAAATACATGATTTTCAATTATTACGAGAAGACACAGAGGAGGATTATGAGGTGGGCTCACCGATATTCTTCAAAAATTGATCAAAGCATAAAAAAATGAAAATTTTGTACCAGAACCATCTGTTCAATATATTATATGTTCTACATTGTTTGTGTCATAGTCCAGCAGATGTGTAGCACATGAAAGACAAGGGTCAAAGGAACGTATAATGCGACCCGGGATTACATACTTAAGTTCGGGTGATGGTATTTCCGTACCAATAAGAGCCGTTTCCGCAGGCCCCCGATAACCAGAAAGATCTTTCGGTGAAAAGTTCCAGCCTGTGGGGGTAATAATGTCATATTTTCTCACTTGATCATCTTTGATAGAGGCGCTATGAAGCAAGGGGCCACGCATGGCGTCGGTTACGGAAATAGCCTGGTTTTTCACAATTTGCTCTTTTTGTTTTAGTGGTGCTGCTCCAGGTTCTAGGCAATTCAACCAGTCCTTTACTAGCTCAGTAATTAGGAGTGTTTCCAATGAACGGGACACGATACGATCCATAGTTGAAGTGCCCCCCTTATAGTAACCGTTCATAATCATACGAGCTAGAGGTCCACCTTCATAATGTTTGCCATTATAGAGTACGGCTTTTACCCAGGTATAGGCCTCGGGCTTATAGGGAGCAGGAGAAACATCTCCTGTCTCTTTATCGCGTTCAAACCAAGATTTCGATATATCTTTTTGTATTAAATCCAGTCTTGGCTGTGTTAATGAACCTCTATCAAGGACGCCTCCTTTCCAGAGCACTTGCTCATTCTTCTTTCCGAAGTGAAAGAGTCCGAAGGATAAAAAACAACCTGGAGTTTCACCAATATGAAAATAATCATCATAGCAATGGGAAAGTAGTTCTGTATCTGGAAGCATATAGCGTTTAACAAACTCTTGAATATCTTTCATAAGGAACTGCGCCTGATTAATTAAATCTGCTGTAGGTGCTACAGTCACGCCCCCATGGACAAAACTGTGTTGGTGTGGCGCTTTGCCACCCAATAGGGCTAAGAGCTGATGACTTTTTTGGGCAGCTTTTACAGCTTCGATATAATGGCTTGACAGGCGCCGATTATCGGAATCATCAAGTCGGCAGTCAAAACAGTTTTGATTCTGAAAGAGGGGGTTATCAGGCATTATAACAAAATCAGGTAGTCCAAAAAAATAGAAATGCCGGATGTGGTTTTGTAGAAAGTCTGCCGCGAACATAATATTTCGCAAATACTGGGCGTTTTCCTCGATATCATTATCATACAAATCGTCTAGGAGATAACTTGCTACAGCTCCATGTGCTGTTGAGCAAATTCCACAAATACGTTGTGTCATGTATACAGCATCTGCCACATTGCGTCCGCGCATAATGTATTCGAAACCACGGAACATAGTACTGCTGACGTCAGCCGAGACAATACAACTATCATCGATACCGAGTTCAACCGATAGCAGCCCACTCAAGCGTGTAACAGGGCTAAACAGAATTTTCTGTAGGCTCATAGGATTCTCCTTTCCCTGTAGTTGACAGTTGTTCGTTGTTAACTTGCTTACTCTGGTTTTTTTGTGGCAAAGGTGTAAAGAAGGGGGCTGAACCGTCAGGGAAATTCTCATTAGTACATCCGATACAAGGGGTATTTGCCTTCACTGGCCAGTTTACATGATTGATCCATTGGCGGTAAGGGCAGTCAGAGCCAGTACGTGGCCCCATACATCCTTGGGAAAACATACACTCGATTTCTCCTAGCCTTTCAGCAAAATCTTTTTTGTCAAAGTAGGATCGGCGCTGACAGTGCTGGTGGACAGTAGAACCATAGAAAAGTTTAGGCCTTCCCAACTCATCAAGATCTGGTCTGCCATACATAATTAAATGGGCTAAGGTGCCGACAAACCAATCGGGGTTTACAGGGCATCCGCTGACATTGATAACTTCCCGTTTCAGTACTTTCCCAACGCCTACCGATTGGGTAATATTCGGAGCAGCAGCTGAGACGCCTCCAAAACTGGCACAAGTTCCAATAGCAACAACGTACTTAGCAGCTGTTCCAAGCCAGGTTACTGCATCTAAGGCTGTTAATTTATAATGTTTAGTGCGGGCAATTATATTATATATTCCGTTATCTTTAGTCGGTATAGCACCCTCAACTACTAGCGTAAATTCTCCATCGTAAACTGTAGCTATCTCTTCAAGAAGTGCAAGAGCGTCTCTTCCTTGCGCCGCCATGAATGTATTGCTATAGAATAGATTAATCATGTCTGAAAAAACTTGATTTAAATAGGGATAGGTTGTATTCATGAAAGCGATATTATTGTCGCCGCTATCACTGGTCTCTAGCCAAATTACGGGCATTTTACTAGTGTTAGGCTGTTTTATATATTCCCGGATGGTGGGGAGGATTCTCGCCGATAAAGCATAGTCATCGATGGAATGGTATTTTCGGCAGAATTGTAAGAAATCGCTTTTTTCCATAGTACCTCCTTACTTCTCATTGTAAGATTAATTTATGAAGATTAATCTTTTAAAAGTACCCTGTAGAAAAGAAAATAGCCTACTGTTTAAAGATAGGCTGAATTTTTTGTGGATAGTATTATGGGTTATTTTCTATATTTTTTCTTTTCAAATAGATACAGCTTTTCAGATTCTTCAATCATAGAAATCTGATCCTGAGCCTTTTTTAAATTAGCGACGGTGGTGCTCTTCGGCATCTTCTTTAGTTTTATGAACTGTACTATATGGATGCTGAGGCGGTGCATAAATAGAATATAATTTAATTGGTTTATCGCCTGTGTTAATTAGATTATGCCATTTACCAGCAGGTATAATGAAGGCATAATCTTCCCGGATATTTGCTTGAAATTTCAACCTGTCTTTTCTATCTCCCATTTTGACAAGTCCTTGACCTTCTTCAATGCGTATGAATTGGTCAAGGTATGGGTGAATTTCTAAACCTATATCTTCCCCCACGTCGATACTCATTAGGGTAAGTTGAAAATATTTACCTGTCCATAAAGTGGTACGAAAATTATTGTTTTGCTTTGTGGCTTCTTCAATGTTAATAACAAATGGGCTAGCCCCATAATCCTTTAGTTTAATAGGAGGGCTGGCAGGAGTATAATGGCAAGGGAATTGATTACAAGTGCTGTAAATATATTCACAGTAAGGGCAGTGACACATTTTATAATCGGAATACAGATTATCCTGGTCGTACATTGACATGTTAATCTGCCATGGATATGGATTTCTGTTATAAACCAAATTAAACACTCCTCTCTCAATACTTCAATATTATTATATGTTTTATGTAAAAAGCGAGTGATTAGTTCCCTGTAATCCCGGAGGATAATACCGGGAACGTCAGTGAGTGTCAATATATAAAAACGAAAAAGTGAACCCTTGAAAGGATTCAAAAGTAGGGGTGTCGTGACACTTTTGGGGGTGCCGAAATTATAATTTATCCGTGTATTAGTATCATCTTTTTATCACAACACATGTGGAGTCGGTAGCGTTGATAAAGCGGAGGTAGCCTAGTAATGGCGAGTGTTCGCAGCTTTTTATAAATTTTACAAGTGTGTTATTTATGTTCGCTCATACTTCGGTTTGAGCGTTTTTTTGTTTAGGGGGGTGCACAAATATCCGAAATGCAAATTACTACACGAAAAAATTGGGGATTTTGTCAAAAGTGCGGCGGGGTGTACAAACGGAA
The DNA here is from genome assembly GCF_042610375.1 of Pelosinus sp. sgz500959. NCBI lineage: Bacteria > Bacillati > Bacillota > Negativicutes > Selenomonadales > Sporomusaceae > Pelosinus > Pelosinus sp. sgz500959. The sequence continues at coordinate 327,105 of NZ_JBGJZL010000004.1, forward strand.
CTTAGTGGCATTGATGAATCAGCGGGACAGTTGAAGTGATTCAAATCACTATGAACATATAATTTGTAGCGTGAATCATGAGACCTGTCCCGCTGTTTCAGTAAAACTTACCCAATATGAAAAAAGAGAAAAGGCTAGCTCGCGCAAAGACGCAAACTGTTTTTTTCTCGGAAGAAAATCATGCCATTTCGTAGGAGTCATTAAGGATTAAAACCTATACCCCTTGGCATCGAGCCTACCTCAACGGTACCTATAACGGTATTGGTATTTCCACTAATGATTGATACGGTGTTATCTTCCTGATGTGCAATGTAAATCAGGTTTGTTGATGGATTAACACCTACAATGGATGGATTCCGACCCACCGTAACGGTGTCTATGACGGTATTGGTATCCCCATCAATGACCGATACGGTGTTATCTGGCGGATTTGTAACGTAAATCAGGTTTGTTAATGAATTAACACCTACAGCGAATAAACCAGAATGTACTAAAATGTCGGCTATGACGGTATTGGTATTCCCGTCAATGACCGATAGGATGCTAGAGTTCGCATTTGCAATGTAAATTCGGTTTGTTGATGAATTAACACCTACACCAGTTGCATACCGACCTACCTGAACGGTGGTTATGATACCATTGGTAATCCCATCAATGACCGATATGGTGCAATATGAGAGAACCGATTCTTGATTTACAATGTAAATTTGGTTTGTTGATAGATTCACACCTACAGCGAATGGATGTCGATGTACAGGAACGGTGGCTATGATGGTATTGGTATTCCCATCAATAACCGATACGCTGCTCCTTCCCCAATTTGCGACGTAAATTTTGTTTGTTGATGGATTCGCACCTATACCGCTTGGTCTTGAAGCTACCGTAACGGTGCCTATAACGGTGTTGGTATTTCCACTAATGATCGATATGGTGTTATCTCCCTCATTTGCAATGTAAATCCGGTTTGTTGATGAATTAACACCTACACCGGATGGATTCGAACCTACCGTAACGGTGGCTATGATGGTATTGGTATTCCCATCAATGACCGATACGGTGTTATCTGCCCGATTTGTAACGTAAATCCGGTTTGCTGAAAATGGGATCGACGCACCAGTTGCTCCAGTAGGACATAGTGGACATATAGGTGTGCATCCGCAGCTGCCTAAGGCTCCAAAATTGGATGTAATGGTATTAGCACGGTCATCAGTTTCTGTATTCTTCAGGTTGTTTCCCTGAATTATATTTTTGCTATAGTCGTATAAGCTGACGTGCTTATCAGTTCTAGTTTTATCACAAGAAGACATAAAATTCATCCCTTCTTTATCGAAAAATAGTATCGCATATTATATAATATGCGATACTATTTTTCGGGGTACCGTAAACAAAATGATATGGAAGAAAACAGGGTTCTAGTGCAAAAAATAACGCCGTGATATAATCATTACCCTAAACTTAAAAGTTGAGGTAAAAAGAATGTCACAGCATTTGTTTAAATGGAAACATTTCCAGTCCGAAATTATAATATTATGTGTTCGCTGGTACCTGAAATATTCACTCAGTTACCGCATGATTGTGGAGATGATGCAGGAACGAGGATTAAACCTTGAATCAGCGGGACAGGTGAATTGATTCAAATCACTATGAACATATATTTTATAGTGTGAATCATGCAACCTGCCCCGCTGTTTCATTTATTCAATCTGCCCTTTCTTGTTCATATGCATTGCTTCAATTTCACAAATGGTTTTCTCTGCAGTTTGAAAACTGTCAAATCCAAGTATTAGCATGACTTTTTGTTTAATAAATCAATGACCCTTAGGGGTGTCGCACTTTTACGCAAAATTCCAATTACGCGTATCAGTATTATTTATCTATCAAAACACATGTTGAGTGTGTGGCGTTGATAGAGCGTAAATAGCCTGTATTCGCGGGGGCTCGTGGGTTTTGGTTAATTTTACAAGTGTGTAATTATGTTCGCTCATACTTCGGTTTGAGCGATTTTTTCATTGGGGGGTGTCGCGGAGTCGAGAGGTTTCGTGTAAAAGTTTAAACAAATACACGAAAATGAATACTTTTACACGAAATGTAGAGGGTTTCGTGTATTTGTATGGTTGGAGTGGGGGATGAAGTTGATGAAGGCAGTTACAGCAAGGGGGTATGTGGGGCTGGATTGACGGGCGGTTTTACTACAGGCCATTATATTTTACGGATGGCATGTTTGTAATAGACATTTAAGTGTTGGGGTAGTTTATGGCGTTTATAAAATAATAGTTATATACTGTTTGATGAATTTAGGAATTTGTAGCATTAAATATGACAGGTGTATGTCGTATTTAATGCTATAATTAATTTGGGTGATAAAAAATGAAAAGAAATCGATTATTTGAGATTACAACCATATTGCTTAATAAGGGAACGATTACCGCCAGAGAACTTGCTGACCGTTTTGGTGTTTCAACAAGGACAATTTACCGGGATATTGATGTGCTTTCATCAGCAGGTGTACCTGTGTATATGAATAAAGGCAATGGCGGCGGCATACATCTGCTTGAAAATTATACATTAAACAGGATGCTTATTTCAGAGCATGAAAGCGAAAACCTGCTGCTGGCATTCAATACTCTGCGGGCAACTCAATATCCGGAATTGGATATTGCCCTTGAAAAGATGGGGGCAATATTTAAGAATGCTTTAGATCATGACTGGGTAGAAGTTGATTTTTCTCCTTGGGGAAGTTCACCCAATGAACAAAACAAGTTTAACGATATAAAACGGGCTATGCTGGGGCGAAATGTCATTCGATTTGACTATGTGAACGGGGAAGGCCACAGGAGCATACGATTGGCGGAACCGGAAAAACTTATTTTTAAAAATAATGCATGGTATCTACTAGCCTTCTGTCGGCAACGTCAGGAACACAGGACCTTTAGGATATCCAGGCTAAAAAAACTAGAAATTCAGGCGGATACATTTGATGTAAAGGTGCCGCCAGAAGCGAAACCGGAAGAACAGAACGCTGGTCAACAGTCGTTAATTGCCTTGAAACTTTGCTTTCAGGCGCAGGTCTTAAATCGCTTATACGACTATTTTGATGATTCATTTATTATCCAGAACGGTGACGGAAGCTTTACTTTAGAGACCGCACTTCCGGAAGGAGAATGGCTTTACAGTTATATTTTATCTTTTGGCAGTTTTGTGAAGGTCATAGCACCAGAGAACGTACGTAAAATAATTGCAAATCGAATACGACAAGCATTAAAACTTTATGAATAATGATTTTAATATGACATACTGTTGTCTTATTATCTCGTGTATAATTAAAAAATAGATCAAGAGTTATAAAACGATCTATAGATAATGTGGTTGTCAAATAGAAACGAGAGGACAGCAAAATATAACGAAAGAAGGGAGATAATAATGGATAACTTATTTAATGTAGATGAATTTAAAGGTAAGCGAATTCTAGTCACAGGTGGAACACAAGGTATTGGTGAAGCCATCGTCAAGCGCCTGAAGAGTGCTGGAGGAATAATTATAACCACTGCTCGATCCATTCCTGATGATACCCATGGGTCGGAATTATTTATTCAAGCTGACGTCAGTACTGCAGAAGGCGTGGCAGTAATTACTAAAACGGTGCTTGAGCGTTTTGGTGGTGTAGATATTTTGATTAATAATGTAGGCGGGTCGTCTGTTCCAGTTGGGGGCGCTCTAGTAATGAGTGATGATAATTGGCAGCAGATCTTTAACACAAATTTCTTCCCAGCTGTTCGCCTAGATCGAGCACTACTTCCTTCGATGCTGGAACAGGGCTCCGGCGTTATCATTCATATTACATCCATCCGGCGGCTCTTCCCAGCAACTGAAACGATGGCGTATTCTGCGGCGAAGGCAGCTTTGGCAAACTACAGCAAAGGACTTGCCAACCAGGTCGCGCCTCACGGCGTACGGGTTAATACCGTTGCGCCTGGTTTCATTGAAACGACGGCCACAAAGGGATTTATTAAACTGTTGGCTAATGGTTCGGATACCGACTATGACAGTGCGCGGCAGGAAATAATGAATAACCTGGGGGGTATTCCCCTTGGACGTCCGGGCCGTCCTGAAGAAGTAGCCGAACTGGTTGCCTTCCTGGCATCTGATCGGGCTTCGTATATCATCGGTAGTGAACATATCATCGATGGGGGGACTATTCGGACAATCTAACGGAACAAGGAGGAACATACAGTAAACAGTAAAATCAATGATAAAATAAGTAAGGAGAGGATCATGATGTCGATAAAACTACCACAGCTTATTGCTACTTTTGTTCAGGCAAAGAATGATCAAAATAGTGATGCAGTGATTGCTTGTTTCGCAGGTGATGCCATTGTTCATGACGAAGGACAGGAGATTTGCGGTATTGCTGCTATCAAGAAATGGATTGATGCTAGCATTGAGAAATATCAAGACACCCTAGATCCTATCAACCTAGTAGAGCAAGGCAACGAGACTGTACTCACAGCTCAAGTTTCCGGAACCTTTGATGGAAGTCCGATTCCACTTGACTTCCACTTTACCATCAATGACGGTAAGATTACCATGTTGAGCACTCGATTAACTGGTGATTGATTGTTAGACGTAATGATTATCAGAAACAATAGTAGATAGGATGTTCTAGAATGATCACAAACAATCTGCTTTTAAAACTTAAGGATAGGAACGATGAAAACATTGCAAAGACAAGGGATATGTTGCTAAGTATGCAGGGGAAAATTGAGTTTCTCCATGATTTGAAAGTAGAAGTAGATATACGTCATGGAACGTCGTCTTATGACGTTATATTAATTACCAAATTTGCTTCTATGGAAGATTTTGAGGCTCTGGTGCAAAGATTCTATAAAGTTAGAAGTTGCCAAAGATTTATCCAAATATCAAACTGCGATACTCATGATTTTGTTTATAAATTGAACCTCAGATAGGGCAGATTGAATTTCTACAATCTGCCCTTTTCTAATCATATGCATAATTTCAATTCCACAAATTGTTTTCTCAGCAGTTTTAAAACTGCCAAATCCAAGCATTGGCTTGACCTTTCGCTTAATAAATCGATGGTCTTGTTCAATAATATTGTTCAGATATTTTACTTTTCGAAGCGACGTGCTGACAGAGAGGATTCCGCTATATATCATTTCATAGATAGCAATCTCGGTCGCGGCATACTTGTCAGTTGTTATTACCCTTGGTTGCTGACTATGTTTGGCTTTTAGAGCTTTTCTAAAGAAATTCTTCGCAGCATCTTTATCGCGATGTTCAGATACGAGGAAGTCTATAGTGTTCCCTTGAGAATCAACTGCTCTATATAAATAGGCATTTGTACCCTTGATTTTCAGATAGGTTTCATCCATTCGCCACGAATCGTTCGTTGGTGTAATATGTTTTCTGAGCTTCTTGCTAATAATTGGAGAATATTGATGAACCCATCTCATAATTATTGTGTGGGTGAGGTTTAATCCTCTTTCTTGCATCATTTCCACAAGCATTCTATAACTGAGTGGATACTTTAGATACCAACGGACGCATAACATTATAATTTCCGAATCGAAATGTTTCCACTTAAATAAATTATGTGACATTTTTTACCTCAATTCTCAAGTTTGTGGTAAGATTATAGCATCGATTTATTTTTTGCACCAGAACCGAAAAGGAAACAGTTAAACAATATGTAATATCAGAAGAATCCCGAGGTCCAAACTGGAAAGAAGAAATTCAGAAAAATTATGTAAATAAATATATTAGACTTAATAGTTTTGAGGAATTCACTGAAGATGAAAAGGCATTTTTCAGAAAAATGAATCAAAACTAGGATATCCTATAATATTCGAACATGCGTGTGGAGACATCAAATGATCGTTGAGATGATGCAAGAGAGAGGTTTGAAACTAACTCATACAACAATCGATTTATTAAACGAAAGATCAAACTAATGCTTGGATTTGATAGCTTTGAAACTGCTGAGAAAATAATTTGTGGAATTGAAACGATGCATATGAGCAGGAAGGGGCAGGTTGAAGAAATTCAATGTGTCCGTTCTGAGGTTGAATTTATAAATAAGATTATGGGGATCGTAGCTTAACACTGTGGCGAAATTCAGGAAAATTTCGATTTCATACTTTTCTGCACCAGAACCCCGCCGCTTATTGTAGTATAGGACAAGTAATTAGGATAATGTATAGGCTTGAAGAGGTTTGTAAATGAATATTTTAAATAAACCCAGCCCAGAATGGTATAAAGAAATATGGTCACTTGATATTCAAGATATGTCTTGGGTTGAACATACTAACGATGAAGTCAACTTTATCATTGATATTATGGATTTATCAGGGACAGAAAGAATTTTGGATTTAGCATGTGGTTTTGGTAGACATGCACTAGAGCTTTCAAGAAGAGGTTTTCCAGTAGTTGGCGTAGACATTACAAGTGATTATATAAACGAGGCTATGAGAATTTCTTCTTTTGATAAATTAAATGCAGAATTTATCTGTGCAGATATAAGGGATATGACTTTTAAAAATGAATTTGATGTTGTTTTAAATATGGCAGATGGTGCGGTTGGATATCTGGAAAATGATAATGAAAATTTGAAAATATTTGATTTGATTACATCTTCTCTAAAAAAAGGTGGAAAACATTTTATGAATATTTGCAATGCGGAGCATGCTGAAATGCATTTTCCAAGAAGGTATTGGGATATTGGAGAAAAAGAGCTTTCTCTTCCCGAATTCCATTGGGATAAAGAAAATCGACGGATGTTATATGGAGGATGGGGGCTGAAATTTGGAGAGGTAGCTGAAAAACCAAAAATTGATGAATTGTCAGCGCATTCAAGCATTCGACTATACTCAGTAAATGAAATAGAAGACATCTTCAAATCGAGAGAAATGATTGTTAAAAATACATTTGGGAAGTTTGATAAATCGATACCATCATCGCACAGGGAAATGCAATTGCTAATTTACTCACAAAAGATTTGATGTTATTCTTGCCCAAAAATCTAACTCAGCAAATTGAATAAAAGAAATGCGGGGACAGGTATGATATTTCAGAAAAGAAGAAGTATTATACTATATGTTTATATTTAGTAACTCCAATTTCTGAAAATAGGGGTGTCGCAGGGTGTCATAGGGGTGCCGAACCTTCAAAAATTCAGTGTATTGGTATCAACTCCCTATCACAACACATGTGGAGTCAGTGGCATTGATAGTAAATAAATAGCTGGAAGTAAGAGAGAGTAGTGTTAGTAGTTAGATGCATAAAAGAAACTCAAAAAAATACAAATAAGATTGGAAAGCGGCAAAGGAGGTATTTATACAATAAAATGTATAAATACCTCCTTTGCCAATTGTTTTGAGAGGATACTGATTTCTCAGAGTAATTTGACCGTTACTAGCTAAATTGGCGACATAACTTCTTTTACTCATCATCTGTCACCTTGGCTGCTTATTTTAGCGTTAACCATAATACGACACTTTATTATAAAAAAATATCAAAGGGATATGTGGTAAAATGTCGAATAAATGATATAAAGAGAATAATTGGTAAAAATATAGTATTTAAGAGGGACTATAAAGATAACTAAAAGATTGTTCATTTATTTCTAAAGGATTAAAAAGTAGAACACCTTCTGATTCAAAATAAGAGAAACTAAAACTTCTATCTTGGCTGAATCTTTGTTAAAGCTAAGTTTTATATATAAAAAGAAATTTGAAAAATAGGGAAAAAATAATTATGAATTTATCAATTGGTAAAAAAATCACAGGAGCTTTTCTATTTGTTACGTTCCTAGTCGTATGTATGAGTGTCTTTACTATATACGAATTTAACAAACTGGATACCGTAGCGAAAAAAAGTACTAATGAAAATATGGAAAAAATGCAATTAACCTTAGGCACTGCAAATGATTTAGCGAATTTGGCTGTGGTAGTGCGGCGTTTTAATTTCACAGGTGATGAAAGTGATATCTTGATTTACAACCAATACAAACAGGCAATGAATGACAAAGTGGCTAGATCTGAGCAATTGTTTGTCAACGAAGATGCAAAAAAAATAATCCAAAAGATCAAAACAGAAAAAACTGCTTATGAAGTTATTGCCGAAAAATCTATCCAAGCAAAACGTGAGAATAAGATCGAACAGGTAGCTTTATACATGCAACAGGCTGGGCAACCCTTTAAGCTCGCCAATGGAGCCACTGTTGATTTAGTGAAAGCTATTCAAGAATTTGTAAAAAATGAGGAACAACGTCTAGAGACAGAAAAAGAACAGACACACAAAATTATAATTGGCGTAAATATCCTTATTGCTTTTGCTGGTATCAGTATTGGACTATGGATTAGCCGTAAGATTGCCAAACCGGTTAATGCAGTAGCAACTGCTGCTGCAAAAATTGCCGATGGGGATCTTACTCAACCCCCGCTAAAAATTGACTCTGGAGATGAAGTTGGACAGCTCGCGCAGTCATTTAATCAGATGACTGCACAATTGAAACAACTGATCGGTAAAATATCTGTCTCTGCGGAACATATAGCTTCTTCATCTCAACAACTGACAGCCAGTGCTGAGCAATCGGCCCAGGCATCTAATCAAGTAGCCATTTCCATTACTGACATTGCTCAGGGCTCGCAGCAACAGTTAGACACGGTTAACCAAACCACGCTAGTTGCTAAAAATATGTCAACTAGTGTCCAACAGATTGCAGCTACTGCTAGGGAGGTTGGGAACAGTTCAACGCGCGCTACTGCTACTGCAGAGGCAGGCACGATTTCTATCGAAAAGACGGTTAAGCAAATACGGAAAATTGAACAGACTGTCAATTCCTCAACCCAACTAGTTACTGTACTTGGTCAACATTCACAGGAAATAGGTCAAATTGTAGATACTATTTCTGGAATTGCCGGGCAAACTAATTTACTAGCCCTTAATGCAGCAATTGAGGCGGCCAGGGCTGGTGAGCAAGGTAGAGGATTTGCTGTGGTCGCGGAAGAAGTACGCAAACTGGCTGAGCAGTCTCAAGAGGCGACTAAGCAGATTTCCGTTATTATCTCCCAAATTCAGGGACAAACCAACAATACAGTAAGTGCTATGGTCACTGGTAGCCGTGAAGTGCAATTAGGAGCAGAATTAGTGACAAGTACTGGTCAGGCTTTTGCTGATATTGTGTTAGCAGTTAGTGAGGTCTCCACACAAATTGTTGAAATTTCTACAGCGATTCATGACTTAGGTGTTGGTAGCCAGCAAGTGGTTGACTCTGTTAATGAGATTGACCAGATTAGTAAAAATACTGCCAGTGAAACAGAAACAGTATCGGCAGCAACCGAAGAGCAATCAGCTTCGATGGAAGAAATTGCGGCAGCTAGCCAAGCCTTAGCACATTTAGCTGAAGAACTTAACACCTCAGTTCGGATATTTCGTATTTAAAGACGTCATCAAATAAGAAAGAGTAAATAAGGAATAGTAAAAATCATTCTGCTACGCTACATGCTAGGAAGATAGGGGACGTTGGTTTGTCTTGTTTATAAGACAAACTAACGTCCCCTATCTTCCCGCCGTGGCTTTTTTGCTTTAAGTACTTTTGAAAAATCTTGAGTAGCGATATCAGCTAAAACTGGAATTATATATTTTATTAACACAATGAAAAGTAGTGTTAGGTATTCATTATATCAATAAAATTAGCCATGGCTATCGTTTGTGTTATATCTTTTCGTTGTATTAACATTGTTGTGCAATTTCGTAGATGAGATGGCAATTCATAAGAGGTTAACGTACCTGATTGAATTTTGTCAGCTATAGCGGATTTAGGTAATAGGGATATTCCGATACCAGAAGCTACTCCACCAATAATAGCTTCTAATGAGCCAAATTCAAAACGTTTTAAGGAAATCGATTTGTTCTCCAACAGATATCGTTCAAGTAGTGATCGGTAAGAACAGCCAGTGGGGAAAACTAATAAGACTCTATTTCTTAAGATTTCCTCAATATCTTTTGGAGATCGTCGGCCTTCAGCAACCAAGACCATTTCCTCTCTAAATGCAGCAATTTCAATGATGTCAGGGTGATTAATAGGTGCTGCAACAAATGCGAAGTCCAGATTATAGTTCAGAACTTGATTAATTAAGTATTCCGTAGTTCCAGTCTGCAGTGATAATTCAACCTTATCATATAAGGAGTGATATTTTTTAAGCAAAACAGGAAGATGAATTGCGGCTGTTGTTTCCATAGAGCCAATTCGCAGTAAACCGCCAGCCGATTCATCGGGATGTAAGCGGAAATATAATTCATCGAGCAACTGGGTGATTTTTACCCCTTGTTCTAAGAAAATCTTACCGGCAGGAGTGAGTTGCACTCCCTTAGCATTTCGATAAAATAAGCTCACATTCAGATTTGTTTCTAGTTTTCGTATGCGTGCAGTAACGCTAGATTGTGCGTAACCAAGAGTTTCAGCAGCCTTAGTCATGGAACCATGTAATGCGACTTCACGAAATACGGTTATATCATCTAAATCCATTTTAAATCTCACTCCAATAGGTAAAAACGATTGCTATAATAGAAATTAATCGCTTCTGTGAATAATGATTTTATAGTAACATAAAATTATATCATTTGACAAGGAGATGAATAAATCGAATAAGCAACGTAATATTTCTACTCTTGTAGGTGGGATTTGTGCCCTGAGCTTGGCGATGGGGTTTTCACGATTTGGCTTTACTCCAATTATTCCTCTGATGCAAAGAGATCTTGGTATATCTGAATTGGATATAGCAGTGCTGGCTTCTGCCAACTATGTAGGTTATCTGATTGGGGCGTATATTTCAGGAAAACAAAGGATTAAGGACAATTTGCTAGTATGGTTAGGAGTCGGCATGGTTGTCAGTATAATTACGATGGTAGCTATATCACTCACGGTAAATGAAGGAGTTTGGATTGTACTAAGATTACTTTCTGGATTTCTAAGTGCAATTTTATTTGTTGTTACCTCAAATATTACTTTAGGGCAAGGACGAAGGGATTGGGCTGGATATCTATATAGTGGAGTTGGTATTGGCATTGCTCTTACCGGCATATTTGTACCAATCTTTGATAGCATAGGTGGTTGGAAAGCATCATGGCAAGGATTAGCAATCGGCGGAAGTCTTTTTGGAATCGTGGCGTGGTATACTCTATCGCAGGCAGTGCGTTCAGAAACTGGGGAACCGGGAGAAATACGAAACACAAATAATTTTGTGAGAGATTATAGGTGGTATGTGCTTCTCATTAGCTATGGACTTGAGGGGATTGGCTATATCATCACAGCTACATTTATTGTACAAATGATAAAAGGGATGCATGAACTCAGCCATATTGCGAACCCAAGTTGGATATTAATTGGCTTGGCGGCAGTGCCCTCTACATTTCTGTGGGCACACATCGCGAAAATGACAAATATAAAAAAGAGCCTAATTCTGGCTTTTGCAGTACAGGCTTTAGGAATTATATTAACAGTTATAATACCAAATAAAGGAAGTATCTTGATTGGAGGTGTTTTATTTGGCGGAACCTTCATGGGAATAACCAGTTTAACGATTACCTTGGCATCCCAGATGAAACCCGAAAATCAAATGCAAGCTATTGGAGAATTAACGACGGTATATGCATTAGGTCAGATCATTGGTCCCATTGTTGCAGCATATCTGCAAAAAAACTTTAACATAGTAGCTCCCAGCTTTTTTGCTGTAGCGGTTTTAATAGTGGCCTTATTCGCATTGATGGCACTGAGAGTGGAGGATATTAAATTGAAAGACTGAAAGCAAATAAATAATGCTTAACTAATCAAGTGAGTACCCTGATAATTATTGCTATCCCAACCACAGCCCTAAAAATAATGTGTAAAGTAGTATTTAATGAAAAATATTTTGTACTTCATGTATAGAAGGAGGATGTAAAATGGTTGATGAAAAGATAATAGAATCTTTTCATATGATGTGGGATGGTTTCCCGGTAAGACAGGGGTTTATTCGGGGATGATTGCGGCTCGCCAAGGGAGAGAGATTTTAGATAACGTTTGTAATGTATTAGCCATTGAAATGTTGGCCGCCGTGAAGGTATTGATTTTCTAACGCCATTAACACTAGGCGAGGGGACTGTCAAAGCCCATCAAACCATTCGTAGCGTTGTACCACACTTAGAGCAAGACCGGATACCTTTCCCAGATATCGAAGGGATGTCATCCTCACTTAGACTTTCCTTAGTAGTAGGATTACTACATCGTGTATAACATGATTCGGTTGCCTTCACTGTCTGCGAAATAAGCGTAGAAGCCATAATTCTTTGACTATTTCGTGTCTTGGTTTGTCATTTAAGTATAACGAGACCATTTGATTCTTTATTGGTATATAAAAAGATACTATACTACAAAATAGTGCGTACTTGCTATTATGTTCCTTATTGATTATTATTACTATAGCAGATACGGCTTTAACGAAAAATAATTTATTTGGTCTTTGGAGTCTACCTAAAAAATACCAGATCCAGCGTTCTAATTTTATTTATTACCCACAATGCAGATGGTGTTTTAAAGAATTTTTTTTAGAGGGGATAGAGAACTTCCAAACACTTAGGGAAAATAGGGCTGTGTTATTGCAATAACTAAAAAAACAGGGGGAAATGTGATGATTACGACAAGTCAAAAGAAAAAAGAAATGTCGAAAAACACTATGAAAGCCATTCAGCTCCATGAGTTCGGTGGTCCTGAGGTGCTACGTTACGAGGAGGCGTCTACTCCCGAGCTGAATCTGGGTGAGGTGCTCGTTCGCGTTCACGCGATTGGCATCAATCCCCCCGACTGGTACCTACGCGATGGCTATAAGGCGCTTCCGCTCGAATGGCAGCCGCAGGTGGCTTTCCCCGCTATTTTGGGAACAGATATTTCGGGCGTTATCGAGGCGGTCGCCGATGATGTAAAGGACTTCTCCATTGGAGACGAAGTGTATTCGATGGTTCGCTTTCCAAGCGGCATGTTCGGGGACAGCAAGGCCTATGCCGAGTACGTCAGCGTGCCAGCAGCGGAAGTTGCACTCAAGCCGACCGGCATTGATCATGTGCATGCTGCCGGAGCACCGATGTCGCTACTCACCGCGTGGCAGTTCATGATCGAACTGGGGCACAATGAACCCAATCCCCTTCAGCCAAACATGCATGAGCCAGTGCCGCTTGAGGGCAAGACAGTTCTGGTGAACGGAGCCGCAGGCGGCGTGGGGCACTTCGCGGTGCAAATAGCGAAACTGAAAGGTGCGCACGTCATTGCCGTGGCATCGGGCAAACATGAGTTACTTTTGCGGGAACTCGGTGCCGACGAATTCATCGATTACACCAAAAATTATCCCGAGGATATTGCACATGATATTGACCTTGTCATCGACGCCCTCGGCGGTCCGACCACCGGTCGTTTTCTGCGCACGCTGAAGCGCGGCGGTGCATTGTTCCCAGTGTTCCCCTTAGGTTTCTCCGGTGCCAATGATGCTGAGAAGCTGGGCGTCACGGTCTCGACAACCCAAGTCCGTTCGAGCGGGGCTCAGTTGACGGAAGTCGGGCGCTTACTCGATGATGGGACGATCCGTGTTGTCCTGGACAGTACCTATCCGCTTGCCGATGCTCGCAAGGCCCACGAACGAGCCGCTCGTGGGCACATTCAAGGCAAGATCGTGCTCACTGTCGCGTGAGGGCGAAATTTACCATCCAAGGGGAGAAAATATTCTTAGGAGATAAAGTAATTATTGATTATAGGGGGAATTGTGATGAATGTATTGGCGATTATTGGAAGTCCGAGAAAAAACGGTAATACAGCTGCTATCGTCAACGCCGTCTGCCGAGGAGCGGTTGCGGTAGGACATGAAGTAGAGATTATTAACGTAAATGATTTAACTATTCACGACTGCGTGGGCTGCAATGCCTGTAAAACTGGTAAAATCGAGTACTGTGTTTTAAATGATGATATGCAAAAACTATATCCGAAAATTGTGACGGCAGACTGTTTGGTGGTTGGTACGCCGGTATATGTGGGACAAATGACCGGGAAAATGAAGAATTTCTTTGATCGCTGGTATGCTTTCTTGGATGAAAATCATCAATTGCGTCATTTTCCAGGGGAGAAATATATTACCGTTACTTCCAGCGGCGGACCAGCGGAGGCTTTTCAATCATTAACCGATTATTTTAATTATTGGTTAGGTGATTTTTTTCAAATGAAACTAGTAAAGAATATTGTGGCGGGAACTTTGCAAGCTGTCGATGATATAAACAAGCAGCCGGAAATTCTGCAATTAGCAGAGAAAACTGGACGCGAACTGTAAGCGGGATGTAACCATAGCAGTTATAATGACGAAAACAGCCTAGGCCCTTTTACATAAGGGTTTAGGCTATTTCTTTTGGCTGAAGTGAACAGGGATTAATCATTACAGCCCTATTTTATTATTGAGAAGGAAAGTAATTTCATAAGGTAGAAAGGATTAGTGATTCTGGTGCAAAAAAATAAATCCATGATATAATCATTACCCTAAACTTTAAAATTGAGGTAAAGAGCATGTCACAGAATTTATTCAAATGGAAGCATTTCAGATCGGATATTATAATGTTGTGTGTTCGCTGGTACTTGAAATATCCACTTAGCTATCGAATGCTTGTAGAGATGATGCAAGAAAGAGGATTAAACCTAACTCATACAACAATTATGAGATGGGTTCATCAATATTCTCCAGTTATTTGCGAGAAACTCAGAAAACATATTAAACCAACGAATGATTCGTGGCGGATGGATGAAACCTATCTGAAAATCAAGGGTACAAATGCGTATTTATATAGAGCCGTAGATTCTGAAGGGAAAACTATCGACTTTTTTGTATCTGAACATCGTGATAAAGATGCCACCAAGAAGTTCTTTAGCAAAGCTTTAAAGGCTATACATAATCAGCAACCAAGAGTCATAACAACTGACAAGTACGCTGCAACCGAGGTTGCTATCTATGAAATGATTTATAATGGAATCCTTTCTGTTAGCACGTCGCTTCGAAAAGTAAAATACATGAACAATATTATTGAGCAGGACCATCGCTTTATAAAACGAAAGGTCAAGCCAATGCTTGGATTTGATAGTTTTGAAACTGCTGAGAAAACACTTTGCGGAATTGAGACCATGCATATGATCAGGAAAGGACAGATTGAAGAAATTCAGTCTGTCCTTTCTGAGGTTGAGTTTCTAAACAACATCATGGGTATCGTAGCTTAACACTGGAGTGAAATCTAGGATATTTTTGACTTTATAAAATTTTTGCACCAGAACCTTTTTATCGATGCTTGACATTTTTACTTTAAAACAGACAACTCTACGGAGAGTTTATTGTATAGCAGATGTAGACTTGGTACAATTTATTACATGGAGGTACAGTAAAATGCAAAACACTAAAGTCGGAAACATAATCCGCACCTTGCGCCAGGAATGCAATATGACGCAAAAACAGCTTGCGGACAAAATGAATATCAGTGACAAAACCGTTTCCAAGTGGGAGCGTGGTTTGGGGTGTCCGGATATTTCGCTTATTCCAGAGCTTTCAGATATTCTCGGAGTTGATACACAAAAA
This sequence comes from Pelosinus sp. sgz500959, assembly GCF_042610375.1. NCBI lineage: Bacteria > Bacillati > Bacillota > Negativicutes > Selenomonadales > Sporomusaceae > Pelosinus > Pelosinus sp. sgz500959. Next base: position 342,755 of record NZ_JBGJZL010000004.1, read on the forward strand.
TTGCTAGTCGGCGATATGACTCCGAATGATTTTGTGGGAGGCAATATGAAAAACACAAGATATTATGTCTGCTCAATATGCAATAATATTTCACTTTGCACTGGTGAAGCAGAGGTTTCATGCTGCGGCAAAAAGCTAATGGCTCAGGCAATGAAGAAAGCGGAAGAAAGTGAAAAACTTTCTGTCCAAGTCATAGAAGACAATTGGTATATTACGAGTGTTCACCCCATGACAAAGACGCATTACATTTCATTTGTGGCTTTTGCGATGGGCGATCGTATCCATTTTATCAAGCAGTATCCGGAGTGGGATTTGGGTGTGCGTATCCCCAAAAGAGGACACGGAATGATGATCTGGTACTGTATAGAACACGGCTTATTCTATCAGTTATTGTAAAAGGAGATAATATAAAATGAAGTTTATAGTATTTAACGGAAGCCCTGCTGGGGCAAACAGCAACACAAATGTGATTGTAGAAGCGTTTTTGGATGGCGCAAAAAGAGCCGATGCTGATACAGAAAATGTGTTTTTAATTGATAAGAACATTGGACACTGCAAAGGATGCTTTGCCTGCTGGTTTAAAACACCAGGAAAATGCGTGATGCAGGATGACATGACAGAGCTTTTGGATAAATATAATGCTGCTGATGTGGTGTGCTTTGCTTCGCCTGTTTACACATGGAATATGACAGCAGCTCTCAAGAACTTTGCCGATAGGCTCGTACCGCTGAAAAGCCCTCGAATTGTAAATTCGGGCGAAAATTTTGACCTTGCGGATTCCAAACCTAAAACGCAGCAATTTGTGGTGATTTCAAACTGTGGCTTTCCGGGCAACAACAATTTTGAAACCATGAAAATGGTGTTTGCTTCCTGCAATCCTGTTCTTGAGATTTATCGCAATTGCGGAAAACTCTTAAAAAGCAAGGACGAGAAAATCAAAGCAACCGTAAATGAATATTTGCAAGTTGTCGAGCAGGCAGGATATGAGATGGCAACGCAAAATTACGTATCGGAAGAAACAAAACCAAAACTTGAAATGCAGCTCATGTCGATACCTGATTATGTGAAATACATCGGAATGTAGCATAGGATTGATAAACCTATTACCATTGCGAAGCCGCTCAGACAATATCACCCCCCTGCATTTTAGAAGGTAGAACCTTTACGCAAAACTCCAATTCGCGAATCAGTATCATAAAAGTCTGTGAAACCGCTAATTACCTTGATTTGTAAGGTAATTAGCGGTTTTTTTATGATGTTGTTTTCTTATAACGGATTTATTTTTATACATACAAATTTTTTGTTAAGAATTACTACCTTTTTTTAATAGATGAAACTTCCTATAATCAGTTGGGGACATATTCATATGTTCATCAAATACCTTAGAAAAATAACTAGAGCTGTTGAAACCAACCATCTCAGCGATTTGCGTCATGGAAAAGTTTGTTGTTAGCAGTAATGAAAGGCTAGCTGATATACGATATTTCATGAGATATTGTACAGGCGGTATATGAATAACATTTTGAAAACATCGAGAGCATTCTCTCGTACTAATACCAGCGAAATCGGCGATGTCTTTGATAGATAATGGCTCTGAATAATTATCATGAATGAACTGCATCATGCACTGAGTACGACTTTCTTGTAAGGGATTAATAAGTACACCTTTTACGTTTTTCTGCACGATATCATTTAGAATCAATCGCCAAATACGTGATAGATTTTCACAGATAATGAGTTCCTTACAAAAAACTTCTTTAGCAAAAGCAGAATACACCTCTTTAATGGATAAAATGATCTCATTTTTCCATGTGGAATTATTTGAAAAGATATAGGTTGCTAATCCTGCATTGTCAAAAATAGGTGTAATCATTTGACGATAAATAAAGGTGCCTTTTCCGCCAGTGAAAATAGACGGTGAAAAAAGGATTGTGATTAATTCGCAGCCTTCCCCCTCGGTCACCACCATAGAGTGTAAAATATTCGAATTAATAAAAGCGCCCTCATTTTCACGAATGATATATTCCTGACTTCCTAACAGCATTCGCAGACAACCTTTGGTCACCACAAAAATTTCGATTTCTTCATGCCAATGCCACGGCACATATCCTAGCGCATATTTGGCGATGTCAGCAAAGAAAATCGCACACGGGAAATCTTCGGTAACATATTCTAATACTTCCATACCTTTTTCGTTAATGGGAATAAAATCTCGTTGCACAACGTTACCCCCCTTTTTTGGTCTTAAATTTGCAAGAAATCGTCTGTAATGTGATATAATCCAACAATAATTGGCGATATAATTATAACATAATAAATTAGTGCTAACGATCGGTATAATGAATGATCGCGCTAAACGACAAGAAGAAAGGATTATATCACCGTGCAAAAAGAAATTTTTCGGAAAAGATTAAGTATGACTATATGGGGGACGATCGGGACGGCTATCGGATGTGGATTATTAAAATTCGCAGACTTAGGAATTGATCCTTTTAATGCGATGGTAACTGGAATCGCAAATCTGAGCGGTATACAGTATGGAATGGTATTTATCTTAGTGACGGCGGTATTTCTGATTTTTACATTGATTTTTGATAAAAACTACATCGGTATTGCAACGATTCTCGGCCTGTTCTTAGTCGGATATGTGGTTCAGTATACGTTAGTACTGCTAAATATACTTTTCCCTAGTGCAGATATGTTTCTTCGAATCATCACATTGGTATTCGGATTACTGCTCATTAGCGTGGCATCTTCTCTCTATTTTACTGCAGGTATGGGAGTTTCGGCATACGATGCAACATCGTTGATCGCAGCAGATAAATCACCGCTTCCCTTTCGTGTATGCAGAATTATTTCGGATGTTACCTGCGTAATATTAGGTTTTACTTTTAATGCCACCATTGGCATTGGAACGATCATCACGGCCTTTTTTCTTGGTCCGGCAATTGACTTCTTTAATAAACGGTTAGCAAAACCTTTTCTCTATGGAAAGGGCCACGGTGAAAAATAACCATATGAATAAATAGATGAAAGAGTATAGGGGGATTATATGAAAAAACAAGGGATTATTTTTGATTTTAATGGGACGATGTTCTATGACGGCAAAATACAAGAAGAATCGTGGAAGATATTTTTATGTGAAAAAATTGGCAGGGAAATAGCCGATGAAGAATTTCAAAACTATGTGCATGGCTGCCATGCCGAGGTTTCATTTACTTATTTCTTAAAAAAGCAACTAAGCCGAGAAGAAGTTGACCAGCTAATCGAAGAAAAAGAACGTATTTATCGGCAATTATGTCTTGCAGATCGCCAGCACTATCGATTGGCTGATGGTTTAGTGGAGTTCTTGGATTATTTGCAAACGACAAAGATACCGTTTACGATCGCAACGGCCTCTGGTCTAAATAACCTTAATTTCTTTTTTCAATATTTAGAATTGGGCAATTGGTTTAAAAGAGAACAAGTCGTTTATGATAACGGCCTTATCCCAAGTAAGCCTGATCCGACAATTTACAACAAGGCAGCCCAAAATATCGGTGTTTTGCCCCAACAGTGCATTGTATTTGAAGATGCTAGGTCAGGTATTGAGTCTGCCCGCCAGGCAGGAGTAAATAAAATTATAGGAGTTGCTTCAACGTTGTCCAAGAAACAGCTTCAGCAAATACCTGATATCTCTGTCGTAATAGAAGATTACAAAGACGTAAAAAACTTGATTAATTTTTGAGGGTGTCCCTGTATCTGTCCTCGTCTGCTGTAACACCAAAGGTAAAATCTCAAAAACAGGAAAGTCCTTATTGCCCTGAAAATTTTGCTAGTCAAGTAATACGCAGATATGCAAGGGGATTTAGGGGCAGGTTTGAGTCAAAGGAACCAAAATAAATAGAGGCGAATGATACTTTTAGCGAAAAGAGAAATACGTTCTCATATCACGATAAGGAATTGCAATATATGCTTATTTTCTCTGTTGGCTACTCTCAAACTGCAAATCAGTGGCCTTTAATTTTCTTTTTACATGGAAAGTCGGAACGTGGGCAAGACCTAAACTTAGTAAAGAATTATGGACCTCCTTGGATCGTGGAACAACGATCCCAACTATTTGGAAGGATCGGTTCATATCTATGCCAATATGGGCTATTCATAGCGAAAAACACCTTCCAGATCTGTGGAAGGTGTTTTTGCTATATTATACTATGAAAATTATTAGCATAAACAGCCGAGGGCGGGGACGATAGAACCATTGATGAGTTAATCTCAACTAGCCCCCAGCGTTATGATTTCAGTGTTTTATATGCTGTGCACATAGGCTTGTAATAGTTTTTTATAATCTATGTCACTTGGCGGGAGTTTACCATTTGTAATGACAATTTTAATTTTATCATCCAGGCTAGGAGCGATACCTTTTTGCTCTAATATATTTGCCAAATGATTGATGGCTCCAACACTTCCGTCGAAAAAGACAGTTTCCTCTGCAAACGATCCTTGCAAAACCTTACTGAATAGTGGGAAATGAGTACAGCCTAGAACAACAGCACCATAATCAGATAGCTCTAATGATGCAAATTCATTTTTCAAATACTGATCTACGTCTAAAGTGTTAAACTCAAACTTTTCGGCAAATTTCACCAAGCCGCCTAACGCCAGCGTATCAACCATTGTTGTCGCATTAAGCTTATGAATTAATTGCTGGAATTTTTCCTCTCGTAAAGTAAGACTAGTTGCCAACACCAATGTTTTTTTGCCTCTTGCTTGACAATAAGCAATTGCTGGTTTTACAGCAGGCTCCATTCCAATGATTGGGAAACTGTAATTCCTCCGCAATTTCGCGTCAGCAGCACTCGTTGCCGTATTACACGCAATCACCACAGCATCTACTTTGATCTCAGCCATATAATCCATAGCGGTTTTGACGTATTGTCTTACTTCGCTTATTGTCTTTTCACCATAAGGCACATGCTCAATATCAGCATAGTAAATGTAATTAGCAAATGGTAACATTTTTAAAGCGTGCCCCAGAACCGTTAAGCCGCCAATACCAGAGTCAAAAAAGCCGATCTTCATACTCATCCCTTCCTAGTTTCAATTATTGTATTAATATTATCATGAATAATTCCGCCAAAATAGAGAACTCCAATTAAAAAGCACTACTTACATTATACCACACACTAGCGGCAGTAGGAATTTTGTATGGAAGTTGGAAATTCTAACTTGACTATAGCATATGCTATGGTCTTTTTTTGTGTCTTTTTTTCGTTAAGGGTGTTGCGGAGTTGATGAGATTCGTGTATTTGTATGGTTGGATAAGGAATATGGCACTCCCTAGTGAATTAAGTTGGGATCAAATCCTAGAGCGAACGCATAACAATATAATTTCAGATTGGAAATTTTTCCAGTTAAATAAATTTTGTGAGATTTTTTTAACTTGCTTTTCAAGTTTATGGTAAGATTATAACGTTACTTTAATTTTTGCACCAGAACCTAAATTAGTGCTTGACTATCCTGTGCACAGGACAGTTTATACTATCAATATAGAGGTGATACATTGTATAAAATAGGAGATTTTTCAAAAATAACAAATTTAAGTGTGAAGGCTTTACGATACTATGATGAAGAGAATATTCTTAAACCTTCTTTTCGAAATGAAGAAAATTTTTATAGGTTTTACGACGATAATGATTTCAAGAAGGCGGAGCTAATTATTCTCTTACGAGAACTTAATTTTTCGATTTCTGAAATTAAAGATGTTATGAAGATCTATGAAGGTCAAGCTGACTTATCCTATATTTTAGAAGAAAAGAAAGATATGGTTAAGAAGAAAATTATCGAGGAAAAATCATTGCTGAAAAAAATCAAGTTATATATTAAACCAAAATTAATGGAGGATAATAATATCAATTACAAAATAGCATTCAAGGATATTCCAGCTGTTAAAGTAGCATCGATCCGATACAGCGGTAAATACAGTGATTGTGGTAAGTATTTCGACAGAATCTATAAAGTAATAAAAGGCGATGCAACTGGCGCACCGCTTAATTGTTATTATGATGATGACTATAAGGAAGATGCAGATATTGAATCGTGTGTTCCTACATTAAAACAGGTTTGTGACTCGGCCGTAACGACAAAAGAACTACCACCAATTAGAGCAATTTCTACAATACATACTGGAACTTATGAGAGCATTAATATGGCATATAAAGCTATTTTTGACTATACTCAGGAAAAAAGAGTTAACTGCTTAACGCCATCTAGAGAAATATATATAAAAGCACCTGGCATGATATTTAGAGGAAATCCCAATAACTATATTACGGAAGTTATTATTCCAATTGAGTAGGAGGTTAACACATGACTACCGAAAAAATAGATTATAAAAAAGAATATAAGGATCTATATCTACCAAAGCAAAAGCCAACTGTGGTAAATGTACCTACTATGACATTTATTATGGTAAATGGAAGTGGCAATCCCAATATTGAAGGTGGAGAATATCAGCAGGCAATAGAATTGCTATATGGATTGTCTTATACAATAAAAATGAGCAATAAGAATGGTTACCAGCCAGAAGACTATTTTGATTATGTTGTACCACCGCTAGAAGGATTATGGTGGTTAGAAGAAGACAATATGGATTTCACGCAAAAGAACAAATTTTGTTGGACTTCAATGATTCGACAACCTGAATTTGTGACGAAAGAAGTATTCCAATGGTCCTGTAATGAACTTAAAAGAAAAAAACCACAAATCGATACTACAAAGGCATATCTTGAAACATTTACAGAAGGCCTATGTGTGCAAAGCATGCACATTGGACCATTTGATGATGAACCGGAAACAGTTAAATTGATTGAAACTTATATAAGTGAGAATAACTTAAAAAATGCAATTTCATCAATTGAACCTGATGGAAGAATACGTAGACATCATGAGATTTATTTATCAGATCCAAGAAAAACAGCTCCACAAAGGTTGAAAACTGTCTTAAGACATCCTGTTGCTAAGATAGATTGATGAAGCGAACATTGTCAAGGGGACAGGTAGTGTAGACGTTGTTTTTGGGGGCGAACGTTTGTAGGGGGGCACACTTTTACACGAATTTCGTGTATTTGTATATAATTTTGCGTATTTGGTCGGTTTTTCAGATAAATCTCAAAGGCGCGAGACCACGTCGGTATCTGCGGCCTGCGGCGGAACCTTTGACAAAGCCGGAAAGTCACGTGTTTCGTTCATCTTGTCCGAGCCGTAATAAGAATCGGCCTTTGCCACGGATTACTTTGTCATGACAGCCGCAATAAGAAGTGCAATAAATATTAGGATAACGATTTTGGGTTCGCTATACTCAATGAAGGTAAATCCAAATACCAACCAAGTCACCGCAGCGGCAAAACTGAGTGCAATTGCGGGCCACCGGTCTAGGACTTCGAAAGCATGCCGAGCAACCAAAAGTGCAAGTAATCCAAATACAATCTGTCCCAATCCGTAAGCGATATTCAGCCCCCAATAGAGTGTTGTTTCGGGACTAGGTAGGCGGGTGCCGCGTAAATATTGCGACACAACATCAACGATTATATGCATCGTGCCGATGAAAGCCAGCCAACTATAGGCTGCGTAAATAAGAATTTTGTGCATGATAATACCTCCTATTTAAAAGTTACACCTGTTAATTGCGTGGCTATGTCCCATAGTTGTGTTGCAACTTCTATATCTTCTGCCTGAGGTGGACTTTCGCAACGGCAGGGAAACCGCGCAGCTCATTCATCTTATTCGGCCCATAATAGGCTCCGCCCTTAGCGTCCGGCGAAGTCGCCGCGAACAGCGTCGGTAATGCGCCTGCAACCTCGCTGTCAATGCAAAAGGCCCAAGGAAATTCGTGCCGAATTGCATCTCAAAGCCATCAGCAGTAACCTTGCGTTCTGGCAGTGCCATCACGGCGGCATTGTTGATAAGAACGTCAAGGCTTTGACGCTTGGCCTGAAGCCTCTTGCCGAATGACTCGACAGAAGCAAGATCGGCGAGATCCAGCAACTCAAAACAGACATTGGCTGCAGGAACAGCCTGTTGGATTTTACCGACAGCTTCATCGCCCTTGACTGGATTTCTGCCTGCAATGATAACTTCTGCTCCAGCGCGAGCCAAAGCCAAAGCGTCTTGATAGCCTAGCCCGCCGGTGCCGGACACGACATAGGAACGGCCATATTGTGGGGGAATATTTGAAGTACTCCAACCCAAGCTGCTATTTTTACCTATTAGCAACTATTTTTCGGAATTGTTTTTCATAATAAAATATCCCCTAATCTTTAATACTGCTCCATACGGAGCACCGCTGCATAGGACTTTAATACCCTGTTGGCGGAAAAACGCCTGGGCCTTAATCCCTTATCAGTTACTTTCCAGCCTGTCATAAATTGTACCTGGAAGCAGCATAATGCCATTTGCTTTGGCCAGCTCTGAAATAGTTAAGAATTCGTAGCCTTCCTCCAATAGCTGCGGAAGGCACTCTTCCAATGCCTCCGCTGTCAAAACGGGGGAATCATGCAAGAAAAGTATTGCACCATCTTTACTATTACGGATTCTGTCAATAATGACCTGTTTACTACTGGCCTTCCAGTCTTCGGTATTGATTGTCCAGTTAATAATTGAATATGGAATTCGGGCAATGACATCTTGACGATAGTTCAGGGCTCCTCCGGGAAATCGGAGGATCGTTGTTCGCTTGCCTGTAAGTTTTTCAAGTAAATCACCTGCTCTTTTGGCTTCTGACATAAACTCCTGATAATTATAGAAATTGAGAGAGGTGTGGTTATAAGTATGATTTGCGACTTCCATTCCTAATGCGTCCATACGCTTGATGGTATCGGGATTCTTTTCCGCTTTTGAGCCGAGAACAAAAAAGGTAGTTTTAACATTATATTTTTCGAAACAATCCAGCAAACGGTTTGTATTTTCAACTGGCCCATCATCAAAGGTAAGTGCTATTTTTATCTTATTAGATTTAACATGGCCAGCCTCCGCTGTTCCCGGTGAGATGCTTTTTACCGGCTTCTGGTTCTGCTGTAACTCTCTTTGAAGGTTTGTTTTAGAAGATTCATTGGCCGGCTCGATCAAGGTTTCTGGCGTTTTTGCACATGCGCAAAGAATTAGCAGAATGAGAGACAACAACAGCAGGATACCGACCCTTACTCCCAGATGTTTTTTCACAGAGAAATGCCTCCTTGATTTTTATTCAATTGAATCTTTCATTGCGTTGTACATCTTTTCCGTATACTTGTCAATTTCATCTCGGGACATACGCAAGCGGTCAACGGAAGTGCCGTATCCAATTTCTGTTTTACCTTCTTCCAATCCTTTGAAAATACCGTCTGCAAAAGCATTTAACGGTTCTCCATGTGTATGTAGCCCTGTTCCGCCTAAATCCGTATTTACTGCTGGTGGAGCTACTTCAATCACTTCTATGGATGTAGCTGAAAGCTGGTGTCGTAGGCTCATAGTAAAAGAATGAAGTGCCGATTTTGAGGCGGAATAAATCGGGGCAATCGCAAGTGGTGTAAAAGCCAGCCCAGACGTCACGTTAATAATAGTCGCCTCTCTTTTTTTTGTAAAAAATGGCGCGAACAGCATGGATAGATGGGCAGGCGTTTCAAGATTTGATATAATTTCTCTATTGAAGTAGTTCCAATTGTGTCTCACATCTGCTTTTAAGACATTGAAACGCTGTTGAATTCCTGCATTGTTGACCAATACATTTATCTCCGGATAATTCGTGATTACCCAATCAAATAATGCTATACGCTCGGATTCTATCGACAAATCGCATATTCGGGTAATGATGCCTGGAAAATTTTCTTTGGCTTTTTGAAGTACGTGTTCACGTCGTCCGCAAATAATTACTTGATTCCTATTCTTTATAAAGCGTTCTGTAAAAGCTAGCCCGATTCCTGAACCTCCTCCAGTAATGAGTATTGTGTTTCCCGAAAGATTCATATAACTTCCACCTTTCATTTTAATCAGATAAAATACTAACTAGTTGATTGCTCTTATTTTATAATCTCAAATTTAATCATGCTATTTATAGAAGCAAGAATAGCTTCTTCATTAGTTGAAATCGGCTTCCAACCCAAAATTTTCTTGGCCTTTGTATTACTCACATTGCGACTCATCCTTAAAAGTAAAGCGCCCTCTTTTGCTTGCTTATTAAATAAGGCTGCTAAATAAATAACCCAATTAGGTAATGTTTTTGTAGAAACTCTTTTCGCAACGTTGGGGGTTTTATTTTTTAACAATGCGGCAATTTCGGGCATAGATATTTGACCGTCTGCTGATGCTATAAAACGTTGTCCATTTGCGTTAGGATTTGTCATTGCACGAATATGCAAATCAGCCACGTCCCGAACATCAACAATATTTAAAGGAATATTGGGAATAGCTTTCATCGAGCCGTCTAATAAATGTTCTAGAATTCTAAAACTACCTGAAATGTGGGCACTTAAAGAGGGCCCTAAAATAGCAACAGGATTGATGGTAGCAAATTCTAAATTACCACCTTCTTTCTTAATGAAATCCCAAGCGGCGCGTTCTGCCAATAATTTTGATTTTTCATAAGGCGATAAACCTTTTTCATTTAGGTCCGTCCAATCTGCCTCTGTTGTAGCAGTATTTTGGTTTTTATTACTAAATCCAACTGCACCAAAATTGGAAGTCATTACAACACGTTTTATACTTGCATTTCGAGCAGCTTTTAGTACACGAACTATGCCGTCCACAGCAGGGCGCATCACTTCATTTTCATCTTTTGGCATCGTAAAAAAGACAGGTGATGCTACACTTAATACGTAGTCACAACCTCTCATGGCGACCTCCCAATTATCATCTTTTGATAAATCTGCTTCAACAAATGCAAGATTGTCAAAGGTCGTGATACCGTTAGATTTTAGTGTATCGATTACTTTGTTTTTACTGCTTACCGAGCGAAGTGTGGTTTTTACGTTGTACCCTTTTTGTAATAATTGAAGAATTATTTGCACACCAACAAAACCTGTGCCTCCTGTTACTAAAACAGTATCTGACATATCTTATACCGCCTCTAAATATTATTAACCACTTGAAAATTAATCACTTCTGGTTTATTCTCATGTTAATACCTAGAGTTATGTCGAGGTCAATATTTTTTTAAAAATTTTTTAAAGGAGATTTTAAATTTGACTTATACTATAAAAGATGTAGCGAAAATATTGGGGCTTTCCATATATACAATTCGTTTTTATGACAAGGAAGGACTGTTACCATTTATCTCAAGAAATAAATCAGGAAATAGAGAGTTTACTGAATCAGATTTAAATTTTTTTAAGGTAATTTGTTGCCTAAAGCATTCGGGAATGCAAATTAAAGATATTAAAAAATACATTGATTTATGTATAGAAGGTACTGGAACTATAGATTCACGACAGAAATTACTTGTTGAGCATCGAGAAGAAGTTGTAAAACAAATAGATCAGCTCACTGAAATGCTTGATGTTATTGATTTTAAGATTGAAATGTATGAATCTCCAAACGCAGTAGAAATTATTAATGCACAAAGAAGAAAAGCTTATGATGAAAGACGTGAGAATAACTTACTTCAGACTACAGTTTGAGCGATTTTTCTACCCTGCGCCATTGAGCCACAGATAACAGTAAAGAGCTATATAAAATTACAGTTACTTTTAGGACACGGACAGGAGGTAGTGTTATGAGTCGCAGAAGATACCGAGATCCGTTTCGATTTCTTACGAATTCCAAAGCAATGTATGCATTCATATCTATTATATTTTCTGTCAAACTGATGACCAGGCAGGGTGGTGATGTCATTATTGAGAAAGATGGAATTAGGACTGCCATTCAAGCGAAGAAATATAGTGGCTCAGTGGGGAATAGCGCTATTCAAGAGGTCGTGGCTTCAAAGGCATACTACAGGTGCCAAAAGGCGATGGCTATTACCACGATATTTTACTAAAGCAGCCTAAGAACTTGCAACGGCTACTGAAGTTGACTCTGGGACCGTGATAGGGTAGGTTTAGAAGTACGTAAGTTGCCTGTAAAATAATAATTAGATTGTTGACAATTAGAATTCTAAGTGATATTGTAATGTCATAAGCTTATTCAGTTTATCCTGCGTTTGAAAGGGAGATAAAAATGACAAAAAAGAATTCTTGGATTGATCAGCCTTTTTCTTATCTAATTAGATCTATAGGCATTAAAATGAAAAATAAAGCAGACAAACGTCTTTCAGAGTTTAGTTTGAATTCTCAACAAGGGCATACTATTGGTTATATTAGTTCAAATGAAGGAATTATGCAAAAAGATTTAGCAACTTTTTTTAACAAACGGGAAGCGAGTATAACAAGCATGCTTCAAGGTCTTGAAAAAAAAGGTTTTATTGAAAGAAGAATCCCTGAAAATAATGAAAGAGAAAAAAGAGTATATATTTTACCGAAGGGAAAAGAATTGGTTCAAAGCTTTGATAAAGAATTTCAGAAAATTGAAGATGATCTTACAAAATGTCTCACTGATGATGAAATTCAAACATTACTTCAACTATTAACGAAAATTAATAAAAATTTTGAGTGAATAATTTTTAGTTTAATACTTAGAGTTCTAATTGTTAGATATATATGTTTTGATGACTACCCCTAAATGATGGTAGAAAAAATAGTAAAAGTATAAGAAGGAGTGAATTGTATGTCAAAATTTACAAATAAGCTAAACGAGTTGCATAAAGATTCTTTATCTATAGCAGGAGGCAAAGGGGCTAATCTGGGTGTATTAATTAATGCGGGAATGCCCGTTCCTCCTGGATTCGTAGTGACAGTGGATGGCTACCGTGCACACTTAGAAGCTGCAAATCTAAAGGAACTTATAAAGGATAAACTTAAAAATATTGCTGACAATGATATTGCTGCGATATCAGAGGCCAGTGAATGTATCGTGTCATGGATTGAAGAGTCTCCCATGCCTTTTCAGGTACAGGAAGAAGTGAAAAAGGCTTTTGAAAATTTCTCTAAGGATATGGGCAATAACCCAAATTTATCTGTTGCCGTCCGTTCAAGTGCTACCGCAGAAGATTTGCCATCAGCATCTTTTGCTGGACAGCATGAAACCTATCTTGGGGTTTACGGGATAGATGAAATACTTAGACATGTAAAAAAATGCTGGGCCAGTCTTTGGTCTTCTCAAGCAATCTCCTACCGAATCAGCATGGGTTTTGAACATCTTAAGGTAGACTTGGCTGTTGTTGTCCAGGCTATGATAAATGCTGAAGCTGCTGGAGTAATGTTTACTGCAAATCCTGTAAATGGCAGACGCGATGAATTACTAATTAGTGCCGGATATGGACTTGGCGAAGCTGTTGTCAGCGGGCTTATAACTCCAGATACATTTATTTTGTCAAAAACAGGAACTGTTAGAGAACAAATTTTAGGTTCTAAAGAAAAAAAGATTATGTTAAGCAAAAACGGCACTGTTACAGAAGACGTTCCAATGGCAAAGCGGAAAACCTGCTGTCTGGGGAAAAATGAACTTAAACAATTGACAGACCTTGCAACAGTTGTTGAAAAGCATTATGGATGTCCGATGGACACAGAGTGGGCTCTTTCACAGGGGAAAATATATATGCTTCAGGCTAGACCTATCACGACTGAGCTATCTGAAATCGAAGATCTGGATATTCTGGGATCTGATGATGAAATAATTTTTCAGGGTAAAAAAGCGCCTCAGGGATTGCAAAGTGCTATGGAACATTGTTCAGAGCCTCTGACTCCCTTGGATTTTGCGTATGTTTGTGCCTGTTATCAAGGACTAGATCGTTATTTACACAATGAGGTTGGATTCAGTTTACCAAAAGAGCCGACCCGACCAGTAGAAAGAGAAAACGGTTGTGTAGCCATTGACTTAAAACAGGCGGGCTTCGCCCCTATGATGCTATGGAAAGTACCAAAATTATTAATTAAGGAATACGCTATGGATCTCCATGAATTTTGGCAATCCTTATCTAAAGAAATGGATTCATGGATTAGTAGAATGGATAAAGCAGGAGCGAATACAAAGGATGAAATACAATTTGCAGCGCTGATTGAACAGGCAATAGCCGAACATGGAGTCCTTTTTCAAAAAAGGATGTCGGATTTCGTACCTAGTATAGTTATTGATCTAAAATTTAACTATTTAATCAAAAAAGCGGTAGGAAAGGATCATCAAGAAGAGATTAAAGAAAGACTTCTCCGAGCATTACCATTTAGAACCGCTTTGCAAAATAAGGCATTAATAAAAGTTGCACAGACGGCAGTTGTATATGGAAAAGACAGTAATGAATTTAAAAATGAATTTGATACATTTTTAGCAGAATACGGCGACAGACCTTCAGCAAGTATGGCCCCTACCCTAGGGGCCTATACATGGAGAGAAAAACCGGAGGTAATTTATACACTGATTAATTCATTACTCCGTGATGACACCTTGCTTGACTCCGAGGCAAGCTTCAAAAAACAAGAACTTGACCTTGAAGAGGCAAAGAATCAAATTAGGAAAAATCTAAAGGCAGGCAAATATGAAAACTTCCTTAAAATACTTGATAAAGCCAGAGAAGGAGTAATCATTAGGGAGGAAGGCCTGTTTTATGTAGAAAAGATTACAGCATGTGTACGCAGATTAATTTTAAAGCTTGGAACTATACTTGCAGAAAAAAATATCATAAATGAGGCATCTGATATATTCTTTATTTTTTTGGAAGAACTTGGTCCAGTTGCGGCTGGACAATTAGATAGGAAAGAACGGATCGAAAAACGGAAAGACGCTTATAAAAAAGTTTATGCCGCCCATGAAAAAGGCATTCATTGGATGATATCTACAGGATCATTTCCTGTATTTAAAACAAATAAAAAACAAAAGCAAGATAAAAATATGGATGACCCAAACACAATTAAGGGAATTTCCGCAAGCCGTGGAGTGTACGAAGGTCCGGTATGCATTGTGAGAGGACCTTCTGAATTCAGTAAGCTAAAAAAAGGAGATATACTGGTATCACCATATACTGCCCCCGTTTGGACTCCACTTTTTAGAATAGCATCCGGAGTAGTAACCGAAATAGGAAGTGCGGGTTCCCATGCTGCAATTGTCTCAAGGGAATATGGTATACCGTGTGTAGTAGATATGCCTAACATCACAAATATATTAAAAGATGGACAGATAATACGTGTAGATGGAACAAATGGCATAATAACTTTGTTAGCATAATTTAGTTGTTTAAAGAAATTTGTGATGGAGGCCATTTATATGCTTAAAATGATCAAACGACTATCTCCTGTTGCAGTGTCCGCAGCAATCGTTTTTTTGCTTGTGCAGGTAGCTTGTTTGTTATACCTGCCATATGTGACGGCGGATATTGTTAACAAAGGCTTGATGACAGGCGATATTTCGCACATCTGGGCAAAGGGCTTTCTGATGATTGCGTTATCTGTTTGCGGCTTGGTGGGCGCTCTGCTCAACACTCTTATCTTTTCCAATGTATCCTATAAGCTGGGGGGCCAACTTCGGGGCGATATTTATCGAAAGGCAATGAGTTTTTCCAAGCATGAGTTTGACAAATTCGGGGCTTCGTCCCTTATGACGCGCAATACCAATGATGTAATGCAGGTACAGAATTTAGTGGAAATGGCTATGAAATTCCTGATTCTTTCACCATTGTTACTATTTGGCGGCATTGCAATGACCTATTTACTGAGTCCTAAACTTTCATTGGTCTTTTTAGGCACCGTCCCATTTCTGGTTGTCGCGGCTCTTGTTATTTACTATTTTGCAAGCCCCCTATACGCAAAGATGCAAAAAAAGTTAGATAGTCTCAACCTCTTTTTTAGAGAAGGTCTTACTGGTGTAAAGGTTATACGCGCCTTCAGCAAAGAGCAGAAAGAGTATGAGAAGTATAAGAGTGCTAATCAAGAATATACCAGAACATCGATCACAGCCGCTACCATAATGGGTGTCTTCAGTCCCATAATCACAATGATTATAAGCCTTTCTACAATACTCATTGTATGGATTGGTGGCAATTCTGTGGAGGTGGGAGCAATGGAAATCGGCACTATTATGGGTGCCATTAGCTATTCAGTGCAAATTGTGATGGGGTTTGGAATGCTTACTAGTGTAATTTTAGCTGTCCCCCGCGGACAAATCTCAGCAGCTCGAATTCATGAGGTGCTCAATATGCCCATGACCATTAACGATCCTAAACATGCAATCAATGTGGGAAACATGAAAACGACGCTTAATTTTGAAAATGTTGATTTTCGTTATCATGGTGCCGAGAAAAAAACATTAGAAAGCATAAACTTAACAGTAAAACAAGGCCAAACGCTTGCTGTTATTGGCAATACAGGTGGTGGCAAGACATCGCTTGTAAACCTAATATCAAGGCTATACGATGTAGAAAAAGGCTCTGTTCGCATTAACGATACCGATATTCGTGATATGGAGCAAGAAACGCTTCATGACCTAGTTAGCCTTTCACCGCAAAAATCCGCATTATTTTGGGGAACAATACGCTCCAATATGTTGATGGGCAAGTCGGATGCTACGGATAATGAAATATGGGCGGCGCTGGAGATGGCAAAGGCTACGGAGTTTGTCAGCATACTTCCTAAAGGCTTAGACAGTGTCGTGGACAAAAGCGGCGGCAATTTCTCAGGCGGACAAAAGCAACGGCTTTGCATTGCACGGGCACTCTTAAAGGACGCGAGCATCTATATATTTGATGACTCTTTCTCGGCGCTTGATTTCAAAACAGATGCTGCAGTGCGCATGGCAATGAAAGAAAAACTAACGAGCGCCGTTACTATCGTTGTTGCACAAAGAGTCAGCACCATTATCGACGCCGACTTGATTGCGGTCCTTGACAATGGCAAGCTCGCAGGGCTTGGTACTCATAAACAATTAAGCACATCAAATGCTGTTTATCGGGAAATTGTCGAGTCTCAATTTTACAAGGAGGTAGTGGCATGAACATGAACGGTGGTATGAGGGGAAGAGACGGCGCCATCACTGGCAAGAAGCCACAAAATACGTGGAATACAATTAAGAGGTTCATGGGGTGCATGAAAGGAAACAATCTATTAATTGCCTTGACAGTTATCATTGCGATTGTAGGTACCGTAATGCAGGTCATTAGCCCTAAAATGCTGGGAAATGCAACAACAGTCATTTCTGAAGGTATAAAACAGGGTAGTGGAATAGACTTTAGAGGGCTTCGGGGCATACTGTTAACGGTTGCCGCTATGTATGGCGGAGTATTCATAGCAACCTTTTTACAGCAGAGGATTATGGTCATTGTTGCTCAGAAGACGGCCTATTCCTTACGCAATGAGCTAAAGTCAAAAATGAATAAAGTTCCTATTTCTTATTTTGACAAAAATTCAAATGGTATCCTGATGTCGGTGGCAACGAACGATATTGACAATATAGTAACAAGTTTACAGCAGAGTTTGACAGAACTTATCTCCAGTATAATTCTTGCGGTGGGTGTTTTAGTGATTATGATTTACATTAGCCCGTTACTTACATTACTTGCTTGTGTCATGCTTCCTGGTACTCTTATAATTATGAAAACCTTAACGCCTAACACGCAAAAAAATAACAGGCAATATTTGAAATTGCAAGGCGAGCTAAACGGGCAAATAGAAGAAACATATCAGGGGTTTGCGGTGGTTAAGAGTTTTGGCAGCGAAAAGGATATGCTTAAGAAATTTGACGTTGTAAATGAAGGAATGATTCAATCAGGATGGAGGGCGAGATTCTTTGGCGGCAGCATGATGCCAAGTATGAACCTTGTGCAAAATATTATTTATGTCCTCATCACCGTAATAGGTGCAGTTAAGGTAGTGGGTGGCTCTATCACAATTGGGGATATGCAAGCATTTTTGCAGTATTCCACGCAGTTTTCAATGCCACTGGTGAAACTCTCACAGATTTGGGGCAGTATCCTATCCGCAATTGCGTCCGCTGAACGTGTGTTTGAAATGTTGGATGCGGAAGAAACGATTGAGTATAAGGAGGAGTTTCCGAACAACTGTCACGAAACCGCAAAGATCGTTTTTGATCATGTAAAGTTTGGTTATACGGATGAACTGCTGATGAAAGATTTCTGCATGGATGTTCAAGAAGGGCAGATGGTAGCGATCGTCGGACACACAGGTGCAGGAAAGACTACACTGATCAACCTGTTGGAGCGCTTCTATGAAATTCAGGGTGGATGCATTCGCATTGATGGTGTGGATATTCGCAATACAGCAAGGCAGATGGTGCGGCAAAGAATTGGTATGGTATTGCAGGATACATGGCTCTTTTCTGGCACGCTCTACGATAACATTAAGTATGGGAATGAGAATGCAACCAAAGAACAAATATACGTTGCAGCGAAAGCAGCCTACGCCGATGATTTTATTCAAAAGTTGCCTGATGGTTACAACACCGTTTTGAATGAAGAGGCTAGCAATATTTCGCAGGGGCAACGTCAGCTTATCACGATAGCGAGGGCCTTTGTCAGCAATCCGGAAATATTGATTTTAGATGAAGCTACGTCCAATGTGGATAGCCGCACAGAATTGGTTATCCAGAATGCAATGAAGCGGCTGCTCGAAGGACGCACGAGTTTTGTGGTTGCTCACCGGTTGTCAACTATTTACGATGCTGACCGTATTTTAGTCATGGATAAAGGTGACATTGTGGAAAGTGGGAATCACAAGGAACTACTGAGTAAGAACGGAACCTACGCGGATATTTATAATAGCCAATTTGCACGAAATATCGCATAAAGGCAGCATCAGGTATCGTCCTCACTGTGGTTCTGGTGTGAAAATTTTATCAGTAATTATTGCGAAAAAGTTCAGTCCCATAATCAAAACCGACACCCCCCTATTTAGGGCTGTCGAAAACCTCTACGTAAAACGCCTATTCTGCGTATCAGTATCATAAAACTACCACAACACATGTGGAGTGTGTCGCGCTGATTGCAAAGAAATAGCCTGATTTCACTGGGTTCGTGGCTTTATTGGTGGTTCTATAGGTGCATAACTATGTTCGCGTAGACTTCGGTCTGCGCGTTTTTTTCATGTAGGGGTGTCGCGGAAGAAAGAGGTTTCGTGTAAAGGTATGGGGAAAAGACTCGCTCTAGTGAATTAAGCTGGGACCAACTGCTAGACTGAATGCATAATATTAAATCTCAGAATCGGAATATTTCCATTAAAATAAATTCTGGACATCTTTTTTACGTTGATTTTAAGAGGTACTAAAATTATGATTGCTAATGATAAATATTTTTACAAATTATGTAAAAATTAAAGGTATTTATTATCTATCTAATAAATAAAGTATTACTAATATCTTATTGTAAAAAAAGTAACAACATCTAGACCGTGCACAAAAAAGCACACAGAAAAAAGGAGGGGAATTTATGCACAAACCGTCACGAGGAGCGATTCTATGCGGACTGGTTCCATTTATTGGAATGTGTTTTTCAGTTTCGCTGTGGGATCAAATTTATCCATTCGTTTTCGGTATGCCATTCAACATGTTTTGGCTGATAGGATGGGTGCTCCTGACCCCATTGATCATGTGGGGGGCGTACAAGCTTGAGATGGCAAAGTTGGCAGAGAATAAGGCACAGGAGGGAATGAAGCATGAGTAATAGCGCAATTGCACTCACTGTCATATTTTCAATTGTTCTAGTCAGTTCATTTTTCGGCTTTTACTCCGGCTCCAAGCAAAAGATGAGTTTGGAGCAATGGACGGTAGGAAACCGTAATTTCGGCGTTATTCTGATGTGGCTGTTGATGGCTGGAGAGATCTATACGACTTTTGCCTTTTTAGGTGCCAGTGGCTGGGCTTATTCGCGAGGAGGACCGACGTTATATATAATTGGCTATATGGTTCTGGCCTACGTAGTCTCATTTTATATTTTGCCGCAACTTTGGGAAGTCGGAAGAAAATATGGCATGCAGACCCAGTCCGACTTTTTTGAGAAACGTTATGGCAGCAAGCGTTTAGCCGCCATTGTCTCTCTAATCGGAGTAATTTTCATCATCCCTTATCTGCAGCTTCAACTTACTGGTCTGGGAATTATTATGGAAGTTGCTAGTTTTGGTGGTATTAGCCGTACGATAGCCATGCTTATCTCTTTTGCCCTGGTGGCTGGATTCGTTTACACTAGCGGCATCCGCGCCGTTGCATCGATCAGCGTTATTAAAGACATCTTAATGTTATTTGCCGCGGTGTTCCTTGGCATTGGCCTACCATATATGTATTTCGGCGGTTTGGGTGAAATGTTCACCGCTGTGGTCCAGGCCAAACCAGAACATCTCATTATGCCGGGATCTACCAAGGTGATGGGGCATTCCTGGTATATTTCTACAGTTCTCCTTACTTCACTGGGTTTTTATATGTGGCCGCACATCGTAGGTGCCTCCTTCACGGCGAAAAGTGCTGATACTTTACGACGTAACGCGGTGATTATGCCGATTTATACCATTACCATGCCCCTGATTTTCTTTGTCGGCTTTACGGCGATTTTGGTAATCCCCGGTTTGCAAAACGGTGATCTAGCACTTCTTACCATCGTCCAGAAATCTTATCCAGCCTGGATGCTCGGTCTGATTGGCGCAGCCGGTGCTCTTACGGCGATGGTACCTGCCGCTATCTTGATTTTGGCATCCGCTACTCTCTTTGCTAAGAACTTTTACCGACCAATGATTAAACCTGACATGAGTGATGATCAGGTAGCCAGTTTAGCAAAAAAAATGGTAATTGTTATTACTTTAATTTCTCTCTATTTTGCCATCTTTAGTTCCAGTACGCTGGTGTCGCTCTTATTATTAGGATACGCGGGCATCACGCAGTTCTTTCCTGGTATGGTGTTTGGCCTCTACTGGCCAAGGGCAAATATGACCGGGGTGTTAGCTGGTATTGTCACCGGTATCTCAATTGTGGCGTATCTTGTACTTAATAAACTTGATCCAGTTATGGGTATTAATGCGGGTTTCTTTGCTCTATGCGTAAATACGGTCATTACCGTAATCATCAGTTTAATAACAGTAGGGCAGACCAATGGGTTTGATGATAATTCTATTAAAGAAGGAAGTGTGACAACTTGGCCAACTATGAGGAGCAAGCAGCAATAATTGATCGGCTATTCCCTGAAGCGGTGAATTGGCGGCGGCAATTGCATCGGAATGCCCAACCGTCTTGGTTAGAGTTTTATGCCACAGGGCTGATAGCCGAAAAGCTCACCGAGTGGGGTTATACGGTTTCATTGGGTAAAGATGTGGTGGATGCAGATAACATTCTTATGCCGCCTTCCTCGGAGAAACTGGAGGAACAGTATCAATGGGCGCTCGCAGCGGGTATCAAGGAAGAGTTTATTGCTCCTGCTAAAAACGGACTCACTGGCGTAGTGGCTGTACTAAAGGGAAACCAACCAGGCCCTACGGTGGGATTTCGTTTCGACATTGATTGTAACGAGGTAATCGAGGCCAACGATAAGGATCATCGACCTGCCCGAGAAGGGTTTATGTCTGAGCAACGGGGCTATGCCCATATGTGTGGCCACGATGTACATACTTCTATCGGTTTGCTTCTGGCCCGTTATTTTTCTGAAAACCGTAGTTATCTAAATGGTACGTTGAAATTCATATTCCAGCCCAGCGAGGAGGGACTTGCCGGAGCTGCCGCCATGGTTCCGACTGGTATAGTCGATGATCTCGACTATCTGTTTTCCGGACATGTGGGCATCACCTTACAGGAAATTGGACAAATTGCGCTAAACGTCACCGACTTTTATGCGATGTCTCGCTTTAAAGTTACTTACCGTGGCCGACCTTCCCATGCCGCTCTATGTCCTGACGAAGGCAAGAATGCTCTGTTGGGCGCTTGCTCCGCTGTGACAAATCTTTACGCTATCGCTCGCCATGGTGATGGGGCTTCTCGAATCAACGTGGGTACTTTGGAGGCCGGTACGGCCTGGAACGTTATTCCTGATCAGGCCCGTTTTCGCCTTGAGACCCGGGGCATCAGCACGGAAATCAATCAGTACATGATCGAAAAGGCAAATGAAGTACTGAAAGGTGCTGCTACCATGTATGGTCTTGAAATGGAGATCGAACTAGGGGCAGCGGCTCCCGGCGGCGTGAATACGCCAGAACTTATCGTCATGGGAACCGATTTGGCTCGACAATTGCCTTCGGTGAAAGAGATAATACCATCCGCTGGTCTTAACGCTTCGGAGGACATTTCTCTGATGATGCGGCGGGTGCAAAGCCAAGGCGGTAAGGCGATGTTTGCCTTATTTGGTACCCCCGTGGGCGGTGGCCACCATAATGCAGCTTTTGATGTAGACGAATCGGTAATTGGTAATGCCGTTAAATTTCTGGTGGCAGTTCAAGAGTTAGTAGCCAGATAATTACGGTAGCGGGTTGTATTGGTTATGGTGCAAAAGAAATGACAGGGGACGGTGGATCATCTTCAGCTAAAATAGCCAAGACGCTCCACCGTCCCTTGTCTACCAAATTTTGAGAATCGAAACAATACATATGATTAGAAAGGAACAGGTTGGAGAAATTCAATGTGTCCGTTCTGAACTTGATATAACATTACTTTATTTTTTGCCTAGTGATAATCTTCGCAGTAAGCGTCTTGAGGTTTACTATTCAATTAATGGATAGCAAACTACTAGGGCAAAGACTAAAGTGATGTTCGATAGAGATATTCAGTGATTAGGAAAGCCAGATATTTGCAATGAAATTAATTATCATTAATAAAAGAGAATCGATTTCCATAAGAGCATTGTCTTAATTCCCAAAGAGTATTATAATAAATTTTAGCGGACAAAAATCTATTGCTCAAATTGCGGAGTTTACATTGACAATAATTTTTAGAATGGAGGAATCACATATGGTACAATTACGTAATATAAGAACTTCTTCAAAAATTATGATACTCGTTTTATTTATGGCTGTTTTTCTTCTTGCGGTTGGGTATGTTGGTCATTATGCAGCGGGAACTTTGGCTGAAAAAATGGATGACATGTATAATAATCGCTTACAGTCCATTCAGTGGCTGAATGCTGGTCGGGCAGAAAGTCGGGGTAATGAAGCCTTGACGTTAGCGATTTTTCTTAGTCAGGACCCAGCGGAACAACAAAAAAATCTAAAGAAGATTGAGGAGCATAAAAAGGTTTATATTGATTTATTAGAAAAATATCAGAAAACTCATTTAGACTCATTTGAGCAGCAAACATTAGAAAAAATTATGATCGAGACTAAAATATATCGCGATGAATGGCAAAAGTCATTAAATTTAGCGATGTCAGGCAAGCAACTAGAGGGGCATGCTTATTTTTACCAAAATGCAGCTAATCATTTAGAGACTATCAATAAATTATTGGATGAGTTGGCGGAATACAATAAGAAAATTGCCGAGCAAGAAAAACGGAAAAGTGACGAGATTGCTCTATATAATGATCGGATTAGTATGGGTGTAACGGCCATTGCAGTGATTCTGGCCAGTGCGCTAGGATGGATGATCTCAAGACTGATTGTGACGCCGCTGTCAGAGTTACTTACTGAGGTTCATCGTTTGGCAGCTGGTGATTTAAAAAATAGAAAAATACATGAATTTTATTATAAAGATGAAGTGGGGCAATTGACCCAAGAATTTGATGACATGGCTAATCGTTTACATAAGTTGGTGAAGAATATTTCAGATGCCTCAAAGCAATTGGCGCTGTCCTCTGAGGAACTGAATGTCAGCGCTGAAGAGGCAGCTAAGGTTACTGAGCAGGTGACAATGGCCATTGAAGAGGTGGCACAAGGAGCACAAAGTCAGTCGTTGGTTATTGATGAAACGGTAGGTAGTGTACAGCATATGGTTGCGGCCATTACGCATATTGCTGATAATTCAAGTACCGTATCGGCAGCTGTTTCTAAGACTGTTGATGCTGCGATAACAGGTGCCAAATCGGCAGAGTCTGTAACAGTGCAGATGAACAGTATCCAAGAGACTGTGGAATCATCGGCACAAGCTGTTAAAAAACTAGGAGATCGCTCCCAAGAAATTGGACAAATTATTGATACTATTTCTGGTATTGCCAGCCAGACTAATCTGCTAGCACTAAATGCAGCGATTGAAGCAGCACGGGCTGGTGAAAATGGCAGAGGATTTGCCGTCGTAGCTGAAGAAGTTCGTAAATTGGCAGAACAATCGAAGGAGGCTGCCGCGCAGATCGGGGAAATGATCAGCGATGTACAGTCTGAAACGAGCAAAGCAGTGGCAGCAATGAATAAGGGAAGCCAGGAAGTGAAATTAGGTGCGCAAGTGGTAGCAAGTGCGGGTGATAATTTTAAAGAAATTACTTCTTTGGTAAATAATGTTTCATCTCAGAGTATGGAAATTTCAACTGCTATCGAAGAAATGTCAGCAACCAGTGAGCAAATTTCAACTGCGGTTAAAAATATCGATCAAGTCGGTAGGCGAGCGGCAGGAAAGACGCAAACGGTTTCTGCGGCTACGGAAGAACATTCGGCATCAATCCAAGAAATTCTTGCCGCTAGCCAGTCATTGGCTGGCACAGCAAAAGAGCTACAGGATGCAGTGGAATTTTTTAAAGTTTAATATTTAGCAGCAATGCTACAGGCTTCACCTTGCAGGGCAATGAAGGTAAACTCATTGCCCTGTATTTTTGTATATTGAAAATAAGCAATATGTGAAAAAAAGCAGTTAGGGGAGATCGCGAACTGCGCTGTAGAAAATGACATGGGACGGTGGAGCGTCTTCAGCTAAAATAATCAAGACGATCCATCGTCCCATGTCTACCCCGAAAGTCGAGTAGAACCTTACTTCTTCTTGGCCAGCTTATATCGAGATTCTGGTGCAAAAAATGAAGCAATGACATACTCTTTTCATTAGGCTGTGTTCGCATGATGTATTGATCCCTATTTTCATAGGCATAATAGTATAATATAATAGACGTACATATGTTCTTGGCATAAATTTGATATAAAGGATGGATAACATGAATCCAAAACTGCCACAATCTACTGATGCTGATTTCAACACAGCCACCAAACGTGCTATGCGTGTGCGTAGACTTTACCAACAACTCGAAGTAAAGAATCACAAGACTATATGGACTACCGAAGAAGACATGCTCGCTTTCGTTTCCGATGTTGGCATCCTCGCCCGTCTTGTCATGGCTTCTGAAGGCCGATGGGTACACGGAGGAGATGTTCATGCCGAACTTGGGAGTAAGATTGCGGAGTGTCAATGGTGGTTACTGGTACTATCTGACCGCCTCGGCATCAACATCACGGAGGAATTCACATCATTCATGGACAAACTCGATACCGAACTTTGATGTGTATTTTTTGCTCATAAGTGAATATTAGAAAAATCGTCCGTATATCGGGCGATTTTTATTTTCCTAATTGAGCAATACTATATGCTTAAAAGCTCCGAAATGTGTTTTCTGTAATTGGTGTCATAGTACACCAATAGAGGAATTGTTAAATAGTTACTAAAAGGTTACTATATAATAAAAAGGTGCCTACTTTACGAATAACCGTATATATCTTACAAGGGGACGGGGATATTGACATTCTTGTGTGTCAGCAACCCCGTCCCTTGTAAGATATATGTTGGGCGGGCTGATGGATTAGTATTCTGTCGTTTCTTTAATGCTGATAATGTACTAGGAACAATAATTAAAAACCTGCCTTTGTGGTAATAACCACAAAAGCAGGTTCATGACGTTGACAGTCTTTATTTTATTAGTCGTTTCAATTCTTCATAAAAATTCTCGCGAGTACCAGCAAGTAAAACCACGACTTTTTTACCGTCAATCTCGAAAATGGAATAGGCAATTTCATAATTGGTTTTATTGTAGTAAATATCATAGCCATAAATACCAGAGAGGTCACCACGTTTGGCCTGACCAATATATGGATCAATCTGTATAGAGAGGATAGCATCCTTGAATTTTAAGCGTAATTGCTTATTTTTAAGTTTTTTTAAATAACGTTCACTAGCGGGGCTGAATAAGATTTCATACATTTTTATTGATCCTCGCCAAATACATCATCAAAAGTGGCGGCTGGACTTTCACCAGCAGCAATACGCTCAGCTTCTGCAGTCATGTTACCGATGGCAGTTCGTATGTTCTTGGTCTCGGCCTCAAACTGACGTACAAGCTCATCGCCAGAGACTCCCTTGGCGACAAGATCTTTTAGAATTTCGACAGAGAAATCATCATAAGTATTATGAAATGGGCGAATAACGATGGTATTATCCTTAACAAAGCATTCGACTTCTGTTTCAAGACCAAGTTGCTTAAAAAACTTAAGTGGGATAGTAATTTGACGTTTTTGAGAAACACTAATAATTTTTCTATCCATATGACCACGCTCCATAATTTTAGCGAGCATAATAAGCATCTCCTTTGTAATATATGCAAATAAAGAACGAAATATCCTTGAAATAATTATAACAAAGAAACAAAGAAAACTCAAATGGTTTATAGTTGAGGGTAATATTCCGTCTTTCTTCCTTACAGTTTCCTTGTTTCTATAAAGAATGATATACTATATTTATCGGCTAAATCCAAAGATGAGGGAATGACAGGGGGCGGTGGATCGTCTTCAGCCCAAATAGCCAAGATGATGACATGACTGATTTTATTAGAAGTAAGGCTGTTGAATATGAAAAAAGAGATAAATGCCGTACTTACATATATTTTGATGAAGAATAACTTCAGGAAACAGGAAAATTAAAAATTGTTGGTTATTTCTCTATTGCTATGAAAACGATGAAGGTTATATTGATATAATATGTCATGGGGATGAAATTATCGCTTTTCAAGTGCTCAAAAAGTCCCGTCCCCGTGACATCTAATTTGGAATGTGCTATGCTAGCTTAGAGGTGGTTTTTATGAAGAAGTTAATAAAAGTAGTGGGTGCAATCATTGAAAATGAAAATAATGAAATTCTCTGTGCACTTCGATCTTCCCAGATGTTGCTGCCTAATTTATGGGAGTTTCCAGGGGGGAAAGTAGAAGAGAATGAAGAGTTAGCAACTGCCATCGTACGTGAGATCGATGAAGAATTGAAATGTACAATTCAAGCTAATGAGGTATTTCATGATCATACCCATGAATATGAAAATATAAAGGTAAACCTGATTACTATAAAGTGCAAGCTTATTGCTGGTACCCCTATAGCAACAGAACATGCAAAATTAATTTGGCTTAGCAAAGAAAATTTAAGATCATTACAATGGGCACCTGCTGATATACCTGCAGTAGAACAGCTTATAAACGAAAAAGTATAGTTTTCTCTCAATGAGATGACTATACTTTTCTTTTTATATGGATTTTGGTTCCAGTATGGACTACAGGTTGCGAGTGGTTAGATATTCATAGATGGAATCTTCTACAGGCTGATTCATTCGTAATCTAATTTTAACGACAGAAACGGTTTTGCCATTGCCATCAGGCAGTGCAGTTTGTTCAAAACTTTCGTCAATAGGGGTTACATCTCCCATATAATAAAAATCATTACTTTCCCCATTACTCTTTTTAATAAATAATGGTAGTCTTAGCCCCTCTTTATAATTACGAATCGCCATAACATCAGGGCTATTTAAGGTTCGCTTAGATTTTGACATCCATTCAAACTCATATCGATCAATGAAGCCGTCATGGTATTTTGTCGTTTCTGATATAGTATCATCTTTGTGATAGTTAACAAAAATAGGACAGTTTGTTTTATCACTGCTTATAATATAGCCTCCGACATTTTGAGCAACAGGATTTTGTTTCCAGTTTAAGATTCTGAATACGTCTTTGCGAGAATACTTTTGGTATAATATAAAACCTTGTATATATTGCTCTCGGTTAAAAAAACTGTCATACATGGTTTCTGCATATTGAAGCATATCCGTTAAAAAATGGGTAAAAATCTCGCTTTTTAAGAGGTTTTTGACATCCTTTGATAAGGAAAAGGTATCATTTTCATAAGAAAGTATGTCCAAGTTATATTTCTCTTTTACACTAATCAGTTTCTTATTTTCCGTTTGAGTAATAAATTCAAAGTTGATATTACGGATACAGGACTGTATGGTCTCTTCTGAAACATGAGTGTCATATTTTTCGCGCACCATAGTTGTGCAAGCGACTTTGGTCAATTGGGTATGCTTTATCAATTCACGCAGGATAAGGATTTCTTCTACTCGTTTGGTATTGGCGATGTCGTTTGACAATAGCTCTAGTAATTTGATTGCTTTTATAGAGAGGCAATTTTGCAAGCTAGTTTCTTGATCCGCTACAAAATTAAAGTAAGACTTAGCATAATTAGAATAAAGCTGTGGATCGCGTGAGCCATGGGTCAAAAAATCCATCATCATGGGAATTTTTCCAAGCTTACATTTTAGTAAATCATAATCTCTGACTAGATCTTTCTTTAATTGCATGTTTGCGCTGTCAATGGCTTTAAAAATTCTCTCTTGGGCAATTTCGTCAAAGTTTATTGTCGAAGCACCAGGAATTAAGTGACTACCGCTTACTAAAAGTTTTCGCAAGGTATCTTTATTATAAGAATGATTACCATATAATGCGACGGGAATAAGATAGTTATTGTTATAATTGCCAATAAAATCAATGACAGTTACATATTCTTTATAATCTGCTTTACGTAGGCCTCGCCCTAGTTGCTGAACAAAAACAATTGCTGATTGGGTTGGTCTCAGCATGATGATTTGATTCACTTTAGGCATATCGATACCTTCGTTTAAAATATTAACGGAAAAAATATAATCTAATTTACTCTCTATATGATTGCTTTCTAAACGGGCAAAAGCATCTGCTCGTTCGGTTTCGCTGCTTTTACTGCAAAGAGAGACAGCTTTATAGCCTCTATGAGTAAAGGCTGTAGCGAGTGCATTGCTTTCTTCGACAGAACTACAAAAAACTAGCCCGCGAACTTGACCGTTATCGCAACCGTAGAATCTAGCCTTTTCAATGATATTATCTATCCGTTCATAAGACACCAATGATTGAAATGAGGTTTGGTCATCTAATAATTTTCCGTCAACTGTTATGTCTGTTACGCCAAAATAGTGAAAGTTGCACAGCATTTGTTCTTCTAACGCTCTATGCAAGCGAATTTCATAGGCAATATTATAGTCAAATTCTTTAAAAATATCAAAGTCATCCATACGCTCCGGTGTAGCAGTCATGCCTAATAAAAAAGTAGGTTTAAAATAATTTAATATTTTTTGATAGGTAGCCGCTCCAGCACGATGTGTTTCATCAATGACAATATAATCAAAATGATGTTCATTAAACTGGTGAAGATTATAATCAAGAGATAGGGTTTGTATAGTGCAAAATAGAAAATCAGCATTCATTTCTTTTGTATTTCCAGTATAAAGGCCCATCGTTTTATTGTTTCCAAATACTCTGCGGTAGCTTTTTAGGGCTGCTTTTGCTATGGTCTCTCGGTGAACAATAAACAAAAATTTTTGTGGATTTACTTTTTGTACATCAAAAGCAGATAAATAGGTCTTACCCGTACCAGTAGCAGAAATTAATAAAGCTTTATTTTTGCCTTCAAAACGCAATCTTTTTAAATTTTTTAATGCTTCGACTTGCATTTTATTAGGTTCTAATATTGCAAGAGCATCTTCGAATTGGCTTTTTTTATAGGCATAACTAAGTTGTGCTGTATAGACTTTTTCATACTGCGCTATAAAAAAAGGTGTCACTGGATAGGCTTGTTGGAATTCGTGATGAAACTCCTTTAGTGTGTTATTAATTAATGTTCCTTTATTCGTAGATGATACCAGGAGATTCCATTCTTTATTGATACATAAAGCATTGGCGGTAAGATTACTACTTCCAATTATGAGATCATAACCTGGGCCTTTTTTAAATAAATAACCTTTGGCGTGAAAGTTTTCTTTTGTTACTATTCGTAATTCAATATTTTCAAATTTCAATAAAGCTCTGAGGGCTTCTGGCTGAGTGAAATTTTGATATTGTGAGACTAATATTTTACCTTTTATGTTTTTAGTTTGTAATTCTTTTAATAAGTTGATGAATACAGCAACACCACTTTTGGTTACAAAGGCAACGGAAAACCAAAACTCATCACAGCTTCTTAATTCTTTATCTATGGTTGTCAAAATGGTTTTTCCATTTTTCTTATCATTTACTAGTAGTTGAGGTATATATTCTTGTTTGGAGGGATGTAAGCTGTCAACAAAGCCCGTTATCAAGCTTTGTGGTAGTTCGGCGTAAAATAAATCGGTTTTGAACCCAGCACCGTGCAAAGAAAGTCCTCCTTAGTATTGGTGATTTTAGAATATATACCTTAAATTGGCTATTATAAGAAAGATTCCTTCATAAATATCACTATTTTATCAAAGCGTGGTACTTTATCAGGTATTTTAGGAATTTTTGTCCTTAAGCGAGACTAAGGGAGTAGTTCTATTGATGTAAAAAAAGGGAACAGGTAGTATATTTCAAAAGATTAGCTGTAAGTTTTTCTGATTATGCGGAAAGGTAAATAGTAATGCCAATTTAGGTGGCTTCTAATAATTTGAATAAGATTTTACATTAACGAAGTAATTTGGACAAATTAAGTAAACAAGAAGGGATTATTTAGTTCTGGCAGAATTAGTTTAAGGAATATTAAAATAGAATAGTCTTTTTGTTGCTGTATAGAAGTGGCGTAGAATATATCATTAAAGAATGATTCAGCATGTTCAATTTGCAAAATTATCTGAAAGTTATGTTTGATGCTGTCTATTATAAAAAGCCCTTCAATCAATTAGTCGTATTAATATAATCGTGGGATGGTGAGTTGCACTATGGATTTACTAAGATGCTTGGCGAAGAGAATAGCGAGGCTGATTATTGCGGCAGTGCTGCTGACCACGGCATGGTTTTCGTACACATATGCGGCGGAACCAGTGCCGACAAAAAAGGTGCTTATCTTGTATTCCCAGGGTCAAAACTATCCAACACAAGATTTGTTTATGCAAGGATTAGAAGAAGCAATGGTGGAGCATGCAGGCTACAAAATTGAGTATTCGTATGAATATATGGAAATGGCCAAGTATGCTACCAAGATACAATATACCGATGAGCTAGCAAAGTGGTTGAAGGAAAAATACCAGGGTAACCAGCCGGATTTGATATTGGCCCACAGCAATCCAGCGATCAAATTTTTACTGAACCACAAAAATCAGGTCTTCCCCAGTGTTCCCGCAGTATTAGCCATGGATGCTTCCGAAGGAGGGACAGTAGGCGATTTACCTGAGAATTATTTTGCAATGGTGGGTACCTATGACATGGGAAAGGCAATTGATACCATCCTGCAGACAAGAACGAATAGTAAGAAAATCTATGTTGTGACAGGTGATTTTTTCGTCGATCGGTATGAAACTGAATTGTTCGTTGAAGCGTCAAAACCTTTCTCTAATCGGATTGAGTTTATCTATTTAAATAAGTTGCCATATGCTCAGATGCTAGAGAGTATCAGAAATATCGATAAGGATTCAGTAGTTTTTTTCATCACGTTTTTCCAAGATGTTGATGGAAAAACGTTTATACCAGCCGAAGTCATCCAGCAGGTGTGCCAGGCGGCCCGTGTTCCTGTTTATGGGGCTCTTTCGACCTATATGGGCCGCGGAACGGTAGGAGGTTATATGTCAAGCTCGAAAGAGTTGGGAAAAAAAACGGCCGAAACGGGAATTGATATTCTAGGCGGGAATCTTACTATCCATCCTAAAGTGGAGCATTTTCAGGCAACAAATTACATCTTTGACTGGCGAGAAGTAAAGCGGTGGGGGATTGACGAAGCGAGCCTGCCAGTTAATAGCAGGATTGAATACAGGTTGGCGGGTATTTGGGAAACTCACCGATGGCAGATCATCGGTGGTATTGTGCTGATTGTATTACAGGGTATCTTCATTCTTCAGCTCCTCGTTAATCGACGCAGACGCCGGAAAGCGGAAAAGGAAATACTCCATCTTAACTCCGAGCTGTCCATCAGCTTATGCCAGCAGGAAGAACTCAATGCAACCTTAGAAGAGGAGATCATGGAACGGCATGCGTCCCAAGAGACACTTAGCAACTTGAATTGCGAACTGACGGATATGAATGCGGCACTAGAAGAGGAAGTTATGGAGAGGCAGTTGGCGGAGCAATCTCTACTAAAAGCTAAAGAAGAGGCTGAACGGGCTACTGTTGCAAAAAGCAATTTTCTTGCTAATATGTCACATGAGATCAGGACACCTATGAATGGAATTATTGGGATGACAGACATAACATTAATGACCGATTTGCAAGAAAAACAACGAGAATACCTGAATGTTGTAAAATCATCAACCATGGCGCTACTACGCGTGTTAAATGACATTCTAGACTACTCAAAAATTGAAGCGGGTAAAGTTGAGTTGGAACAAGCGATGTTTGATGTCTGGGAAACAACGAGTGAGGTTGTAGAGTTATTTAATATTGCAGCCAAACAAAAGGGCTTATGTATTAAATTAAGCATTAGCAAGGAAATACCACATCGTATCATTGGTGATTCCGTTCGATTACGTCAAGTACTTTCTAATTTAGTAGGTAACGGAGTTAAATTTACATCCCACGGCGAAATCGTGATTGGTATTGACTTTGAGAAAAGCTATAATGATAAAGTGAGATTAAAGTTTGTGGTAACAGATACTGGAATTGGAATTGCGAATGATAATCTTGATAGGTTATTTAAAAGATTCAGTCAAATCGATGATTCTTATACGAAACAATTCGGTGGAACGGGACTTGGACTTGCGATTTCCCAAAAACTAATTGAACTCATGAATGGAGAAATTGGCGTAGAAAGTAAAGAAGGGGTAGGAAGTCGTTTCTTTTTTACAGCTGAATTTGGACTTTGCAATAATATGAAAAAAAGTGAGAACAAGAGTGCTCATCGTGAACTTGTCCAGTATGAAAATTCGCGAAATAAGACAGTGTTACTTGCTGAAGATGATGTTGTAAGTAGGAATATGGTGGAAATCATTTTAGAGAAGAATGGTTTTCAGGTTATTGCCGTAGAGAATGGTAAAGACGTGATTGCTGCCTTTGAAAAACAAAGATTTGATATGATATTAATGGATATTAACATGCCTTATTGGGATGGTTACTCTACGACGGCTATTATCAGGGAAAAAGAGAAAAATAGAGATTTCCGCACGCCAATTTTAGCAATGACTGCATACGCATTAAAGGGTGACAAAGAAAAATGTTTAACTGCAGGTATGGATGATTATATTTCAAAACCAATTGAGCTAGAGAATCTTATTCAATTAATTAATAAATGGATAATAAAGTAGATCAGTATAGCATCATTTTGGTATTGTTCTCTTGGCATTACTGCCATTGCCTAAGCTTTTCACTTAGGAACGTGACGCACAATATGTTCGCTCAGACTTCGGGGGCTGTTGACAAAAGGGTAGTCGAGAAAGATCTCGGCTACCCTTTTGTCAACAGCCCCTTCGGTTTGAGCGATTTTTCATTGGTGGTGTCACACAGTCTTTTTCAGACCTAAACGTTTGAGCTTGCGCCAAAGAGTAGAACGACTTATGCCAAGTAGTTTTGCAGCTTCATTATATTGTCTAACATTTTTGGGTCACTTCAAGTAGCGTTGAACCGCGTTTTCAAGCATTGTTATCGTCTTTATAGCGAGATGTCCCTGCAACATTCAAAAAAATAGGATCGATCCTTGCAGAATGTGAGATTGAGCCCTCCTTTTTTGTATTCTGAAGGGCGGTTTGTCGATTGCTGATTCTTATTGCAGGTAAATGTTGTGTAGATGCTGTCAATTATTGAAAGGATTTCCAATGTATAAAGAGAATAGAGAACACTTATGTATACTATTTTTTTCGCCAGAATAAAGATAGAACATTGAAATCGAGGCAGATGAGGATTTACTAAACTTAAAAAATTCCTATGAACGTGACGGTCTCGCTAATCCTGCTTTTTCTTCCATTATTACGGAATTCCTGTCCCTTGCCAAAGAAAAGACTGTAGAAATGAAACCGGGCAATTTAAATAAAGTCGTCGCTTATCTGTTTCCGCTGCTCCAAGCTGACGCATTTCATAAAGGCCATAAATTGAATATGGATATTCGTGATATACCAGACTGTCATTTTGATGAGAAATAGTATCTTGTTGTCGCGCTGCGGGCCAATGAAGGTCATTTGGAGGAAACGATATGGAAATCTTACGTGGAATTTTTAGAAAAAACATTGCAGCAGATTTATCTGCAGAGCAACAGTCAACAGGGAATAGCAGATTTGCACTGGTGCCACCTATATCTCATTGGTGGCCTATTGTTTTACTTGTGGTCTGCCTAATTAGCGGCCTCTGGTTTTTTGTTTGGTATCAGATCAATAATGAGTACACTAGGTCAATTGAAAAAGCTTCACGAGATACAATGAATTTAACCAAAGCTTTCGAGGAATACGTACGTCGAATTGTTGTAGAAGCGGATAAAGATTTGCTCAGTATCAAAAAGACTTATGAACGATACGGGATCGCTAGTCCTCTTCTTGCGGAATATGTAGCGGATGCGGCAACCGATCCAGTACGATATCAGCAAGTTGCAGTCATCAATGAACACGGAATCGCGGTAATATCCTTCATTGAAAAAGGCATTGGGTCGAACGTTGCGGACCGTGAATATTACCAAGTCCACAAAGATCTTGACACCCAAGAAATATATATCGGCAAGCCGATGTTTGGCAGGAATCTCGGGGGATATACAATTCCCGTGAGTCGTCGCATCAACAAGCCGGATGGATCTTTTGGAGGCGTTGTTGTCCTAGGGCTACGAATAAAGTATTTTGGTGATTATTACAACATGATCGACCTTGGCTCGGACAGTACGATTTCACTGATTGGCAAGGATGGAATCGTTCGAGCCCGTCAGAGTAACGGCGAAGTAAGTTTCAATCAGGATATAAGAGAGAGTAACCTTTGGAAATACGCCGTATCTAGTCCCTATGGGACAATATTAGGAAATAATTACTTGGATAAGAGCGCTCGTTTAGCCAGTTACCGCGTCATGCAAGATTATCCCCTTATAGTCACGGTAGGAGTATCTACCCAAATGGCCTTAGGCAATTTTTCAGAGCGTAAGCAAGGATACATTCTTGGAGCTTTACTGACCAGCTTATTTATCTTGGTCATTTTTGGTTTGCTAGTTGACCGGGTGGCTAAGCAACGTGCAATGAATCAAAATTTGGAAGATAAAGTGCATGAATTGCAGATGGCAGGTATAAAGCTGAATGAGCAGGGAAAAGCAATAAAAAGACGCATGTCTGACTATCAAACGTTAATAGAAAACTGTCCTGACTCTATTACTCGATTTAATAGAAACTGTGAGTCTTTATATATGAATCCAGAATCAGAAAGACGCATTGAGAGGCCAATGGCTTTCTTTGTAGGTAAGAATATAAGAGACTGGGGCCTGCCGCAGAATGTCTGGCAGGAATGGGAATCGTCAATAAATTATGTTTATAATACAGGTAAAAAACTGGACATGGAAATGGAGTATGGAGAAGATAAAACAAATACTAAATATGTTAGAATTATCTGGGTCCCAGAATTAGATGAAAAAGGTCAGGTCAAAACAGTTTTGGGAATTTCTCGCGATAATACAGAACAAAAACAAGCACAAGAACGTTTTATGCAAGCATTCAATATAAATCCTCATCTTATGATGATCATATCGCTACAGGATGATACTTACATCGATATTAATAATTCTTTTCTAAAAGCTTTTGGACTCACACGAGAGGAAGTTGTTGGTCAGTCGGTTGATCTCATAAATATTTGGGATGACCCGAGTGAACGAAAAACAGTTGAAAAAGAGTTGCTTAATCACGGTAGCATAAGTAATTATGAAATTAAGTATCGTGATAATAATATAATGCGTTCAGGGCTACTTTCTAGTGAAGTCATCATGTTAAATAATAGGCCGTGCAATTTACATATAATAACAGACATTACTGACAAGAAACAGTTAGAATCGGAGTTGGCACGTTTTGATCGACTCAATTTGATTGGAGAAATGGCAGCTAGCATCGGACACGAGGTCCGTAATCCCATGACCACGGTGCGGGGGTATTTGCAGTGGTTTAATCAAAAAGATGCTTTCGTAGAATATCGAGAATCTTTTGCGATTATGATTGACGAATTGGACCGAGCAAATTCAATCATCACCGATTTTTTGTCGCTAGCTAAAGATAAGAAAGTTGATCTGGTCTTAACCGATCTGAATAAGATAATCCTAAATGTTTTTCCTTTATTGCAGGCCGATGCCTTTAGGCGGGGGAACAATATTGAACTAGAACTACAAGACACTCTTGAAATATTTGCGGACGAAAAAGAGATGCGACAATGTATTCTGAATCTGGTAGGAAACGGACTAGACTCCATGTCGGATGGTGGTCAGGTGACTATCAGTACCGCACGTATAGGAAACCAGGTTGTAATGACGGTGAGAGATCAAGGCCAGGGAATGACACCTGAGGTCAAAGCTAATTTGTGGACTCCATTTTTTACGACGAAGGAGCATGGCACGGGGTTAGGCTTGCCTGTATGTTTTCAAATTGCTCAGCGACATGATGCGACCATTGAAGTGGAAACCGGTCCGGATGGGACGGAATTTCATTTTATTTTTAACCAGAAAAAAATGGATAGTTAAATAATCTTTTCTTTTAGTTCCATGAAATTCTCCGTTCAATTTGACATTCAATGTATAATAGATTTATTTTATCATGCTTATGGGATTTGTAAGGGTGATGATTATGAAGAAATTCTATTGAACTAATTTTATTAAAGGTTATGAGGATTAATATTGCAAGTTATATCAAGTTTTTGATGATAGAGGATGATATAATATTTTATGTAGGCAGGGAGGGATAATAATTGTCAGTAGAAACGATAGAAAATATGATTAAGTGGATTGAAGATAATATAACTGTTAACCCAACACTTGCTGAAATGTCCAATTATGTTGGGTATTCTCCATTCTATTGTTCGACTAAGTTCCATGAAAATATTGGAATTACTTTTAAACAATATATATCAAAACGTAAATTAAGTCTTGCTTCGATAGAAGTTAAAAATACGCAAATGAGGTTTTTGGATATAGCAATAAAATATGGATTTTCATCTCAAGAAGCATTTACGAGAGCTTTTGTGGATGCATATGGATGTACTCCTTATCAATATCGAAAACGGTTAACTACGATTCAATTATATATGAAGCCTGAGATACTCCCAGTGCCGGATGAATCTTTCACTCCCTAAAATATACTTTAACAATGGAGGGATAGTAAGATGCTCAATAAATTGGGAAGAAATGATCTGTGTTGGTGTGGTAGTCAAATAAAATATAAAAAGTGCCATGCAGAATTCGATGGTAAAATCGAATTTTATAAAATGCAAGGGCATACAGTTCCGCCTAGAAATATTATTAAAATGCCGGAACAAATAGTAGGAATACGTGAAAGCGGAAAAATAAATATTGTAGTTTTAGACTGTATTGCAAAATATATTCGAGCAGGATTGACAACAGAGGATATAAATCAGCTTGTTTATCAAAAAACAATAGAATTAGGCGGTATACCGGCACAGCTTGGATATAATGGATTTCCCAAAAGTGTATGCACTTCTGTTAACGAACAGGTGTGTCATGGAATACCCTCGGAAAATGTGGTATTACGTAACGGGGATATTATCAATGTGGATGTTTCAACGATTTACAAGGGATACTTCTCGGATTCTTCAAGAATGTTCTCTATTGGAGATATAGGCGAAGGAAAGAAGAAACTGGTTCGTGTTGCTAAGGAATGCATCGAGTATGGGTTAAAACAAGTAAAACCTTGGGGTTTTCTTGGAGATATGGGGCAAGCAGTGCATGAGCATGCTATAAAAAATGGATATTCTGTTGTAAAAAATATTGGTGGGCATGGAATTGGTTTGGATTTTCATGAAGACCCATGGGTAAGCTTTGTTTCAAAGAAAAAAACTGAAATGTTGATGGTGCCAGGCATGATATTTACCATAGAGCCGATGGTTAATATGGGTACAGACGAAATATTATTAGATAAACAAAATGGTTGGACTACTTATACCAAAGACGGCAAGCCGTCGGCGCAATGGGAGATTATGGTGCTGGTAACAGATGAGGGTCATGAAGTATTGGCATATTGACTTGATTGTTTAGATTGCGCCGGAACCTGTGAATAGACTGTATAATAAAATACAAGAAGTCAGATGCAGATCTTATTTACATCCGTTTTAAATAGCATAAAAACAGTATAAGGGCACACAAAATTTTGAGGGAAAGATTCCTCTGTTTTTGTGGGCCCTTTTTATTTCTAATTACATTATGCGGAATTTAGAAATTTGTAAAAGAAAGAACAGAACTGTCGCCAGTGATAAATTTATATCGCTAATGCGATAGCCCTATTATCGGTTTCCTGAATTTGCTAGTATTTCCCTCTGAAGCGTCTTAATTCTAAGGCGTTGCTTCATATTTAACGAGTGAAGGGATGACAGGGTTTT
This sequence comes from Pelosinus sp. sgz500959, assembly GCF_042610375.1. NCBI lineage: Bacteria > Bacillati > Bacillota > Negativicutes > Selenomonadales > Sporomusaceae > Pelosinus > Pelosinus sp. sgz500959. The sequence continues at coordinate 381,441 of NZ_JBGJZL010000004.1, forward strand.
ATTTGCGGTTATACCTGTCAATCACTTGTTTGTGTTTTCATCATGGAGGGAATAAACTGAAATTAGCGTGCTGACTAAAAATGGCTTAGTCCCTATCCTCACCTATTTTAAAAAAAAGAGGGGGGTGATATCTGTGACAAATTATTTGGTCTATGATTGGAATGGCCAAATGAAGTGGACAGAGATTATGGGATGTTATTTTGTTGATCCACTATATGTTCAAGAATTTGTAATTTTCATGCCGAATAGTAGACTAATTCCCATTAATGGGAATTTCATTTAAGTCTATATTGTATTTTAATCGATAAATAGGACTTATGATAATGACCGAGACTTGTATACTACGGGGAATAAGGGGAATAAGTCAACCACGGCCAGCTCAAAAATAGTAGCCAAGGAGGAGATTAGGATGAGTGAACAAACTGATGCAGTAGAAGATAATTATTTAAACCAGCTATATAAGGATCTCTATCTAAAATCAGCTATGGATATCAATGCAACGATTGATATCATTTCCTGGATTGAAGACCTATCCCACGGTGAAAAATCCGAGACTTACAATGGCATGTTTGCAGAAAACCTGTGTCTGCCAGGAAAACCGCCAATAGAATTAGTTACAGAATTCAAGAATTTTTGGGCTACTCGTACCGAGGAACCTAGTCTAAACAATATTTTTGAATTGAGAAATTCTCTCTATCGATTTCAAACTTTATACTGAAACGTAAGCTAACAATTCATTAAAACCCCACTCTAAAAAGTGGTTAATGCCTAAGGTTTAGGGAATCAACCGCTATCATGATGGCTGATCCAAAATTTCGGTTCCTTTTTTCCTCGGACATTGCCAAAGAACCCCCAATCGTAGTTTTATTATCCTATGATTGAGGGTTCTTTTGCAATGTCCGTTTTTGTTGGTCCAGTTTAGTTGGGGACAGTCCTTTTTGGCATAGAGTTATCAAAAAAGGAACGGACTTACTATTACATATAACGGCGAATAGCGGGTATTCATTCTTTCATAGGGAAAAAGGTGGGTTTGCTAGTGCTAGGCCATGGATCGTCTCCACCATTCAAATCACGAATTTCTTTAAAAAATATATAATTGAGAATAAATTTCTTAAAATGCAATTTATTCTCAATCTAATTTAAGTCTAGGAGATAGTAAAAAATCTTGCAATATAGTATTATCCTTTTAGAGTATCTTGTAAGGAGGAACAAAATGTCATATATTTATTTTCCAAGCTGTAAGTTTACAGCTTATTCATCTGAGAGTAGCAAAAAAATTCAACAGTATTTGAGCAAAAAGTACGAAGTCAATATTACGGGGTGCTGTCGCCCAAATCATAAAAAGTTAACGGAGCAGGATACAGCAGTATACATATGCAATACTTGTGCAGCCTTTATTCAAGAAGATGCGCTACAAGCAAAAGCAATTAGTGTATGGGAACTTTTAGCGGAAGATAACGAATTTCCGTGGACAGATTATCATGGCGAAAAGATGACAGTACAAGATTGTTGGAGAGTATATGATAACCGAACTCAGCAGGATGCAATTCGTAAAATATTGAAACGCATGAATATCGAGATAGTAGAAATCGAGAACAACTTTAAAAAAACAGATTTTTGCGGCACTTCTTTATTGGAAGTATTACCGCCGCAAAATGGAGAATTTGCTCCGAATCGTTTTATTGAAAAAGCAAAAGATAAGTTTATTCCACACTCAAAAGATGAGCAAGAAAAACTTATGAAAGAATACTGCGCACAATTTACCACTGACAAGGTAATCTGCTATTGTACAGCGTGTGTTCAAGGGGTAAAGTTGGGTGGTGTGAAAGGAATACATCTGTTGGATTTGATAGGGATTGACTGAAAGATTGTAAATAATATTTAAACAAGTGCTGTGCCATTAATTCCTCGACCGAGTTCGCCAAATCTCTGGGTACCTTTTAACAATAAAATTCTCATGATTAGTGCCTTCCACTTATCTCCTAAGAGATTAACTGTTACTTCAATCGTGTCACTCCTTAGATACTCATTACTTACAGAAAGGTAAGTATATGACTTTATAGTGCCTACTTGCGATAAGTTTGAATAATCTTTATTATGATATTTGTAACGTTACATTTCAAGTTGCAATAAAACTTCAAGTACTAAATCTTTATAATTAGTACTTGCTCTGATTGGTACGCTGTTATTAAGTTGCTTCTTGAGTAAGGATAAGATTAAATCAATTTGAACTTGTGTTGCAGCCCTTAAAGAAAGGATGAGTGCCATTAATCGACTTCTATTTGGGATATCCGGGCTTCCCATTGGTAATGGACAGAAGTTCAACTACGCTTCAGGAATAAACTATCTGAAGGAACTCGGGCTTGATGCTATGGAACTTTTGTTTGTTAGGTCTGTCAACGTATCGGATAAGAACAAAGATGCAATATTGAAAAACAAACTAGCAAATGACTTTTATTTATCGGCCCATGGATCACATTATATAAATCTAAACGCTGATGAGTTGGAGAAACAAGAAGAATCGATTCGAAGAATCTTAGATGCGGTAGAGGGTCTAGCTAAAGTCCAAGGTCGAAGTCTTATTTTTCACCCTGGTTATTATTTGAAAGATTCGAAAGAGACGACGTATGATACTATAAGAAAAAACTTGTCTAGGATGCCATACAATGGAATTGATTATAGATTGGAGACTACCGGGAAGGGAACTCAATTTGGAACACTTCAAGAATTGGTGTCTCTGTGTAAAGAAATCAGTTCATGTAAACTATGTGTTGATTTTGCTCATATACATGCAAGAAATAACGGCAGCTTAAAAGATTATGACGACTTTGCGAAAATACTGCAATATATAATAGACGAATTAGGTCAAGTTGCTTTAGATGATCTTCATATTCATATGGGTGGAGTCAAGTATAGCAAGAAAGGCGAGCAAAATCACCTTCCACTAGAGGAAAGCGACTTTAACTTTAACGCCTGTTTGAAAGCATTAAAGGATTTTGATGTGAAAGGCTGCGTCATATGCGAAGGACCCAGAGTTGAAAATGATGCTTTATTGTTGAAAAGAGTATATGAGAATTTATAGATCGGAGTTGGAGGTGGAGAAGATACCATTTGGAAATGGTATGGTTTAGCGCGTAAGTAAAAGCGGATTAGTTGACTTGGCGGAATACAGAAAAATAGATCACAAATTGCCACAAGTGATTTATGCGAAATATTTATTACTTGTACCAAATAAAATAAATTCTAATGCAAATTCTATACGTATAAGGGGTGATCAAATGTCAAATATTTATGAGGATTTACATCAATTCAGTTCTTATGTTCCACCTATTGATCTTACATTTCACCAGTATCTATTATTAACTGATGAACCTCTATTGGTTCATACTGGAAGCATTAAGCAGGCGGAGAACTTGATACCACAACTGAAAAGTGTTCTCGATGGAAGGCAGTTGAAATATATATTTATTTCACATTTTGAATCGGACGAATGCGGAGGCCTGTCACTGTTATTGAAGAATTTTCCCGAGGCTAAGCCCATTTGTTCTGAAATTACTGCACGACAGTTGAGTGGCTTTGGAATTACAGATGATGTTATAAGTAAAAAAACAGGAGAGAAACTGACGACAGGCGGCTATGAACTTGAATTCATTAGTTACCCATCTGAGATGCATCTGTGGGAAGGTTTATTGCTTGTAGAAACCAAACGAAGAATATTCTTTAGCAGTGACTTAGTGTTTCGCTTTGGAAAAACCGCTGGCACAGTAATAGAGGGGAATTGGCAGTCAGAAGTAAACGGAATAACTCAAGAACAGGTATCAGACCCCGAGCGAAGGGCAAAGCTGCAGCAAACTTTATCTCAATTAAACCCTGCGTTTGTAGCCACTGGTCATGGATCATGCATTAAGCTTTAAAAGTCAAGTTTATCATTGTCCCAGGTGTTAGGGAAAAGGCGATATTTTGAGGATAAATGGACTGGAAATAGGAGGAAAATTTGGTAAAAATGCTTTGATTTTTCAAATTTCGAGCTCGATCCAGTCGCGCTAACGAACGAGACAGGGAATGGTGGAGCATCTTGGAATAAAAAAGGACAAAATTAACATTTGCTACTATCATTGCTGAACTTGTTCTGCGTTTTAAAGATATAATTTAACATGATATGAAAAAATTACCATTGCTAATAGCTAAAATAGACATCATCCTTACTAAACGCCATAGGTCATTGGGAAAAAAGAACCTCCTGTTATAGAACAACTATAACAGGAGGTTCTTCTATGTCCACAAAATACATAAACATACACTGTAGTTATAAATAGAATTCAACAATGTGGTAGACATTTCTTGATTTTTTTAAATAGCTGTTTCTTTACTTTTTAAGTGCAAAGATAGTACAATGAGGCAAAGATATTTAATTCTTATACTTGATAAATTATGCAGTAAGGGGAGGGGAAATAGTATGAGTGGAATACAATTTTATCGTGATAAAAATTTGCCCTTTTTTGAGCTGAAAATTTGTAATACAAGTGAGATGTCCTATAAAAAACATGCTCACGAGGAATATTCGATTGGTATTGTCGATCAAGGGAGAAGTTATTTTTGGTACGAAGGGAAGGTTGATGAGATATATCCTAAAACCATGGTGTTCCTTCCGCCTGATTTAATACATGCCTGTAATCCAGTAAATCAGGACCTTTGGAAATATAAAATGCTTTTTATAAATCAGGATTGGGTGCAAGGCTTTATGAAAAGTAAGGGTAGCTTTGCGTTGAATAATCCAATAATTAAAGATGTTTCGGTATATAAAACTTTTCAGACGATAAACAACATGATGAAAAGTCTAAAAAGTAATGTGAGTCCATTAAAGAAGGAAGCAAGTATATTAGCTGTATTCGAACAATCTTTGAGTGGTGAAAAAAGAATAGGTGACATCAAATACAAGAAAGAGCATCCTAAGTTAAAAATGATTAGGGAATATTTACATAGCTATTTCTTAGAAAAAGTTACATTGGATCAGTTAGAACAAGCTTCAGGGTTAAACAAGTTCCATATTATCCGATCATTTAAAGAAACGTTTAAGGTACCGCCTCATACCTATCAGACATTGCTAAGAGTAAATTATGCTAAAAAAGAGTTGTGTAAACATCGACAGATGGCAGAAGTAGCTAATGAAGCTGGATTTTATGATCAAAGTCATTTTATTAAAGTATTTAAGGGCTATACTGGAATAACGCCTGATAAGTATCAAAAATTTATGTAATTTAGTATTGACCAACGCGGTGAGTGGCTTCTTAAGGCCTAATAGCAATTGACGACACTAGTTTAGTGTCGTCAATTTTTTACAATACATAGCTGATTTGCTTTGCTAAAATGAATAAAACAAGGGAGGGCGAATATATAATGAAGATTGTCATGGTTATCAATAAAGAACTTCCGCTTGGACTAGTAGCCAATACGGCTGCAGTGCTGGGAATCAGTCTGAGTAACATATTTCAACAGGACATTGTAGGATGCGATATAGAAGATGCTAATGGCAATGTACATATAGGAATTACTGCTCAAACAATTCCTATTTTAAGTGGTAGTAGAGAACAGATTAAAGATATGCGGGATTTGATGTTTGGCAGTACTTATTCTGAAATAACGGTTATAGATTTCAGCGAGGTTGCTCAAAAATGTTTGGATTATCAAGACTATATCAGACTACTTTCCAGTTTGCAAAGTTCGGATCTTTATTATTTAGGTATTTGCTTGTATGGTCCGAAGAAAAAAGTAAATAAACTAACAGGAAATTTGGGCTTATTACGATAGCAAGCATAAAGAGTATAAATATATGAAATGAGGAGAATGACATAATGCTTAAAGGATATACACTTCCAAGAACGCCACGCGGAACATCAAGTCTTGCACCGAAACCGCCATGGCATTACGTGGGTAATGCACTTGCAGTTGAGTATGAGGTAAATGAAGTAGTTGCCGCAACATTTTTGCCTGATGGTCTGGATTTAGTTTCAAGCCGCTGCGTTGCATATTTTATTGAATGGCAGTACTCTAGCGAGACTAAAGAAGATTTTTTAGATCCTGTTTGTAGTCAATATCGTGAAACGATTATTTTATTATCGGCTCAATTTGCGGGGATGCCCGTAGCCTACTGCCCGTTTATATGGGTTGACCAAGATGTTGCCTTAATGCGAGGTCTTGTGCAGGGGTGGCCTAAACAAATGGGATCAACATGGATTACGCGTGCTTATGATTTGCCATCAAAAGCAAATCCTATTATAGGAGCAGGTGGAAAGTTTGGCGCTACTTTATCCGTTAAAGACCGTCGTTTGATCGAAGCACAAATCACTCTAGGGGAATTAACTGATTCTCTTCCTGCGCCTAATTTTGCAAGCGCCGTTAATGTACGATACTTTCCAGAGCTTGCTGCAGGCAAACATGGGAAACCGGCAGTACACGAACTCGTTCAGCTTAAATCACGTGATGTTGTGGTGGCTCCGATCTGGAAAGGGGAAGCTACAATGGAATTTTTTGATCATCCATATATGGAACTTCCAGATTTGCGGCCGACATCAGTTGGTGCTGGATATCGTTTTTCTTTTGCACTTACTGTTGATGATTTGACTCATCTTCGCGATTTACGTACAAATGATTTAGCATATTAAGGTATGTAAGGTATTGCGTGACTTGTTCGTTAAATGGTCTTATTTGCCGTAAAATAAGTTTCTCCGTGTAATCTAATACGTATAAGAAGGAAATAATTCCATTAAAAGCATAAAATTTTTTTTTTACAAGGATTTTATAATATTTAACAGGAATAGTTAAATATTATAAAAGGAAGTGAGCTAGATGTGCAAACAACTCAATTTATTCTTCCCTGAGTGGCAGGGAGGACCTTATCGTCAGGTTTATGATGGAGCAAAGCAACTAGTAGAAACACTCGAAAAAAGGCTCTTGTTTCAGAAGATTTTTGTAGACTTGAATGAAAAACTAGTGACGGAAAACAACATCATCGGCTACAAGACAATACTTAGTCAACAGATGGAAGCTATCGAAACGATTAACAAGTACCAGCCTGACTCAATTTTTACCGTGGGAGGAAATTGTAGTGTAGGCATAGCTCCTATTGATTACCTCAATCGGCGTTTTAGTGGCGATTTGGCGGTAGTTTGGCTTGACGCACATGGAGATATCAATACACCAGAAAGTTCTTTAAGTAAATATTTTACGGGAATGCCCATTCGTCATTTACTGGGAGAAGGCGATGCTGAGATTGGCTGCTTGCTGTCCTCTACACTAAAACCAGAGCAGATTATTCTGGCGGGAACTAGGAGTCTAGACGCGGCAGAATCAGAGTATATCCAAAAGGCAGGAATAAAAATTATCCCGCCGGAAACATTGGATTCATCCCCGGAGACAATTGCTCATTATATTTCATCCAAAGGCTTTAAATATGTCTATGTTCATATAGATACAGATGTATTATCAGAGACTGCATTTCATTTCAGCGCATGGCCCAGTAAAACAGGCATTAGTCTAGAAACATTGATAAGCATACTAGAGGGTATTAATAGGAAATTAAGAGTAGTTGGAGCAAGTTTAGTAGAATTTTTTCCCTGTGATGAATTAGGAATGGGTCAATTGCAGTTGATTCTAAATAAACTCGTCTTTAATAAGCATAGTCTGGTTGATACTCAAGGATGCATAAGATGAAGTAGGACAAAAACAAGGGATAGGTGCATTGTTTCAAAATATGACCTAGGCCAGACTTGCCGGACACTTGAAAGACGGGGACAGTGGATTGTCTTGAAATAAAAAACAAAAAGATGGCGAAATTAACCATGAGATAATTGCAATGTGTCAATGTAGTAATTGAAGGCAGTAAACCTATTCCTGTATCCCTTCCATTCATTTTGTGCAGACTCTAATATAATTGACAACAGTATTAATAATGTAATTATAAGAAAGGTGGTAGACTTATGAAAGATATTACTGTGCTTATAACAGATTGGTGCCCTCATTGTAAAAGAGCAATTAATTGGATTGATGAAGTAAAGCAAGAGAATCCGAAATATAAAGACATAAAAGTAGAAATCATTGATGAAGAGAAGACGCCTGCAATTGCAAAACAATACGATTACTATTATGTTCCAACTTACTATGTAGGAAATCGTAAAGTGTTTGAAGGTGGCACTACTAAAGACATTGTACATAAAGTGTTTGAAGAAGCCAGTAAAACAGATCGTTAATTTTATGGACTTTCATTGTTATGGCACTCGGTATAGGACGTGGATATTTCTTGCCCAGTTTTTCAGTCTGGTTATCGAATATTACCTTAATTCCTATAATATACTTATAAAAAGCAGCAATCTCTGGCACAGTCAGAGATTGCTGCTTTTTATCAGTATATTAGCAACTGCCATTATAGAGTTTGCTATAAAATCATATCTCAGTCTTTGGATTTTTGATGGGAATATATATTCTAGCTATAGACATAGCATCCTCCGATCCATAATAATCTTCCCCATACCTTTCAAAACTATATCCTCCGTTAATTTCATAATCGGTATTGTACGCCCAAGTTCCTATAATATATTTATAGGTATCAAGCATGTCTTCTGCCTTGCCCTTATGTTCAAAAACTGCGTAGTACCCAGCGAGGATTTCATAGGTTACCATTCCTATAGATACATCATCACAATTCCTAACCTCTGTTCCCACAACCTCAATATATTCTGCATCTTCAGTAAAACCATATAGTCTATCACTCTCGTCTACGATTGAAACACCATAAAACACCATAAAACACTTTAGGATTGTAAGGATTTTTAATTTCATTCAATTTGCTAGCCAACTCCGACCACAGCTTTGGAATTTGATTATTTCTTATAGAAGTCTTTCCTTGTATTCCGCCAATAAGAACAGGTTTATCCAGATAAACAATCTTAGGCTGAATGCTTACTTGATAGATTCTATGATATAATCCCCTAATACTTCACCAGTGGCAGCAAAAAAAATTCTGTGGAAATGAAAGTAAGAAATATTTACGTGATTTGCCACATCTTCCACTTTTATAGATTGTTTTAAATGTTTTTCAATGTATTCCACAGCTTGTTCTAGCGCTTTATGATATAACAGCAAAATCTCACCACCAATCAAGAATAATGTATCAATAGAGTTAAAATACTGGTTTGTCAAATCGTGCACATTTAAAATGCGTAAGTGATCAATATAGATATAACTGTGGAAGATCTGTTTCAATAAATATTGATTATATAAGAATAAAAATGATATAATTGGATTTCACAATGACACTCTCCTTTTAGATTAGATAGTTTTGTGTTGTAAGTGAACTCAATTATACTAAAAAAGGGATCATTATTTTTTTTTGTATAAAAAGCTCTGCAAGCCTTGATATATAAAGAGAAAATCTAAAAAACAGTATAAAAAAATTATACTAACAGATTAATTAGAGGAGGATACATTATGAAAATTTCAAAGAAAGATGCATTGATATGGTTTGAATTTTTTTCAATGTTGCCTGAAGAAGAGGAACTTATGATCAAACAACAAGAAATCATTTACGCCACCTTTGCGCAAATTGAGGCAGCGATCGATCATAGAAATGATACGTTAAAGTCGGAAATTAGAAGTTTAAAAACTTTGGAGAAGAGAACTTTTTTTGTAGGAAATGAAAGTAAATTCTCAAAAGGCTGTCGTTCTTGTCTGCTAGGCACTGGACTCAGTGCAATTAGGAAAACGAACAAATGTAACATAGAGTGTAAGTTCTGTTATAATTATGGAGAACTAGAAGATATTCCTCCGGTTGGCGAAGGTATGTGGGAAATTGGAGGCACAAAATTTTATGAGAAGGATATTGATTTACTTCTTTCTATCCATCAGAAACCTACTGGCATTTCCTACGTTTATTTGGAGCCATTCATGGAAATTGAAAAATACTATTCGATAATAAAGAAATTTAGTGATGCTCAAATTTATCAACATCTATATACAAATGGTACTTTAGCTACGGAAGAGACATTGAAAGCATTAGGTGAAGCCGGTCTTGACGAGATACGTTTCAACTTGGGTGCTGCCAAATGTTCAGATAAAGTGATTGAAAACATTAGAATAGCAAAAAAATATATTAAAAATGTAGGTATTGAAACTCCAATGACTCCTGAGTTTTTCGAAGCTTTTTTTAAGAAAAAGCAAGCAATCTTAGAGACAAAACCCGATTTTATCAATTGTGCAGAATTACATTTAAATGAGAATAACATAGACAATTATCATGGGGAAAATATGTATATTTCCAGACATGGCTATATATCTCCAATTTGGAGTAGGGAACTAACTCTGAAATTCATGAAAATAGCCGATGAAGATAAGTGGGATTTAGTAGTACACGATTGCTCAAACGATACAAAATTTGCTAGAGATTTAAATTTGAGCAGCAAAGAGGGTAAGTGGTTCGGAGCCAGTAATTATGCTGGTGAGTTTTCTAGGATGCCATACGAAGTATTTTTACCAATACTGCGTGATGAAAGTTTCAAATTTTTAAGTGAAGAAGAATTGCCTGACGGTTATAAACCAGGAGAGATGATTTTTTAGAGAGTCTTGTCAATTATGAGTGTTGTATTGCTGCTTGAGACTGAGGTAGTTGGCGGAGACATTTCGAGAAACACCGTGAATAACTATCAAAGGAATTAATCGATGTTATAAAATGATTGATAAACAGAGATATAAGATCTCGTAGGTTTTTGTTAATTTTATAAGTATTTTTATGTTCGCGTAGACTTCGGTTTGCGCGATTTTTCTATATAGGGGTATCGTGAATAAATACGCGAGACTCATACTTTTATACGAAATTAAAGGGGTATTTTGCGAAAAGGTACAAATGCTAGAAAATCAAAGAAAAAAAATGTTTAAAGGAGGTATTTTAATTCAACTACTTATTAAAAGCTATAATTATGAAATTTGAGATTTAGAAAAAGTTGATTATATTTATAACTTTGATTATTATATAAATATAAATTAGCACTCATCAATCGAGAGTGCTAACAAAAAAATAAATTAATAAAAAAAGAGGAGGCATTTATTATGTCAAATATTATGAGAAGGGATACTTACAACACACCATCATTGTTTCGCAAGAGTATCAATGACATGTTTGACCACTTTTCAGGAACCGGTATATTGTCACCTATTAGCGACTTTGCTAACCACAGTATGAACCTTTTGTCATCATCTATGCCCATTGATGTGATAGACCAAGGAAAAGAGTATGTGGTAAAAGCTAATCTGCCTGGCATTAATAAAAAGGACATCGATATTCAATTAACTGAAAACGTATTGACAATAAAAGGTTCCTACTCTCAAAATAATGAAGACAAAGGTGAACGATATCTACTGCAAGAGCGACGCATGGGTACTTTCTCCCGTTCTATTGCTTTTAATGAAAAATTAGTACCTGATAAGATCGTTGCAGGTTTTAAAGATGGAATTTTAGAAATTAACATTCCAAAGGCAGAAGTTCAACAGCCAGAATCTATTAAGATCAACATAGGTGATTAAGGTTGTAAGTTTTACATTATGTAAGAAAATATTGTGATGTGTGTTGATAAAATCAACTAAGCACCTGCCCAAATGGTAATTGGCGGGTGCTTTTATTTTGATTATCTGGCTAGAAAGTTAAGCATGTCTGTACTATTCATCTAGACGTTAGTTTAGGTTTTTTTTCGTTAAGGGGAGCCACGAATACAGAAAACTAGGGAGAAATTTGTTTAGAAAAGGGCAGGTTGAAGAAATTCAGTCTGCCCTCTTTGAGGTTGGGTTCTTTAATAAATTTATGGGGATTTTCGTTTGATGTTCAGGTAAATGCAAAACCTTTAGCTTTGTTAAATCATTGCACAGATTCTTTTTTACTTGAAATTAACATTATTGAATTGTCTGCGTGCATATAATAACAATTCAGTTACTGAATCAAGCTTTTCTTTAGTCGCTCGGAATTTAGGAATACTAACGCTTAGAGCGGCAATTACATTGCCGTTGGATTCCAAAGGCACAGCATAGCAACATAAACCCTTGGAAATTTCTTCATATTCTTTGGCAATATGCTCTTCTCTAATTGTTGATAATTGATGATTTAAAGTATCAAAATCCGTAATTGTATTCTCTGTATAAGGCATTAAGCCCTTTGGATATAAATTTTTGACTTCTTCAATATCATAGTTGCTTAATAAAGCTTTTCCTAATGCGGTACAATATGCGGGAATTCGTTTTCCGACACGAGAGATAATGCGAATATCTAGTCCTATTTCAGGTTCTTCTTTTAAGACGTATAGAACATTGTTTCCTTCGAGAATCCCCATTTGGCAAATTTCTTTAATTTCAGTAACGATATCTTTCATGAGGGACTTAACAAATTCAAGCATGTATTCATCTTGAGAATAAGAAGATCCAATACAAAAAGTGGAAATTCCTAGTTTGTAGCGAAAAGAATCCTTACCGAGTTGGATGTAATTCCTATCAGTCATTGTTTGCAAGATAGGGTAAAGCGTGCTCTTGGGAACGGAGATTGCTTTAGATATTTCTGTAAGAGTTAATCCATCTGTATTAACAGATAAAAGATTTAATATATTTAATACTCGCTCTGTAGGTTTGTGGGACATAAATACTCCTTATATAAATAAATTCGTGTATCTCTACCATTGTATTGATTTTTAAAAAAAATGTCCACTTAAATATAAATTGTGATTTATTCCCTAAGTATAATCAGGGTGACGATAAATGAAAAAAAGATGAAAAGTTAAAAAATTATTGCAAATTGTTGCAATGTTGTGTTATTATCTAGTTAATAATTCTTATAAAAGAATTAGGTTCGTATATAAGAATTATTTATGTGCATATAATTGTTGTAATTCGATTTGAAATTTATGTATAAAAGGAGTGATTAAGAGATAAGAAATCCCATCATGTAGGTCATATTTTTTGAATATAAAAATTGTAAGGAGGGAATTGTTTATGTCAATGGAATCAATTTATGATGTAAAAGATGGATCTTTATATAACACCTACACTCATGCTGAGGGGCCAAAGGGAAAGTTACCTTTTAGTGAAGAGTTTTTAAGAGAATCCCCAAGTGGGCATCTTTTTGGAATGACTCTAAACGCTGGTATGGGGTGGAATCCGCAGCGGCTTAATGATGATGATGTGCTTATTTTAAGTACGCAAGGGGGAATTCGTGGTGAAGACGGCAGCACTATAGCTGTGGGGTTACATACAGGTCACTTCGAATTAGGCTTGCAGATGCGTGCGGCCGCAGAGGAATTGGCACAGCATGGTGCTTTACCTTATGCAGCATATGTTACGGATCCCTGTGATGGGAGAAGCCAAGGAACTACTGGTATGTTTGACTCATTACCTTACCGTAATGATGCTGCAATCGTGCTGAGACGATTGGCGCGATCTCTTCCAACAAGAAAAGCAGTAATGGGTATTGCTACTTGTGATAAGGGATTGCCGGCGATGATGATGGCGTTGGCATCAATGCATGATTTTCCGACGGTTCTTGTGCCAGGGGGTGCAACGCTTCAACCAGTAAAAGGTGAAGATGCAGGAACGGTTCAGACAATTGGTGTTCGATTTGCTAGTGATGAAATTTCTTTTGATGAGGCGGCAGAAGTAGGTTGCAGAGCTTGTGCATCTGCTGGTGGTGGGTGTCAATTTTTTGGAACAGCAGGGACTTCTCAAGTAATCGCGGAAGCACTAGGGCTTGCAATTACACATTCTGCTTTAGCGCCTTCGGGGCAGCCCATTTGGGAAGATATTGCAAGACAGTCTGCTAGAGCTGTGATGGAACTAAAGGAAAAAGGTATTACAACAAGCCATATCATTACTGATAAGGCAATTGAAAATGCAATGGTTCTCCATGCGGCATTTGGCGGTTCGACAAATTTACTTCTTCATTTGCCAGCGATTGCTTTTGCAGCAAATTGCAAAGTACCTACAGTAAATGACTGGGCCGCTATTAATAAAAAAGTTCCTCGTTTGGTCAGTGTTATGCCAATTGGTCCGGTTAACTATCCAACGGTAAGCGTTTTTTTAGCTGGTGGAGTTCCAGAGGTTATGCTTCGTTTACGGGAACTTGGTTTGCTGCATGAAGATGTTATGACAGTTACAGGTGATACCTTAGGAGCTAACCTAGATTGGTGGGAAAAATCGGAAAGACGTAAAAAATGTAGAGAGCGCTTAGAAGCATTAGATGGAGTAAATCCTGACGATGTAATTATGAATCCTGCCACAGCTAAAGAAAGAGGATTAACGTCTACTGTAACATTTCCTGTTGGAAACATTGCGCCGGAGGGATCGGTTGTTAAATCTACAGCCATTGATCCAACGGTCATTGATAAAGATGGTGTATTTAGGCACACTGGGAAGGCTAAAGTATTTACATCCGAAAAGTCAGCAATTAAAGCAATAAAAGATAGAAAAATACAATCTGGCGATATTATGATTGTTATGGGTGGCGGTCCGAAGGGAACGGGTATGGAGGAAACCTATCAGTTGACTTCAGCATTGAAAAAACTACCTTTTGGCAAACATGTTTCTTTGATTACGGATGCTAGATTTTCTGGTGTTTCTACAGGAGCTTGCTTTGGACATGTAGGACCTGAAGCATTAGCTGGCGGACCACTGGGTAAATTGCGCGATGGGGATTTAATAGAGATTATTGTTGATGGAAATCAGTTTGAAGGCTCAATCAATTTCATCGGAACGGAAGAAAATCAACTTTCCTATGATGAGGCCGCCGAAGTATTGAAACAACGAGAGATACATCTAGGATTGCAACCCAATCCAGATTTACCTGATGATACTAGATTATGGGCAGAACTTCAGTCGATTAGTGGTGGAATATGGAGAGGCTGTGTCTATGATGTGGATAAAATCATCGAAGTGATTGAAGCTGGAAAAAAGGTTTTAGCAGATAAGAAAGGGCTTGGTTTCTGACAAGTCCTCAGACGCCGGCAGAAGTCGTAGTCATTCTTACTTGGCATTAAAAAATGTTATATTTTCTGATTCCATAAAAAAAGTAAATAATAGAACTGGTAGCAGTTGGAGGTAAATCTATGCCCTTATTAATTGTAGCAATAGGCGTAATTCTATTAATTGTTTTAATTTCTAAACTAAAATTAAATACATTTGTTGCACTCTTGATCGTATCATTTTGTGTAGCACTTACACTAGGGATTCCTATGGGGAAAGTCGTTTCCACTATCGAAACCGGTATTGGTGGAACGTTGGGACATATTGCGCTCATATTTGGTTTAGGTGCCATGTTAGGTCGACTAGTGGCTGATGCTGGTGGCGCTCAACGAATTGCAATGACTTTAATTAATAAATTTGGAGAGACAAAAATAGAGTGGGCTGTTGTAATCTCTTCATTTATTGTTGGAATTGCAATGTTTTTTGAAGTGGGATTAGTATTGTTGATTCCTATTGTTTTCTCGATTGCAAAAGAAATGAAGGTATCACTATTATCTTTGGGGATTCCAATGCTGGCGGCATTATTGGCTACGCATAGTTTTCTTCCGCCACATCCAGGTCCTACGGTAATTGCTGGGGAATATGGAGCTGATATCGGGAAAGTCTTGTTATATGGTATTATTGTAGCTATCCCCACAGTTTTTTTAGCGGGCCCTATCTTTACTCGACTGGCAAAAAGGATCGTTCCTTCGGCATTTGAGAAAAGAGGAAGCATTGATTCTTTGGGTGAACAAAAAGAATTTAATCTCAATGACACGCCAAGTTTTACGATTAGTTTGTTAACGGCCATGTTTCCAGTGATTCTGATGCTGATCGCTACTGGTGTAAAAATGCTAGCCGGTAACACTGGCGCTGATACAAGTATTGTATTTCAAGTGATTGCATTTGTTGGAGATCCATCCATAGCAATGTTAATTTCCTTAGTGATTGCAGTGTATACTATGGGAATTAATAGAAATATTCCTGTAAAAGATATTACTAGATCTTGTTCGTCGGCAGCAGCTTCTATCGGTATGATGTTATTGATTATTGGAGGTGGTGGAGCCTTTAAGCAAGTGCTTATTAACGGTGGAGTCGGCAAGTATATAGCAACTATATTTGCTGGAACATCGATGTCTCCAATTCTTTTAGCATGGATTGTTGCAGCGATATTGCGTATTTCTTTAGGGTCAGCAACTGTTGCGGCAATATCCACAGCTGGTTTAGTTATTCCTATGTTGGCTCAATATAATGTTAATTTGGCATTAGTCACTCTAGCAACAGGTTGTGGCAGCGCTATTGCATCACATGTTAATGATGCTGGATTTTGGATGGTTAAGGAATATTTTGGCTTGACTCTGAAAGAAACCTTTGCTACCTGGACATTGTTATCGACAATTACTTCTGTTGTAGGGCTGATATTTATTTTGCTACTTGATACAATACTTAAATAGTGATTAGTCGAATAAATAATGTATTTTAAGGGTTTTATTTTGTAACCAACAAGGTAAATTTTAAAGTGTAAAATATAGGGGGTATTTAAAATGAATTGTAAATATATTAGTCCGATTTTAACATCTATCAATGCAGATGGTACGGTAGATTATGAAACGATGCATAAGCTATACGATACATTGATCGATGCAGGAATTGATGGAATTTTGGTTGGAGGTAGTTCTGGCGAGTTCTATGCCTTTTCCTATGAAGAGATTAAAGAATTTATATTGGATGCCATTTCATATATTGGTGATCGCGCAATCGTAATGGCGGGTACTGGACGTATGGTATACCAAGAAACTGTAGATTTATCAAATTTGGCTTTGAAGGCAGGGGCAACGTCAGTACTTGTAGTAGGTCCATATTATAGTGCCTGCAACCAGGAAGATGTATTTAACTATTATGATAATCTCTTAACAGAGGTAAAAGGACCATTTTATATCTATAATTACGAAGATCGTACTGGTTATGATGTAACAGTGGATACCTTTTTACGCCTATTAGCTAAACATGATCATCTAGAGGGCATGAAAGATACCCATGCTGTACTTCGGCATACACAAAAGTATATTCAACTCGTAAAATCTAAGTATCCAAATTTCATAGTTTATACTGGATACGATAATAATTGCATTCCAACGGTTATTTCTGGTGGTGATGGTTGTATTGGTGCCTTATCTAATGTGTATCCATCTCTATGTTCTGAGGTCATAGAATCTCTTCGCACAGAAGATTTGAGCCGAATTACAAAGGCGCAACGCTTGATTGATGAAAGAATGCGCTTTTACGAAGTATATACACCATTTAATCCTGTGATGAAGTGGGCTCTGGCGGAGCTCGGCACGGGTATGCAGGAAAACTGCAAAGCACCATTGACTGCGTTGACTGAAGCTACAAAAGTTTCTTTGTCTAGTTTTGCAGATCAGTTATGGCGTAATAAATAGGATATCAATGTATTTTAAATTATATAAAGCGAAATTTAATGTAAAGAGAATAGCTTTATATTAGATGCTAGGAGATCGTTTACTATTCGAACCTTAGGCGGGAATCTTTGGAGATTCCCGCCATTTTCATGTGCCTCAGCTTCAACAGGATTCATATATAAATATACGAAAATGGAAGGAGTTTCATATAAAAGTATGGAAGAATACATTGAAGTGCTTCCCCGAATTGTATACCGTCTTTTTATTACTGGAGTAGTCGTTATGAAATATAATTAGAAGTAAACTGCAGTGACAAATAGCACGCGCATTTGGTAATAGAAGTTTTTCATTCAATTTGTTACCATAAAAGGATAGAGGAGGGCGGTTTAGTGGATTTTGAATATTTGAGAAACGTCCCTGTGTTTGAAGATTTGCCACAGGAAGATTTAACGATTATCAGTCAGGTGACGGCTGAGTACAAATATAAAAAGAATGAGACTATCTTTAGTGAGGGAGAAACTGGTGTAGGATTTTATTATGTTAAAACAGGAAAGGTTAAGATTATAAAATTATCAGCAGACGGACGGGAACATATTATTAATATTTTGGGGCCAAGTGAGGTTTTTGCTGAAGTCCTGCTGTTTAATAAAGGGCCCTATCCGGCTACAGCCGTTGCTTTAAAAGAATCTTGTGTAGGCATTATACGCAATAGTGAACTAGAGAAAATAATTATCAATCATCCACATGTTGCGATGAATATTATCCAAGTTATGAGCAAAAAATTGCTATTTATTCAGCAAAAAGTGAATTCACTGGCATTTTCCGATAGCTATGCTAAAATAGCTCAGACGATAGAACTTTTATCTCGTCGTCATGGCAAGGAAACTTGCCGTGGCTTAGAAATTGATGCCGCGATTACAAGATTGGATATTGCTAATTTAGCGGGAACTACCAGAGAAACTGTAAGTCGGGTATTAAGCGTTATAAAAAAAGAAAAGATATTAGAAGAGGATGAACGAAGGATTATTATCCTTGATGTAAATGGATTACGTCGGTATTATGAGTAGTATCACACTCGTTGCTTGGTGGGGTCTCTCTAAGTGCTAATTTACAAGGTACCGTAAATACGTTCGCTCAGACTTCGGTTTGAGCGTTTTTTTATGGGGAGAATTTTGTGTAATAGTGTGTTTTAGGTATAAAAAAGGGAATGGTGGTATTGTTTTTGTGGAAATATGCAGGAATTAGTCTTTATTTGTAGAAAAATACAGACTAATATATGTAGTGCTATGATGGGATTATTGCAAGATTGAGTTATTTATAATAGGAAATTATTGATGTGGTGACTTAGCGGGTGACTTAGCGTTTATATAATTAGTGTTTCTAATGGAGGTTCGTAGCATAGAGGGATTCGATTCATGATTAAATTAAATTTCGATGCCTTAAAAATAACAGCCATTTATGTTTTAGTGGGAGGTTTATGGATTCTTTTTTCAGATTATTTTGTATCTCTTCTAGCGGCCGATAGACAAATCCTTACCATGTTATCTATTGCTAAAGGATGGATCTTTATTTTGCTATCAGGGGGAATCCTTTATAGTTTAATAAGTAATTTGCTTGAAAAAATATTTCAAACTCAGAAAGAGTCAGAAGCACGGTATCAAGACATTTTTAATGTCGCAAATGATGCAATCGTACTCCATAATGCTGAAGATGGATGTATTATTGATTTTAATGATAAATTGCCTGCCCTCTACGGTTGCTCTCGCGAAGAATTGATTATAGAAAACGCAAAAAATATTAAAAATGGAGAGGCTCCTTATAATTATAAAGGCTCCAAAGAGTGGATTAAGCTGGCAATGGCAGGAGAACCGCAGATTTTTGAGTGGTTGGTTAAGAAAAAAGATGGTACATATCGCTGGACAGAAGTAAACCTCAAAATGGCAATGGTCGGCAAACAGGAATGCGCATTGGCCATACTCCGAGACATTTCAAAAAGAAAAAGAAATGAATTAGAATTGATAAAGGCCAAAGAAGAAGCTGAGAAAGCAAGTTTATCTAAAGGTCAATTTCTTGCCAATATGAGTCATGAAATTAGGACACCTATGAATGGTATTATAGGGATGACAGATTTAACACTTATGACGGATTTGGCTGATGAGCAAAGAATGTACCTTGAAACTATAAAGATGTCAACAAAGTCACTGCTGCGAGTTGTAAATGATATATTGGATTACTCGAAAATAGAAGCAGGTAAACTGAGCTTGGAATATATACCTTTTATATTAAGTGAGGTACTAGAAGATGTTGTTGCGTTATTTCTGATAACAGCCAAGCAAAGTGGAATAAAAATTAGGACTAGCGTGAGTGAAGAGATTCCTGCGATTCTAATTGGTGATTCATTTAGGCTTAGGCAGGTGCTTTCTAATTTAATCGGCAATGCAGTAAAATTTACAACTAGAGGGAATATTGATGTTGACATTACTTGTAAAGCATTGCGTGCTGGTGTAATAAGATTAAATTTTGTAGTATCCGATACGGGGATTGGAATTGCGGAAGATAAGCTTCACATCTTGTTTGAGAGTTTTAGTCAGGTCGATGGTTCAAATACGAGACAGTTTGGCGGTACTGGACTCGGTCTGGCAATTAGTAAAAAGCTAACGGAATTAATGGGCGGGAAAATATGGGTTGAAAGTAAAGAAGGTCAAGGAAGTAAATTCTACTTTACAGGATTATTTCAAGTGCCAGATGAGAGTGTGGTAAGGATCTGTGATAAAAAGACGGATGCGTTGCTGAAAGTGGTAGAAAAGAAGAAAGTACTAATTGTAGAGGATGATAAAATTAGTAGGGATATTGTCTGTATTGTTTTGCGTAAAAAAGGATTAGAAATTGAAATAGCACAGAATGGAATTGAATCAATTGAAAAATTTGAAAAAGAAAAATTTGATTTAATAATAATGGATATTAATATGCCGTATATGGATGGGTATGAAGCTGTTCGCTTAATAAGAGAAAAAGAAAAAATTATGAATCGGCATACAGTTATTATTGCATTGACTGCATATGCACTTAAAGAAGATAAAGAAAAATGTTTGGCGATTGGAATGGATGACTATCTTTCGAAACCAGTTGACATCAATCAATTAAGTGCACTGATTGATCTGTGGCTTCCTGCTTCGAAAGACTAGAAAAGGAGTCTTCGCGACTATAGCGTTTGACTTCTTTTTTATTTATGCTCTGTTCGTAAGGAATGTTGCTATTTAGCAAATCCAATACTGACTTGTGACAATTATCAAAACGAATACTTCATGGAGACGGCTGCGGCTCCATATACGCCATCACCATTCGTGTAGCCACCGCTTGGTAAAATATCGATATTGAAACCAATCGGAGACTCATTGCCAGTAGCAAAATGCAAGGCTCCAATTACAGGCTTGAACGGATTGGCAGAATTATATCCACCATTTAAATCAAGACCTACGACAACGCCCGCATGCAGCCCTAATACACGAAATGGCGTATATTGAACACCTACATAAAAGGTATCATTTCGTAAGCTGTTATTAAACAATCCAGTCGTTAGGGCAACATCTTTTCGTAATATGTATTCCAACCCAAAACCACGATTGTGTTCATTCAAACCAAGATTTGAATGGGGAAAGTGCCTTGTAAACACAGGTATAGTAATCGACATGGAATTATCCGTAGCTTGAACGACGCCACAGCTCAAAGAAATGAATATTACAAGTAACAGAAAAACCCTCATGTTAATCCTCCCTAAAGTATGTCTCAGTATCAAGTTTCATTCTAGCATTACTTTGGTTGCCAGCCTACTGGTATATAGCACCAGATTGCAGTAGCTGGGGGGACACGCAAAAGCAAAAAAAACGTTGTTCGCGAGGTATGTAGAAATTTTATGCGAAATGAATGTTACTCAGATTGGTAGGTTTGCGTATGACAATAATAGACTCATCTTTCTTTTGTAGAAAGATGAGTATTTAGGACTTTGTGCTTATTAATATGGGACTTAAGGCGCGATTTTTAATTGACGATATACAAAATCTGGTGTAAAATAAAGTAAAATATTAGTGAATTTTGGCAAACCTGTCGAAAGTCAGGGACGCAAAGCTATGGGTCTAAGGGGTATAATATCCTACGATTGCCAGGTTGCTTTCAATTATAAGTTGTAAGTAGCACCTTTCGTATGAGGTACTACTTTTTTATTTTGGATGGGGATATTACTGTTACAGGACAAGTAGGATTTATGGTTCTGTTACCAAAAATGAGGTAATGAAAAGTGAACTGATCATATAAAAATTACAATAAAAAATGCTCCTATTTGTAGAAAAGTAAAACTACGAATGGGAGTATCGTTGTAATTGAGAGATGAATATACAATGAATAATCATCCCAAAGGTTTTAGGTGGATTTATAGTGGATATCGGATAAATAATGCATAAGAAGTTGTTTGAGTTGGAGGGATGTATAATGTCAAGTGTAGGTGCAATAGATAACGTTGAAGAGCTATTAGTGATACGAATTGATCATCAAAGTACTATCGTACAGGTCTTATACTATGCTGAACAAAATGATAGATTGGTGAAAAAAATAATCGGCAAGAAGCTCCAAAACGTTGGCTTAGAACAAACAATCTATAAACAATGTGAAGATCATTTAAAGAAGGTCTTTGTAAACTTGAAAAAAGAAATTTTTCAAGTTCATATTGGAAACCGATATTATCAAATTTCTTATCTGCCAGAGTGGAACGGCAGAGAGCAAGTAGAAAATGTATTAACTATAGTGCGAGATATAACCAAAGAGCAAAATGTACAAGAAGAGCTGATGCTGAGCCAAGTTAAAATACAAATGGCTCAGCAAATTGCCCTGCTAGGCTATTTTGATCGAGATATTGTAAACGATAAGTTGTATTGGTCTGATCAGTTCTACAAAAATTTTAATTTAGTCCCTCAGGAGAAACCTCCATCTTTAGAGTTTCTATTAACTCTTATTCATCCAGAAGATCGAGAAATGATCAAGAGAGGTTTTTTTCAGAGACCGGAGGAAGAAGTACTAGATGTTGAATATAGGATTATTAACAAAGATGGTTCTATTGGATGGATACATAGTTTAGTTCACTCTGTATTTGATGACAATGGCAAGCTTTTAAAGAAATTTGGCATTGTTCAGGATATTACGAAACGAAAAGCAGGGGAAATCAAGTTGCAAGAACTAACGGAGCAACTACAACAAGCAAATAAATCGCTTACTGATCGGGAAATGCGTATTCATATGGCTGGAAAGATCGCCAAATTGGGGTATTTTGAATGGGATAAAACCAATCATTCTCTTTATTGGTCTGATCAGCAATATAGAAATTATGGTTATACTCCTAGCGAAGTTACACCTACGATAGAACTTTTTCGGAGCCACATACATCACGAGGATTGGGATTTTGTGCAAACAACAGTTGCTAAACTTGACGAGAAGCCATGGATAGACTTACAGTTTAGGGTCATTAGGGCAGATGGATCTCTAGCCTGGCTTTATTCTCGAATAAATAAAATTAATAACGACGAAGGATGCCTTATTAAACTATTTGGTATTAACCAAGATATCACGGAACAAAAACAAGCTGTAGAGCGGATTCATAAAGTGGAAAAAGAGTTGGCTTTTATGAATCAATTACATAGTCGCAGTACCTATTTAAATGGATTGTTATTCAATGATTGCTCAGTAGAACAGATAATCAAAGCACTTAATGAATTTGGTATTGAGACTCAAGTTGCCCATTGTTGCTTTGTTGTGCGATTGGCTGAAAAATTGAGCTATAATACTGAGGTACCTGACAAGACGATGCCACCCTCAGTCGTGAGGAAACAAGCGGTCCTCATCTGGCTAGCAGAAAGAGAATGGGGTTTAGTATGGAGGTGTCATGATGATATAGTAATACTGACCTCTATATCAGATTGTATTGCTACTAATAAGCAAGGGCAAAGTCAAATTGCTAATGATATCATTGCTGAAATAGAAAAAGTATTTCCTCATTTTTATGTAAATGTTGGTATTTCTGGT
Organism: Pelosinus sp. sgz500959; assembly: GCF_042610375.1. Lineage (NCBI taxonomy): Bacteria > Bacillati > Bacillota > Negativicutes > Selenomonadales > Sporomusaceae > Pelosinus > Pelosinus sp. sgz500959. The sequence continues at coordinate 404,951 of NZ_JBGJZL010000004.1, forward strand.
CTATCGAGCATTCCAGTCAATTTTCGAGAAATTTATGAAAAGGCTCAGAGGGCAGTTGTAATTGCAGCAACGATGGATTCTTCCTCAGTAATCCATTGTGATGATATTGGATTGTATGAAATTGCATTTCAATTATTACAAGATAAAAATACCTGTACGATGGTGCAAAATACCATAGGACGTCTTGCTGAGCATGATGAAGATCGTGGGAGTAATTTATTAATCACGCTAGAAGCTATATTAGAGTATGGGAGTTTAAAAGCGGTAGCACGGCAACTCTTTATACATAATAATACGGTCATCTGGAGAAAACAAAAGATTGAGATGTTTCTTGGAATGTCTCTAGATAAAATGGAGACAAGGTCGTTATTATTGTTATATCTAAAAATATGGAATATTAAAAGAAAAACGATATATTCGCAATGATAAACTATTGTTGTGATAATACAATAAATCAAATTTTGTTGTATTATGTAGTAAGAATATTGGAAAATAAAAAAACGTGAAAAATGTATGAATTAACTAGTAATATATAATAAAAGCATTTTCAAAGTGTAAAATTTGAAAAAAGAAAATTTTTAGTTAAAACAGGGACGATTGTTGCAATAATACAATATCCCTGTGTTTTTTTTGTATTAGCGATCAATAGTATTAAGCCATGGGATAGTATAAAATATATCTGCATATGAAAACCGATATCAAAGAAGTGTAAAAAATGTAAAATTGAAGTGGCAAATGATGATGCTTGGTTGTAACTACATCTAGATGATAGAAGTAATTAGCTCTTTACCGAGAACTAATTACTATTTTATTTATTCGAATACTCTTTGTAGCAAATTATTTAGGTCATAAAATTACAATTTATTTAAGGGAGCCTATAGCAATGAAAGTAAAAAATATTCAAACTCGTTTACTGCTTATTCTTATACCGCTTATTTTAGTAGTGTTAATTGTTTTATCTGGTGCTAGTTACTATCTAGCGAAGCAAGCTTTGGAAAAAAGTGTAGATGATACAGGTCGAGCGGTAGGAACTGACTATAGCAAGCGAGTAGAAGCTGATATGGAACAGATGATAGCTCAATTAGAGGATTTGGCAAGTAATCCTCATCTTCGTGCAGGTACTGACAAAGTACAGATTGTCGGAGCTATGGCAGAGATGAAACAACGTTTGGGGCTTTTTGATGTGGTTATTTTTATTTCACCGGATGGCGCAGGAGTTGCTAGTACAGGACAAACGGCCTCCTACGGTGATAGAGAATATTTTAAGAAAGTGTTAACAACAAAGAAGGCTGTTGTATCAGATCCTATAATTTCCAAGGTTACAGGGAAATTAGCTGTTGTTTTGGCGGTGCCTACCATCAGTAATGGTCAGGTAACGGGGGTTTTGCTTGGAACCTTTTCTATGGAAAGGTTGAGTGAGATGATCAAAGAATTGAAGTTTTTGGATACTGGTTATGGCCAGGTTTCTGACGATTCGGGTCTGATTATTGCCCATCCGAAACGACCTGATCTTATGGGTAAACTAAATCTTCTTGATAAGAAAATCAATCCAGAGCTTAAATTGCAGCAAAGTGAACTTGACGAACGTTTGACGAATATATTTAAGGTAGCAGCCGAAAAAGGAAAACAGTCTAGAGGAGTCTATAGCTTTGTTGATGGTGTGGAGAGAGTTGCTGTAGCCACTCCTATCAATTTGCCAGGAGATCAACGCTGGGTTGTCATGGTAGCAGCACCTGAAGTAGAAGCGACTAGGCAAGTAGATAACTTAGGAAAAATGATGCTTATCATATCCCTAGTCTGCCTAGGGATAGCCATTGCTGCGATTGTGTTTGTAGCAAAACAGTTTGTAAAACCAATTTTACTGATTCGCGATGAATGTTTACTTCTCTCCCAAGGAGACTTGCGAGAGCGAGAGGCAAAAGTTGTTTCTGAGGATGAAATTGGACAATTGGCGCAAGGTTTTCGTCAGATGCGGACCAATCTGCATGAGCTTGTTATAAAAGTGCACTCTCAGGCACAGCAACTGGCAGCTTCTAGTGAAGAACTGACTGCTAGTGCCGAGCAGTCAGCTCAGGCAGCCAATCAAATCGCTACATCAATTAGTGATGTGGCGACCGGCTCGGAAGAACAAATGTCTGTAACAAATGAAACTTCGGCTGTGGTTGAAGAGATGTCAGCGAGTATAGAGCAGGTTTCAGCCACTGCCAATGAGGTAGCTCAGCAATCAAATCAGGCAGCTAGTAAAGCTGAGGATGGTAATCAAGCCGTCAATAAAGCAGTGAGTCAAATGCAACGAATTGAGCAGACCGTTCAGATTTCGGCGAAAGCAGTAACGGAACTCGGCGAACGATCGAAGGAAATCGGACAGATTGTTGCAACCATTTCGAGTATCGCTGGGCAGACTAATTTATTGGCTCTGAATGCTGCGATTGAGGCTGCGCGAGCTGGTGAGCAAGGACGTGGTTTTGCCGTAGTGGCTGAAGAAGTTCGTAAGCTGGCTGAACAGTCCCAGGAGGCGACAAAACAAATCGCTTCATTGATTGGTGGCATTCAGGGAGAGACAGATAAAGCGGTATTGGCAATGGATGATGGCACTCGGGAAGTGAAGCTGGGGGCAGAAGTCGTGAATGCCGCGGGTATTGCTTTCCAAGAAATAGCTGGATTGGTTACGCACGTATCTAATCAAGTAGGAGAGATTTCCTCTGCCATTGATCAGATGGCGATTGGTAGCCAGCATATTGTAACATCCGTAAATCGGATTGATGAACTCAGTAAAAAAGCGACCTTTGAATCCCAAACAGTATCTGCGGCTACGGAAGAACAATCAGCGTCTATGGAGGAAGTTGCTTCCTCTAGTCAGAGCCTTGCCAAGCTTGCGCAAGATCTTCAGACCGCTGTCAGCCAGTTTCGGGTTTAGTATTTAATATTTTTATAAATTCTTTATGGCAACTTTATCACGATGTTCAGATAAAAAAAGTCCAATATTTTTACCTTTGATTTTAAGAAAACTTGTTTCTGGAAACGAAATGCACGTAACAGTATTCAATATAAATGTGCGTTAATGGCTACTCAGAATCTAGATGAAGTGATGAACAAATAGTGAAGAATTAAGGCTAATTTTTATGAAACGAGGTAAAATTGGTGAAAAAAATAAAGTATAAATTAATTTGTATTATGGTCGCTATATGTGCTTTCATGGCACTTGTTCTTGGAATTTATAATATTTGGAGCGTAATTAATAACAAAAACTTCGCAGTTAAAGAATATCGCCAAGTCCTAAATGAACAGTTCGATCGAAATATTCGTTTAGAAACTGAAATCGCTGTTAGTATGGTCAATGTTATTTATAAACAACAACAACAATCTCTATTGACCGAAGAAAACGCAAAAATGCAAGCAGCCAATCTTCTGCGGGAACTTCGCTTTGATAAAGAAGGTTACTTTTGGGCTGATACCCCAGATGGGGTCAATGTAGTTCTGTTAGGCAGAAATGTAGAAGGGAAAAGTCGTATTAATGACAAAGATGCTAACGGAACATTTATGATTCAAGAAATTATTAAAAATGGTATGAAAGATGGTGGCGGCTATAGTGATTATTGGTTCCCCAAGCCAAACGAACAGCAAGCTACAAAAAAACGAGCATATTCTGTACTATTTAAGCCTTATAATTGGGTAATCGGCACTGGAAATTGGGTTGATAATATTGATAAATTAGTAGAAGAACAGGAAAAAATATACCATAATAATATGGTTAAAGATATCCAGTTTACCAGTGGACTTATCATATTAGTTTTGATTGGAGCAGCAATAGTGGCATGGTATACGAGTCGCAAAATAGCAAACCCCATCATTGAACTGTCTAGTATGGTAAGAGAAATTGCTCAAGGAAATCTTAGTAATAAATTAACTATTAATTCACAAGATGAAATTGGGGGGCTAGGTAAAGACATCAATATAATGACTAGTGATTTAAGAAGTTTGATTAAGCAATTAGTTGTATCAGCTGAACAGTTAGCTGCTTCTTCGGAAGAACTGACTGCTAGTGCGCAGCAATCTGCCCAAGCAGCAAATCAAGTCGCTGAATCAATAACAGAAGTAGCACAAGGCGCTGAAACACAACGTCAGGCGGCGAATACATCAAAAGAAATCATGGGAAAATTATCATTAGGTATTCAAGATGTTACGGATAATACTTTTACGATTGTGGAAACGGCCCAAAGAACCTCTAGTGCCGCTCACGAAGGCGGTAACGTGGTGATGGATGCTAAAAACCAAATGAGTTGTATTGAGAATTCCGTTACTATTTCTTCAGAGGTTGTAGTGAGCCTAGGAGAACGTTCTAAAGAGATAGGCCAAATTGTAAATACTATTTCTGGAATTGCTGGACAAACTAATCTTCTTGCATTAAATGCTGCAATCGAAGCAGCTAGAGCCGGAGAACAGGGGAGAGGTTTTGCTGTTGTTGCCGACGAAGTTCGAAAATTGGCAGAGCAATCCCAAGAAGCGGCTAAGCAAATCACCAAATTAATCACTGAAATTCAAACTGATACAGCTAGAGCTGTAGCAGCCATGATTGATGAAACACAGCAAGTGAAGCGTGGTACAGAAGTAGTGGATAAAGCTGGTAAAATGTTTGATGAAATCACTAATTTAATCCAACAGATGTCAAATCAAACAAAAGATATTTCGGCTGAAATTCAGAAGATGAGCACGGATAATCAGTCTATGGTTGTTTTAGTTAGTGAATTTGACAGTATTAGTAAAATAACGTCTGATCAGACACAGAGTGTTTCGGCAGCGACAGAAGAACAATCTGCTTCGATGCAAGAAATAGCATCATCTAGTCATGCATTAGCAACAATGGCTGGGGATATTCAGTCAGCTATATCAAAATTTAAAGTATAGTTTTTTTCATAATTTTTATGGCAAAACAAATCAAATAGACCTAAGCCTTATTGAATAGAGGACTTAGGTCTTTTCTGATTGTCTAACTAGATTATCGTTATAAATTCTTTACCAAATTTCCTGCAATTATCAATAGCTTGTTCATCAGGATTCCATAATCCCCGCAATCCATCATTTACTACTATAAACCCGCTGTCTTTGAGACGCTCTGATAACACTTTAACTCCCTCACCACTCCAGCCATAAGCACCAAAGGCAGCTGCTTTCTTGTTTTTAAAATCTAGTCCTTTTATTTCTTCCATAATTCCTGCTACTGAAGAAAGTACACCTTTATAGACCGTTGGTGATCCAAGTAATATGGCTCTTGACTTAAAGACTTCACTAATAATATCATTTTTATCTGATTTTGCGCTATTAAACAGTTTTACAACTACTTTATCATCCGCTAATTTAATCCCTTGGGCAATTTCTTCTGCCATACGTCGAGTGCCATTCCACATAGTATCATAAATGATAGTAACTTGATTTTCTTGGTAATCTTGTGCCCATTTTGCATATTGAGTAACGATCTGCAACGGATTGTCACGCCAAATGACACCATGACTTGAACAAATCATATCAACTGGAAGATTAAGACCCACTACTTCTTTGATCTTTTTATCTACGAATTTGCTAAGTGGAGTTAAAATATTAGCATAATATTTTGTACATTCTTGATATAATTCCCCTTGATCAACAAGATCATTATACATTAACGCCGAAGCATAATGTTGTCCAAAAGCATCACTGCTGAATAAAATATTATCACCTGTTAAATAAGCAAACATTGTATCAGGCCAATGAAGCATAGGCGCTTCCACAAAAATGAATTCCTTAGATCCTATATTTAATTTATCGCCTGTCTTTACTACTTTGAAATTCCACTCCTGATGGAATTGACCCTTCAAAGATTTCACAGCATTCGAGGTGCAATAAATAGGTGTCTCAGGAATTCGTTTCATCAATTCAGGGAGAGCTCCGCTATGATCAATCTCACCATGAGTGATTATAATTGCGTCAATCTTAGGTAAGGGAATTTCCCGTTCTAGATTTTCAACGAATTCACGAGCGAAAGGTAGCCAGACGGTATCAAGTAATACTGTTTTCTCATCTTGAATCAGATAAGAATTATAAGATGTTCCCTTATGTGTGGAATATTCTTCACCATGAAATGTTCGCAATTCCCAATCTATCTTTCCGACCCATGTTAAACCATCTTTAAGTTTAAAACTCATTAAAATTTCCTCCTTGCTAATTTTTATCTACATAAATGAGTTGTAACGTTTCTAAGCATTGCTAAGCAATCTGGGATGAAGAATGTTATTTTCTAAATGAATATGTTGGAAAAGGTCTGACTCCATCTCTTCTAATTTCTGATAAGCAACACGAAAGCTTGCGCAGGCATCTGCAGGTAGTGCATATTGATTGGTTATTTTCCTCAATTCTTTTATAATATCTCCTGCCAGTTCATGTTCACTCTCAATATCATTTGTCACAGTCCTGATTTTTTCTAACATCTGAATTGTTGACATTTTTTCATATTGTTTAATGAGAGGAAATAATATTTCTTCTTCTTTAATTAAATGTTGCTCCAATTCCAACTTCAAAAGATGAAATAGCTTATGTACTTTTCTAAGTTCACTATGTGCAACGCCATGGACACGCAAGATTTTAGTAACATATTCGCTAATTTGTGGCATTTCTCTTTGTAAATATAGATGATGGGTATTAATAATATGATCAACAAGATGAGTAAGAGACTCCTCCCGCCAATCCACCTCTCCAATGTCATTATGTTGATTTTCCATAGTGGCATAAGCTTGATTGAGTTTGTCTAATATATTGTTTTCATTGAGATTAAGCTCTTTGACCGCCGCTGTCAGTGTTTTATCTCCACCACAACAAAAATCAATTCTATGTTCTTTAAAAATTTCAGCTGCCTGAGGAAATTCTGCAACAATTTGACCGACTGCTTGTATTCCAGAAAATTTATTTTTCATACTAAAACCCCTCCAAAGTAATTTGTTTTAACTACAGTATTCTCTTACATCTTTGATTTAATTTATTAGCGCAGATGCCATGATAAGGAAATTGTCGTTATAAAGGTATTGCTATGATTTGATCTTACTACCTATAGATGAAAAAAAATGTGATGAACATCAAATCTCAAAATAAGAGATAAGAAGAATTTATTCTACAGTTGGTTACTTTCAATTTGCAAACTAATGGGGCAGGAAGAGTGGTAACTAGTATCGAACATGAAAAATGAATCAAAATAAAATAAATCGGTGGTATTTATATATGAATCGGAGAGAATTTTTACAAAGCACCTTCGGAGCTTGTTCGATAATTTGGCTTGGACAAAACCTTTTAAGTGTATATAATGCAATGGCTGGCGAACAATCGACTAAGTTACTCAATATCCGCAGTGGTTTTGAAAATAGTACTAGTTCTAATCAAAACTATTTTTGGCTAGAATTTGCGATTTCGATTGATTGTGAGATTATTCAAAGCCAAACACCCTATGAATTTATGTTTTTGATAAAAAAATGCCGACCTGGTGATTTAGCTGAACAAATGAATTATACCAATCCTTATATTAAGCAGGTTGAAGTGAGAGATAGCGATCAGCAAGATTGTTCTATTCGGCTTATTTTTAAGAATCAAAATATGGTGCCGGAAATGCGGTACGCACTTATTCCGTCTGTCATTTATGCTAAAAGGTACTGGTTGCGGATTGACGTGGGAAGCTTTAGTGGTTCTACAGCAATTAAAGAAAAAACTTTGGGAATTCAGGAGACTAACTTGGAGTTTAGATCCCTTAAAACCCGGGCTTCAACTGATTTAATTGTTATCCATCATGTTGGATTAGCCGATGTCGATGTAACGGCAGCGGAAATTCATCGCTTGCACTTGGCGAATGGTTGGTCAGGTATTGGCTATCACTATGTAATTCATAAAAATGGTATGATTGAGCGAGGGCGACCAAGAGATACGGTAGGCGCCCATACTTACAAGTATAATGAATCTTCTATTGGCATTGTATTGGATGGTAATTTTGAAGATTCCATGCCCACTGATGCTCAGATTGAAAGAACAGCTATGCTAGTGGCAGCTTTAGGTCATATCTATAATATTTACCCAGATGGTAACAACCTGCTTGGGCATCGTGATTTAAATTCAACTCTTTGCCCAGGTAAAAACTTGTATATAGAGCTGCCCCAAGTGCGCGATAAAATACTTGCTTATTTGCAACAATAAGCTTTTATGATAAATTGATATTTTTAGTTCTGGTGCAAAGAGTTGTCAAAAAATAAGTTTTTGGATGAATATTTACTCCATCATTTTTCCTAACATATGTAGAGTTCTGCTTTCATAGTTATATAGCATAAACACAAAACTTACTGTGACTAGATGAGGGGGATGAGATGGTGTTGGAAAAAATAGTGAATATTCCTATATCGCTCTACGAATCACATGAAGGCAACTATTTTGTGGGGCAAACCGAATTATTATGTTTTGGCAATGGTAAGAATGCATGGGGTGAATTATTTAACCCATGCGACTCGCGGGTAAAGCTATTTGTAAATGTAATTACTGTTACCAACATATCGGAAAATAATTTTTTGGCTGAATTATGGTTTAATTCTCAATTGCCCGGGGCGGGAACTATTTCAAATAAGGTAACACCAACTAACCTAACAATTTGCCCTGAGCCTACACCACAGGTAAAATTAAAATTTTCGCAAAAAATTCTTGGCGTCCCCACCTGCGGGATAAATGCTTTTGATAGGATGATTCCGGGAGAAACGACAATTGTTGAAGAGGAAGATGGGAAGTTTATTATTCCTCCGGGAGGGAATTTTGCCGTTTTTTTAGCAGGAAGAGAGAATGTTGCTCTGCAGGCCAGGGTTGCCTTTGGTTGGTGGGAAGAACGGTGTTAAGTCTAGAGGTTTGTTAAACTTTAGCTTTGTGAAATTTTATAAGTGTGTTAATCTGTTTGCTTAGACTTCGGTTTAAGCATTTTTTCTTGTTTAGGGTGTTGCACTGTCACATAAAATACGAACTTTTACACGAGACTAGGAGGGATTCATGTAATAATATGGAATAATAAAGCAAAATAATAAAAATTGTAATTTTTAATTTGTGGCATTCGGCAGCTGAAGTGATCCAAGGTAGAGGACCAGAAACCGCTTGCGGGGAGGAATGATTTATGAAGATAAATGTTTATACCTTAAATTCATTTGCGAAATCCATTGAGGGAGGAAACCCAGCTGGAGTTGTGCTTAATGCTGATGCTCTATCAGAAAGTGACATGAAAAAGATTGCAAAAATAATTGGTTTTAGTGAGACTGCTTTTGTCATGAAGTCAGATATAGCAGATTTCAAGGTAAGATTTTTTACCCCTAATGAAGAGGTTGATCTATGTGGTCATGCCACAATAGCAACCTTCTATACGCTCTCACACCAAGGTTGTATTAATCGGGGGGAATATTCCCAAGAAACCAAGGCTGGAGTTTTAAATGTGGAACTAAAAGAAGATTCATCAATTATGATGGAGCAAAATACTCCAAGTTATGATGAAATAATAAGCAAAAAAGAAATTGCAGATTCCTTGAACATTACTACAGCCGAAATGCTGGAAGAACTACCGGTACAGATCGTATCTACAGGCCTTAGAGATATACTTGTTCCTATTAAAAATATGGAGATACTGAATTCTATAAAGCCAGATTTTAAAAAAGTCGCAGAAATCAGCAGTAAATATAATATAATTGGTTATCATATGTTTACACTGGAATCCATTAATGGCTCAAATGCCCACTGTAGGAATTTGGCTCCTCTCTATGGAATCCAGGAAGAGTCTGCAACTGGTACATCCAATGGTGCCCTTGCTTGTTATCTGTTTAAATATGGTAAAATTAATTTTGATCATAGTAGTTGTATAGTTATTGAACAAGGTTATTCAATGAAAATGCCTTCAGAAATAATTGTATCCTTAACCGTTCATGAGAAAGAGATTGTTAAGGTCAAGGTCGGCGGAAAAGCAATGAATCTGTCTGAAATCCAAGTTGAAATATAATTATTCTTGTATTAGCTAGTTCTGGTGGAAAAATTAAAGCTATGCTATCAATTCACTACAAACCTGAAAATTGAGGTAATAAATGTCACAGAATTTATTTAAATGAAAACGTCCCATTGGTCCTTTAGTTAGTAACGAGGTGATATAAATGAAAAAATATATTTTGGGTTTTATGCTAATTTGTGTCATAGCTATTACATATCTTTTATTTGTGTCGAAATCGGTGCATATAGGTTTTGGTACTGATGTGGGGCAGATCATGCATGTGGTTACAGCAGATATGAAGCATGAGCATACGATTTCATGGAAGACAGAAAAGTTTGGTGAGTCAGGAAATTTGGAGGTACGACCCAAGCAGTCGCAAAATATCATAAAAGTCAACGCAGAAGTAGTGGAGCTGCCTGTATATAATGGAGGAAAACACTTTGGACTTTATACTGCGCATGTTACCAATCTTACGGCTGGAACTGATTATGAATATCGTATTTCTGTTGGCAAACGGCAATCTGCATGGATGCAGTTCAAGACGGAGCCGGAGTTGACATCATTTAAGGCACTTATCTTTGGTGATTCACAGTCATTAGATTATAAATATTGGGGGAAGACAGCACGGGTAGCATGGCAAAAAAATGGAGATGCAGCGTTTTTTGTTAATATGGGTGATCTCGTTGATAATGGACAGGACGAATGGCAGTGGAATGCGTGGTTTGATGAAGGAGCGAAACTTTTAGAAGCAATACCTGTAGTTCCGGTTATGGGAAATCATGAGGCATATAGTCTGGATTGGAAGATGGCTAAACCCGATTACTATCTTTCATTTTTCTCCCTGCCAGCGAATGGTCCGGCAGGTCTAGAACGATACGCTTATTCCTATGATTATGGCGATGTACATTTTGTCGTACTTGATACGCAGCTAAATGAGTTACATGACTGGTATCCTGATTTATTAAAAGAGCAGCAGAGATGGCTTGCAAAAGACCTATCCCAAACACGGAAAAGGTGGAAGGTAGTTCTTATGCATCGTGGTATCTGGATACATCCTTTTGATGGGCCGCTTGATGATATTGGTCAAACCTTTGTCCCAGTGTTTGATCAATATCATGTTGATCTCGTATTTACTGGACATGTACATTCCTACGCGCGCACCAAGGCACTGAAAAATGGCAAACCAGACCCTGCCGGGACTATCTATATTACGACAGGACGCAGTGGTGAAAAAGTATGGGATAAATCCCCACAAAAACCGATGGATGAATTTTATTATAACCCGCTGGATATGCCGAATTATCTTGTATTTGAAGCCTCATATGATGCTCTTAAAGTCGCTGCTTTTAAGCAGACCGGTGAGCTGATTGATCAAACAGAAATAAAAAAATAGCTAGAAAGATCCCCCATTTGTAGTATGAAACGACAAATGGGGGATCTGCTTGACCTAACTAAAACCCATTGACAGAATTACCGTGAAAAAATTCACATATGAATCTTGAACAAAATGTATCAGTACTTTTTCATAATCATTTTTGATCTTACAATACCACCATCCCTTTGTCTCTCGTTGTATGAAGTTAGGGAAGAAGTGAATAAAGTGCTCTCCCGCAGACTTATATCAAAGTAAGAATAATAATAGGAAAAGTTCGCAAACGTGCAGACTATAGGCGATTATTTAAATAACTAATGATTCTGGAAAGATTTTTAGTTTGAAGTGATAATGTTTTGCGTTCATTGATATCTTAACTATCCTTTGTCAGCAAAGGAGGACAGACATTCTGCACTCCACTATAAAGAATAAAATATTCTGTCGTAATCTGAAAATTCTTGCAGGAAAAACAATCCAAAGGACGAAAGGATACGTAGGAACAAATTCTACCAGTTGATCAAAACGAATATCCTAATACTTTTCGTTTGTAATGGTGAATAGTATGCTAATCATTCAACTTCAAAATCTTTATCTTAGAAAACTTAAATTCGTGTCTTACTATGCAAGAACATTATAGTGGTTAGATAGAGCTATGATTTAACACAGGATGTTGCGAAATAGGAGAAGAAATAGTTGTTTTTAGATTAGATTAGTAATGAAGAAAAATGTGAGGTGTATGATGTTGAATTCACAAGTTAATCGGCGTACAAAAGTAGCTATCCGTTATGCTCAGTGGATTCTACCTACTTTATTAGGAATATTTATACTACTGGCTACTGGAATCTTTTTTTTGGAACGAGATAATCAGATGCAAGCCAATCGAGATTTTAGTAAGAAGATGTTAGAGCAAGCAAATAAAACTCTCAAAACGTGGATTGATGACCAAATGGCAACTGTTTTTATGATTGCCAATGACCCAAGAACAATTGAATCGTGTGCTGATCCTACAAATATTGAGGCTGTTGCTAAGGCTAATCAATTTTTACGGTCTGTACATGAACAAAATAAATACTATGAAAATATAGCATTATCTTCTAATTTGCCTTCAGAGAAAAGTATTGAACTTACAGCAATGAATGGGAAACAATATACAATTAAACGAGGGATGTTTTTTGCCGATTCATCTAAAGGTGTATCAATAGGCAAATCCAATGCTGAGCATCCTATGGCCAAAGGGATTTATAGTGAGGGTAAATCTCATATTATTACTCATGTTTATCGTAGTCTGATTTATGGTAATCCTGCATTTATCATTTCTGCACCAGTGATCAAAGAAGGTAAATTGGTTGGTGTAGTACATATGGCATTGCCGATGACTTATTTTACGGATAAGTTTGTCAATGAAGTACGATCGGGGCAAACAGGATATATGTTTATGATTGACGATAAAGGATTACTTATTTCACATCCTAATAAAGACTATATTTTAAGCGAACAAGCGATGGAGTTATTTAAACCAATTACTACTAGAATTTTAAATAATGAACAATATTTCAGCCAAGTAGCTGATGGGGACGAAAAAACATATATGGCATTAAAGTACGATCCTAAAGAAGCTAATCATTTAAATAGCTGGTATTTGGTATTTGTACAGTCTAATCATGAAATCGTAGCACAGGCTTTAAAATTTGTTTGGGTATTAAGTGGTGTACTATTAGTGATATTTTTAGTAATCACAATTGTTATTTATCTTGTGACCCATGTTATTGTGGTTAAACAGTTACATGTTTTGGGGAGCCAACTTACTACATTAGCTGAAAAAGGGGGAGATTTGACTGTTAAGGTCAATGTCAATACACAAGATGAGTTTGGAATATTAGCCAATGGATTAAATAAATTTATGGAAAACCTACATGATATTGTAGCTAATGTATTACAAGGCTTTGCGAGTGTGACGGGGGTATCACGCCAAGTGTCCAATTCAATTCAGCAAATTGGTCATTCTGCGGATCGGATATCTAATATCATAAATGAAGTGGCTGTTAGCTCAGGTAAACAGTATGAACACGCTGATGCCATTTTAAAAATGATAGAAAAAGTACAAGATCTGGCACATGAAGGCAATGAAGAAATGAGTAAGACTGTGACTAATGCACATTTATCGACCAAGCTTGCATATGATGGGAAGCAAGATATTGATAACGCAACATCCCATTTGGTATCTGTAAGTCATACCGTCAAAACGGCTACAGAAGGGATACAAAAATTGGGACAACGTTCTAAAGAAATTGGTGGCATTGTCACGATGATAACGGATATTGCTAGTCAAACCAATCTTTTGGCACTCAATGCTGCCATTGAAGCCGCTCGTGCTGGTGAACAAGGGCGAGGTTTTGCTGTAGTGGCTGAGGAAGTAAGGAAATTGGCAGAACAATCAAAACATGCTACTGAAGAAATTACTACACTCATTAAGGATATCCAAGAAGATACTTTTAGCACTGTGAAAATAATGGAAACCAGTACGCAAGGCGTAAATGAACAAATTAATATTATTGAGAAATGTGGTCAAACATTGCTACAAATTGTGCAGAAAGTGGAAATGGCTGAAACTGATGCTAGTCATACACAAGAGATATTTGCTCAGTTTTTGAAAAATACAGCTGTTGCCCTTAACGATACCAAAGAAATATCAGCTCTTCTAGGTAGTTATTCTCAAGCTGTCGCACAGGTTGCTGCTGATGCTAAAGAACAGTCTAATACAGTGGATGATATTGTTGCTAGCACTCGAGAACTATCCAATTTGGCTGATGAATTGCAGAGTCAAGTGAGTAAATTTATAGTATAGATATGAAGTATTTGTAAAAGGCAGTTTCACCTTTAGCTCGTAACGAGATGATATACATAAAAATAGCGAGAAAGATCCCCCATTTGTAGGATGAAACCACAGATGGGGGATTTGCTTGATCTTATTAGAACTTATTGACAGAATTACCTTGAAAGTATTTGACATATGAATCTTGAACCAAGTGTATCAATGCTTTTTCAGATTCATTTTGATTGTTTCCACTATACATATCTGTTTTCATATGGTTATTTTTTGACCAGTAATAAATTGTTTCTCCTACGCAACCAATTGCATAACTACGATCTTCAGGAATTGTAAGCATGTTTCTACCTGAAAACTCTGGTGGCGAAGGGATACCTAATATCCCCAAAAGTGTAGGTGCAAAATCAATCTGACTTGCAAATCCTGCACTGTTAAAATTATCAAAAGGTTGCAAATTCTTGCTAATAAAGATAAGTGGGATAGGAGCTAAGGATAAACTCAGATCGCCTTGCCCAAGACGTTTATAATTGTCATTCTGACTTGGATGAGGATTATGATCACTTGTAACAATGATAAGAGTCTTATCGTCCATTAGATTTCGCTCTTCAAGATCGTGAAAAAATTTTTGCAAGGTAATATTTTCCCAATAGATTCCTTTAAGATAAACATTCTTGTATTGTTTGTTGATATTTTCTGGAATATCTTTTTCAGAAAGTCCACAATATGGAAATGGTTGATGAGAATCGATTGTCTTAGTCACTATGAAAATTTTATTATCTCGGTTTTGTTCCAATATCTTGATCGTTTCGTCATACATGACGTCATTATGGAATCCCCAGCCAGTGCTTCCAACATATCCTTGTCTTTCTAAATCTTCTTTTGCTTTGTAAGTATGCATTCCAAAACGTTTTTTATATGCCCGAAATTCATCGTTATAATATTGGCTAGTAGCCTCTAAAAATACGGTATCATAACCCTTACTTTCAAGAGTTTTGAATAAAGTCACATTATTTTCAAAAGATTGATCCTCGGAATAGATCGACTGGGAAAGGAAGATCGAATTAAGCCCTTGATTTGTGGGTTTATTGGAAGGGTAGTAATGATCCGAATGAGGATACTTAGCCATCAAACTATCCCAAAACTCGGTTGTTTCTATTGGAATTTGTGAATTATAGAAATGCAGGTAGTCTCGATGAAAAGATTCAGCGACAATTACAATTATTTTTTCATATGGAAAAGTTTTTTGAACGAAAACAGGTTTTTCGGTAACATCAATTTTCAATTCATTTAGCAGCTTAGTTTCTTGTTCAGAAAATGCCACGCGGTAAAGATGATTGGAGGCGTTAACATGTCGATCGTCATTTCGCAAAAACTCTCTTACTATGTTGATAGTTACAGACTCAGTAAGCAAATCGCGAGATAGGTTTCTGGATTTTTCTATTTCTGCTTCCTCATCAAATCCGTCTTCCATCAGTGCTTTTGGATATACGTAGGCTGTGGTGAAATTAACAAAATTAGCTAAGATACAGATCATTATAATTAGGGTACTGACATTTTTCTTGCGAAAAGTATGCATCCTTTTCGGAGTGCGAAATAATAACATAAGAAAGAAAAAGCTTATTAGTATGCCAAATAAAACAACTTTATCTGCAGTATATAGTACACCTGTTATTGAATAATTATTTAAATTGTCAAATAACACCTTTTGAATATGTGTTGACGTAACAAAAAAATAGATGGTATCACTATAAAAAATCAAAAGGGTAAAAAGATACGAGAAAAAGTATATGGTTTTAGATAGTATATTATTCCCTTTAGTATATAGGTAGCCAGCTAATACTACGAAGATAACATTATTAATCACACCTGTAAGAACTGACATGAGAGTTATTGCACTAAAATTTAAATTTAATGAATGAATGATAACCATCGAGATGCCTAACCAAAGAATTGATAAAATTACTATTGGGCAATAATCTTGTGCAGTTTGTCTGACCCATGTAATATGTTTTCGTAAAAAAATAACTATACTTACCAACAATACATCACGAAAAACAGCATTGCATACATCAATAACGACTATCCCTGTTGGAATTTCTGGTTCTCCCATATAGAACCGAAGGGTAAAGCAAGCCTCTATGAAAAACAACACAGCTATTCCGATAAATTTATTTTTATGACGGGAAAAAAAATCTTTGAAAAGTTCTTTTCTAATTGTAAAACTCCCCTTTAAAATATCTCTTAGATACAGTTTTGACATAGTTGTTATTTAATCTTATATTCACTATATTTCTATAAATACCTCCATACAATCTAAAGATAACTACAGCAACGTTAGTATTAAAATATATTGCATGACATTTTTTATCTCATTTTTTAGGTTTGTGGTAAAATTATAACATCATTTTTATTTTGCACTTGTACCTAGATTTTTTAGGGGCGAGCCACTACAGGGAAGGTAGTTTTTAAGATATGGGATATGAGTACAGGAGCGTCCAATGTGACGCACGTTATTTGCTGAGCCGTTTTTGGTACTTACGTTGATTGTATGATGATACTACATAAAGTGAAGGGATGATTTTAATATGAAAAAAATAATTGTAATAACGACAGGTGGAACCATTGCGATGAAATATGATATGGAAACAAATGGTTTAATTCCCGCAGTGAGTGGCGAGGACCTAGTTGAAGCGGTACCTGCGTTAAAGGCGATTGCAAAAGTTGAAGTGGTTGAATTTTCCAATGTACCAAGTGGTTATATTACTCCAAAATCCATGTTTGAACTTGGAAAAATAGTAGATCAATATGCACAGAAAAAAGAAGTGGACGGGATTGTTATTACGCATGGGACAGATACTTTAGAAGAAACCGCATATATGCTGGATTTAACAGTGCAGACACAAAAACCGGTTTGCGTTACAGGTGCGATGCGCGGGTCATCACAAACCAGTCCTGATGGACCTGGAAACATTTTAGCAGCAGTAAAAACGGCAGCAAGTGATGAAGCCTATGATCAAGGGGTACTTGTTGTATTAAATGATGAAATACATGCAGCGCTTGAAGTTACAAAAACTCATGCAACAAGTACAAAGACATTTGATTCTCCCTCTTGGGGACCCATTGGACGAGTTTACTTTGATAAAGTCGTTATTAAACGTCATTCTCTCCACTTACAAAAGATTCAGTCAGATAAAATAGTTGATGATGTACATTTAATTAAAGTGGTTGCTGGTATGGATGAATTCTTCTTTCATTGTTTGATTGAAAAGAAGGCAAAAGGTATTGTAGTTGAATCATTTGGTTGTGGCAATGTACCACCAGCAGTAAAAAATGGAATTGAAATGGCAAGGGAGAATAACATTCCAGTTGTACTAGTGACCAGAGTTCATGCTGGTCGAGTTGTAACCGCATATAGTTATTTAGGTAGTGCAAGTTCAATGGAAGAGTCAAATATTATTTTGGCGGGTGAAATAACGGGGCAAAAAGCCAGAATAAAATTGATGGTCGTGCTTGGTATAACAAACGATATTGAAAAAATTAGAACTTATTTTGATACACACTAAATTAAAAGAGGCTTTGATTTTTCATAGGGAGAAAATTGAATACTTTTATTTGAAATATTCATCCGAGCTTGTTTAGGATTGTCATAATTGACATTTTTAGCAAGCTATCTTTTTAGTGTGCGATAAAAGAACCCTATCACAACATGATTATAGGGATTTCCTTTACGACTTATACTTCTAGACAAAGTCAGTAAGTGAGTATATTATAAATGTAACTAATAGAGAAAATTTTCATAACATTCGGAATGTATAGTGGTTAATATCGGTATGGAGGAAAGTGATTTGATTATGGACTTGGCAGTATCTAAACATTTAAATGATCATGTGGATTCCAGGGTAAAACTGCTCTTAGATAACCACTTTGAAGGAAATATGGCGATTGACGAAAGCGGGACCGTCTTTTTTGCAAATTCATTCTTTTTGGACATTTTAAATTGTACTCAGGGGGATGTATGCGGGAAAAAAGTATGGGACGTTATTCCTGGTTGCCGATTATTTGAAACCGTTGAGCAAGGATATTCCATTTGGGGTGAGACATTAAAAATTAACGATAGGGAACTTTTAGTGGCTCGGCTTCCGTTGAAGGAAAATGGAAAAATTGTAGGGGCAATGGTTAAGACTTTATTTCCTGATCGAACGACTAGTAAAGAAATTATGCGGAAATTGTCGCGATCAGGAACAATGGAAAACTGTACAAAAAGTATACTTTGCACTTGTCGTGATATCATTGGGGAAACTCCACCGATGCTATATGTGAAGAAATTAGCGCGACGTGCATCACGAACCAGCTCAACTTTGCTAATTACGGGAGAAAGTGGTACAGGCAAAGAAGTGATTGCTCAGGCGATTCATACCCGATCTGTTAGGAGGGAGGGACCGTTTATCAGTGTAAACTGTGGTGCTATTCCTGAAAATCTTCTTGAATCAGAACTGTTCGGCTATGTTGATGGAGCATTTACCGGAGCTAAAAAAGGAGGGAAACCAGGAAAATTTGAATTAGCCAATGGTGGAACTATTTTGCTAGATGAAATAGGCGATATGCCATTATATATGCAGGTCAAACTTCTTCGTGTATTGCAATCTAGAGAAGTTTGGCGAGTTGGATCTACAGCTCCTATTAAGCTTGACGTGCGGATTATGGCCTCCACGAATATTGATCTAATTCAGCAGGTGAAAGATAAAAAATTTCGTGAAGACCTTTACTATCGGCTGAATGTATTAGAAATTAAGATGCCGGCCTTAAGAGAAATAATCGAAGATCTGCCATTGTTAATCGACGTGTTGATACAGCGTATTAATCGTAAAATCGGGGCAGATGCAAGCGGAATTTCCCCAGAGTCTCTTGAGATTATGAAATCCTATAGTTGGCCAGGAAATGTAAGAGAATTGGAAAATCGCCTTGAGCAGGCAATCAATTGGAGTGATGATCCAATTGTTGATATGCGCAACATCCCAGGAAAAACTTGGGATACTGGGTTTGATCAAAGAGTGACTGCTGATAAAACTTTTCGTGGTTCTATTGCAGAAACTGAGAGGGACCTGATTATAAACGCATTGAACAGAGCACAAGGGAATAAGGCTCAAGCGGCACGAGTATTAAATATGCAACGATCAGTGTTATATAAGAAAATTGAAAAATTAAATATATAAGTGTAGCTTTTATGTACATGTGTCTTCTATTGATACAGCCAAAAGACTCCTGGGGGTAGCCCCAGGAGTCTTTTGGCTGTAAATTCAGACATTACAGACGTCTGCTTTGGTTGGCACAATTATTGCAAAGTATAGTTAATGCTGATGGCCATCAGTTCAATGGGTAAAAGACTACAATCTTGAGGAGGAAAAAGAATGTCTAAATTTTCCAATAAAGTCAAGACGATTGACGAAGCGCTAAGTGTGATTCCCCAAAACGGTGCAAGAATTATGCTGGGTGGATTTGTAGGCGCGTCAGAAGCGACTTGCTGTATCGACTGGTTAATCAAAAATAAAATTAGTGACATAACCTTGATTGCCAATGAGCCGGGGATGAACGGTTTTGGCAGAGCCATGTTATTTAAAAATGGCTTGGTAAAAGAACTGATTTCCAGTCATGTGGGTACTACTCAGGAGTCAACGGAAGAGTATCTGAAAGACAATTTGAAAATTGAACAGTTTTATCCTATGGGCACTTGGATCGAAAAAGTGCGGGCCGGTGGATTGGGGCTTGGTGGTGCGTTGATCCCTGTAGGAGTAGGCATATTAGACGAGGATGATTTATTCGCCAATTTGCCAGAACCCAAACAAGTAATTGAAGTAGATGGCCTTCCATGCTTTGTTGAGCCTCCTCTGAGGGCCTCTATTGGTCTTGTAAAAGCCTGGCGCGCTGATGAAATGGGCAATCTGGAGTATCGGTATACCGGCGTGAACTGCAATCCTATGGTCGCCATGGCTTGTGATTATACCATTGCCGAAGTTGAGGAAATTGTTCCCGTTGGCACGATTGCGCCTGAACGGGTTGGAACACCGGCTCCTTTTGTACATGCGGTTGTAAAGGGATTAAACTTAGAAGAACATGATGAAATCTACCGTCAACATTGGCTGAAGATTGGTAAATTAACCCCTGAAAAATAAAAATTCTTAGGAGGGATAGACATGGATCCAAGAGTGTTAATTGCAAAACGTGTTGCCCAAGAATTTAAAGATGGGCAGCTTGTCAATTTGGGTTTTGGCATGCCAACCCAAGCTACTAATTATATGCCTGAGGGCGTTAATGTTATGTTTCATGCAGAAAATGGTGTTTTTGGTGTTGGTCAGAGACCTACTGCATCAGAAGCCAAGGCTGACGTGACTAACGCAGGGTCTGAACCCATTACGCTTGTGCCAGGTGCAGCCATCATGGATTTAGCAACTTCCCTCGGGGCTATGAGAGTAGGGCTATTGGATATTACTGTTTTGGGAGCGTTGGAAGTAGATCAGTTGGGCAATATTGCCAATTGGGCTGTAAAGCGCAATGGAAAGTGGTGGCCTGGCATCGGTGGTGCCATGGATCTTTGCTATAGAACCCCGCAGGTGATTGCCTGTCTTATGCACACGGACAAAGGCGGACAATCGAAAATTCTCAAAAAGTGTTCTCTTCCTCTTACGGGAAAAGGCACTGTGAAAACGATTATAACAGACAAGGCAGTTTTTGATGTGGGAGACAATATCCTTATTTTAAAGGAGCATGCGCCAGGCGTTACTCTAGACGAAATTAAAGCTTTTACAGAGGCGGATTTCATAGTTACCAATACTTTTTGCGAGATGAAATTATAAATCTATTAAATGAGCTAGGGAGGTCTTTCAAGATCTCCTTGGTAAAATCTACAAAGGAGCGATTTTATGAATATTTCAGAACAACAAATAGGGTGCGATATGCTAACAAAGACTAAGATCTTCTGCAAAAATAGCTTACAGCCTATTGCTAGAGAATTAGATAAAAATAGTAGATTCCCCACTGAACTATTAGGTGCAATGGGTGAAGCGGGATTCTTTGGGATGAATTATGACTCTGAATATGGTGGTGGAGGTTATGATTCTGTTATCACTCATATGGTATCCCAAGAAATTGCGAAGGCTAGCGCCGGTGTAGCCCTCACCCTCCACGTGCATTGGATGGCAATCGATGTTTTGTTAAAATTCGGTACTGCGGCGCAAAAACAGAAATATCTACAGATTCTGTTACAGGGTAAAAAAGTGGCAGCATATACGATCAGTGAAGTCCAAGCTGGTTCGGACGCTGCCGGAATCAAAGCTACTGCCGGAAACACTAACGAGGGTTGGGTTCTTAATGGTTCTAAGTACTTTTGCACTAATGGTGGCTTAGCTGATATTTATTTTATCGCTTTTAAAACAGATGCAGAAGCCGGGGCGAAAGGCATAAGCATGTTCATCGTAGAGAAAGGTACGCCGGGTTTTGCAATTGGTGTGCCGGATGAAAAAATGGGGTGTAGAAGTTCTTATACTACTGGACTAACTTTTAACAATTGCATAATACCCCATGATAATATACTTGGCAACGTAAATGAGGGGTTCAAAATTGCCATGTATGGTTTAGTCGGTGGCCGTCTTGGTATGGCTTCTATAGGACTTGGAATATCCGAAGCCGCTCTAGAAAAATCAGCGATATATGCCAATAAGAGGACAGCTTTTGGCAAACCACTGAGCTCCCTTTTTGCAGTCCAAAAAATGTTAGCAGAGATGTATGTGAAATTTGAAGCCGCTAAGCTACTGGTATATGATACAGCTAAAAAAAGAGACAGCGGGAAGGACTATGCTCTTGAAAGTTCTGTTGCGAAACTATTTGTTACCGAAGTCGTTAACGAAGTGAGTCACAAGGCTGTTCAAATATTGGGCGGCCATGGCTATATGAAGTACAATGATGTGGAACGCTATGCCCGAGATGCACGATTACTGGATATTGGTGTTGGAGCATCAGAAGTTTTAAAGATGGTTGTTGGTGGAGCTGTAGCCAAGAGTAAAGGAAACGGCAATTAATAAATAAATTTGGGGGATGAATCGATGGGGTATATAGCAAAAAGGCGCTTTGAGAGTAAGTTGACGACAGGAATTGTTGCCGTAATTATATGTTTGGTGTATGCCCTTATTTACTGGCCGGTATGGGCAATGATGGCAAAAGCTATCATTACCACAACAGCTGCGGCAGGACTGCAAGCAGTAGAACCCACATTGGCGAAAAAGTTTATAGCCGCATTTGCAGAAGGAACCTTTTTTTGGTGCAGTATCAATGCTTGGATTTGGCAGACTTTAATCTTCGGTAATTATGGTAAATACAGTTTGACCAAAAGTCAACCCGGCGCTGGAATCTGGTATATCGCACTTAGCTTCGTCGTCGGTATTGCCGCGTTTTTTATTTTGATACCTTTCATTGGTATCTGGTGGAAGCCATTCAATTTATTCATTATGTTTGCTCCCAAGGATGCGTCAGAACTTCACTTGGCTCTGGAAGGATGGGAAGCTTCCAATTTCTATGTATTACCTGTTATCATAGCTCAGATTCCTTTTGTATCTCTTTTTCAAAAGAAACCATGGTCTGGTAACCTAAAACCACCTCTAGATGGCTTGGCCGTGATGATGACTAGTTCTTTCTTTGCTTTAATCGTTTGGGTTGCCATGTTCGTTCCTAGCTTTATGCATTTTCAACTGGGAGGACATGATGTTATTTCTCAGCCGATGGGATCTTGGCCAGCAGTATTGGCCTTCTGTCAAGGTTTTATTTTCTGGTTCCTTATTCCCGCGGAGGGTGGGGAAGGTTATCCTTATAAACTTTTCACCAGCAAACAGCCGTGGATGGGGCTGATTGGCTTAGTGGTAGCTTTACTATGTGGTGGTTATTTAATGCCTGCATTATATATGAGCCTGATTGCCGCCTTTACTATTAATCCTGGCGTAAATCCATATGTTACGACTGCATCTCTTGAATTATCAGTAATTGTAACCATGTTGTGCTGGCATCACCTGTTTGATGACTATCCTGGTGCTGATAAAGAATCAAGTGTTGCAAAACGCGTCATTACTCGTATGATAATATGGGTTAGTTTGGGAACTGTTTTTGGTTTGGTATGGCTACAAGCTTACAAGGTGCTTCCATTTGCAGGTAATGATCTTGGTATGGGCTTTCCTGTAATGGGTATTTTGGCAGGTCAGTTCGCTTTGCTCATGGTATTCCTATATTTCAATACTGCCCTTGATAAGTGGCCCCTTGTTTATCAAGAAACGGTAAATAACCAATAGAACCGAAGAAAATTTTACAGTGTGCACTGTATGCTCGCTCAGACTTCGGTTTGAGCGATATTTTCATTGGGGGGTGTTGCATGATAACACGAAAATATATTAATACACGAAATTAGGGGGGAGTTACGAAAAATTACAAGTAAATGGCTATGGATTATACGAAGGCCGGTATGCAGGATAAGTTGGAGGAGGTAGAGAAGTTAGATGATATAAATAGTAAGAGGTGTCATAAAATGTTTAAAAAAATAGTTGCTATAGAACCAGTAAATCTGATTCCATCAGCGGAACAAAAGCTCCATGATTATGCAAAAGAAGTGGTGATGTTTGGTGATGTGCCGAAGAATGATGAAGAAATAATCCAGCGAATCGGCGATGCAGATGCTGTACTACTCAGTTATACTAGCCGTATAGAAAAGAACGTACTTGATGCCTGTCCCAATATTCGATATATTGGTATGTGTTGCAGCCTATACTCTGAAGCAAGTGCCAATGTAGATATTTGTAATGCCCGTGCCAGAAATATTACAGTCTACGGTGTCCGCGATTACGGTGATCAGGGAGTTGTCGAATACATCATCAGCGAACTTATCCGTTATCTCCATGGTTTTGGTGATAAGCAATGGCAAGAACTGCCTGTAGAGCTTACCAATTTAAAAATTGGTATAGTCGGCCTTGGTACTTCCGGACAGATGATTGCGACTGGTCTTCGAGCATTAGGAGCTGATTTATATTATTTCAGTCGCACCCGAAAGCCGGAACAAGAAACAGAAAATGTAAAATACTTGCCACTGAAAGAACTGTTGCACACAGTTGATGTCGTCTGCACATGTTTGAATAAAAATGTCATCTTATTTCACGATGAACAATTTGAATGGCTTGGCAACCACAAGATAATGTTTAATTCCTCCATAGGTCCATCCCATGATATTTCTGCTTTGAGCAAATGGCTGGAACATGGTGATAACGAATTTTTTTGCGATACCGCTGCCGCTCTCGGCGATGATACTGGCAAGCTTCTTGCAAATCCTCATGTAAATTGCATGAATCGATCATCCGGCTATACCAGACAAGCCTTTGACCGTCTGAGTGAAAAAGTATTAAAAAATATTGAAACTTTTCTAAAGGAAAACAACCTATAACCCCCTTTACGAACAAAAAAGAATGTCACAAGGATAACTACCGTCTTGATTAATCAAGACGGTAGTTATCCTTGTGACATCACCAAACCCTAACATAGTTAGCTATTATTTCAAAAACATTTTAATTGCCATAATTAATAAGAGAGAACCTGTAGCTGCCTTTATTTTAACTTGAATTCTAGGTTTAAGGAGATAATTGCGTATCTTGAAAATCAGAGCGATTAGAACAGCATACCATATGAGCAATAGGGCGACAAAAACTAGCGTAAGAAATAATGATTGTATAAACAAACTGCGTNTATTTTAACTTGAATTCTAGGTTTAAGGAGATAATTGCGTATCTTGAAAATCAGAGCGATTAGAACAGCATACCATATGAGCAATAGGGCGACAAAAACTAGCGTAAGAAATAATGATTGTATAAACAAACTGCGTTGGAAATCCATGTATTGAGGAAAGATGGATAGAAAAACAAAAGAAGTTTGGATATTCAGGACGTTGCTATTAAATCCTTTGATGAAAGATTTAAGGATGGTTTCGGAAGGTAGATCATTAACGCTGGCAATTTCATCATTGATGCCAGTAGATTTATTGTGCAACTGCCAGGCACTAATAATACTAGAAATGGCTAAATACACAATATAACCAACACCTAGCAATTTAATTAAGCTATGCAGACTAGGTGACTTCATAATAATGAGAGATACTCCAAGGCCCGATAGAGAAGCATGAATAAACATCGAACTGGCAACGCCGATGACGTTGTAAATAGCTGCTTTATGTCCCAAAACCAAGCCTGATTGGAATACCAATATTTGATTAGCTCCAGGTGATATTATCATTAGCATTATAACAATGATAAAGGAATACAGTTCGGTACTATTAATTGGCAAATAATCCACCCTCTTTAATCTATTTAATATTTTCTTTTAGAATTTTGGCAATTGGCAAATGTAGCATTGCTTTAAGATAGTAGGGACTTTTTACTATTTGTTTGCAATTATAGCACAATGCTAAGTATAATAAAACTATCATATATATATACGTTATATACCTGAAAAGCATAGTAAGAGGTGGATAAATGGATATCAGAGATATGAAACATTTTTATGCCATTGTTGAGGAGGGGAATATTAGTAATGCTGCTAAGCGGCTAAATATAGCGCAACCACCACTTAGCAAACAAATGAAACAACTGGAAGAAAATCTTGGAGTTCAATTGTTTGAGCGCGGTAGCCGTAGAATAAGACTTACTGAAGCAGGACAGCTCTTACGGGAGCGGGTAGAACAAATATTAGGACTAGTCGATGGTACAATGAAAGAAATCACTGAATTGAATTCAGGATTGGCTGGCATACTTTCGATAGGTACGGTGACTACTTCAGGGGCTACATTATTGCCAGACTTAATTAATAAGTTTCATAACTTATATCCCAATGTTACTTTTCAACTATGGGAAGGTGATGGTTATCGAATTTTAGAGTTATTGGACAAGAGGATAATTGAGATTGGTATCATACGAGCTCCTTTTGATTCGGAATTTTATGAATCAATTACTCTGCCTGCTGAACCGTTAGTTATTGCTATGAAACAGGATGGATGTCATTGTGGAGAAGACCCTGAAAATGTTCGGCTAATTGAACTTGTCAATCAGCCGTTGATAATTCCACTAAGGTGGAAAGCTATGTTTGTCGAATGGTGCGGTAAAGCTGGATTTAAGCCGAATATCGTATGCATAAGTGATGGAGTGTTACTCAATATATTATGGGCTAAATTGGGAATCGGCATGGCGCTAGTTCCTAAATCTGTTGAGGGATTAATTTCAGATTCAGCGCTGACTTACAAAAAAATTATTGAACCCACAGTGTCAACAGAAACTGTAATTGTTTGGGTGCGAAATCGCAAATTGTCTGCTAACAGTAAACATTTCTTGGATTTATTAAAAGATATGGTTGTTAAATAGAGTTGTGCAAACCGATTACTTAGGTAAGAAAAGTCCTCTATCAGATTATGAACTGATAGAGGACTTTGTATTGGTGCTAGTATATTTGTCAGGATGTTCAGATACAAAAGGTTGAATTAGCTTGAAATATATGCTGAATTAAGAGCTTTTTGTATAGTTTCAGCATTGATTCCTTCAGTCCACTTATCAAAATAGCATGGATAGTTAGTTCCGCACGTCTTACATTCTATATATTGTTTAGTATCTTTTTGTTCACGATCATCATACATGTAAGGAAGAAGCTCTGTAGTATTATTACGCCCAGGGGCATTTGAATCTATGATATACGAATATTCATATGTAGCTTCGTATTTTAGTATAAGGTGGTTATCATGACAAACTGGACATATAACACGATCAATTTGGTACATAGTAGTTCATCCCCTATTTTAATATATTGCTTTGGTGCAGAACAAAATCGAAGAAAATTAATTCTAAGAACTATAGAAACATCTATTTTTATTATATCCATTTTTCGAGACCTCAGTCATATGTTCGCCTTTGGATTTAGGCGAATTTTTTTATGGGGGCGTGGAAGAGAGGATTCGTGTAAAAGTACAAGAGTGACTTTGCATGGCAACGACTGAGCAGTAACCAAAATAGTACAGTATACCATTTTTGTATATACCAAAAATGTCAAAGATATTAAAAATATTAAAGAATAGTCTTAATTTTATTGAAAAAAATTAAATAATGATCAAAAATCATGCTAAATGACTTTGGCATGATTTGTGCATTTATTATAGATAAGATAAAGATAACTAAATTTCCTACCACGAATGTGTAATAAGAAGTGAGAGTCAAATTAAAAAAGATAAATAGTGCAGAATCCTTCTAGAGATAGCGAAAAAATAAATAGAGAGGCGGTAATCAAATATGACAACCATGTTTTGCGCAAATTGCATTCTTAAATATGATTGTGAAAAGTCGTATGAAAAAAATCAAAAACTTAACTGTTACTTTTATCCAAATAAGAATGGGTCAGAAAATTATAAGTTACACTCGGTAACACCCGTGTCGCCAAATGCAAAATAACTTCTGACATTACCTCAGTTACAAAGAAAAATAACAAATCAAATGGATGTAACAAATGCAATAAATATGATTTTTTGCTGAAAGAATTAGTATTATTTTATGAAAAATATAATATGTATGCTGATGTTCGCCTAGACGTTGTTTAGGCGGATTTTTGCTGTAAGGGTATCATGGAGAAAAGAAGGTTCGTGTAAAAGTATGATTAGCATAACAGTCTATCATTTTAAGCATACATAATAAGCAAACATTTGTGCCTTTGAAGTTGACATTGAAATAATTTCTATGATATCTTATATAGTATTAAAAATGGGAGAATGTGATTTCAAAAAGAAAATTGTCATTACATTGATTGATATTTTTAATCGTGCTAGAATGGATGAATTATAAACAAGAAGACTTGTAAATTCAATATTTTAAAAGGTAAGAAAGGTAGGAGAGTAGGTATGGAACAACAATCCTTTAATAACACAAAACAACTGGTCTATGCAGCAATGGGTATTGCCCTCGTTTTTATTTGTACGTCACTTGTAAATCTTCGTCTTCCTGTTTCTGCCAATGGCGGCTTAGTTCATTTGGGGAATGTGCCCCTCTTTATTATCGCCATTCTTTATGGACGTCGGTTTGGTGCTTTGGCGGGAGGAATTGGCATGGCTCTTTTTGATGTGGTGGGTGGCTGGTTTTTATGGGCTCCCTTTACGCTAGTCATTGTCGGTCTCATGGGGTATACGGTCGGCGCTATCTGCGAAAAACGCCGGACCCTGACGGCTTATGTCTTGGCCTTGGTGGCGGCTTGTCTCATTAAGGTGGTTGGTTATTATGGTGCCGAAGGGATTATTTACGGCAATTGGCTGACACCGATGGCATCCATTCCTGGTAATCTCGTTCAGATCGGTGTGGCGGCAGTCATCGTATTGCCTGTCGTGGCTAAGTTGAGAAAGCATGTGACCATTTCTTCTTGGGCAGGCGCTCGCAAATAAAAAAGGTTATGAGTTTAAGACCCTCATAAAACGATTAAGTTTTATGAGGGTCTTAACTTTGTGCAAAAACGGCTTCCTTTTTCAGTAGCTCTAAAGTGGTTCTCCTGCTTAATAGTAACGTTTCTTATTACCCTTTAAAGTAGTATTGAATCCACATAATAACTTCGGATAATGAAGGGTGAGGTGTCATTGTTTCGCCGACACTAATGACTGAACGAGGGTCTAAATTCCGTATTATCCTAGATTCACGTAATTCTTTCACCGTGGATGAGGCAATATGACCATTTACCGGTGTTATTTTCGTTTCGCCCGCATTCATAAGGTTAACAAAGGGTTGCAGTAAGATAGAGGACTGTGGCCCTATTATATGAATACCCAGGAGGGCACTTGTTTTTTTATCTACGACAATTTTTACAAAGCCATCCTGTTCATCGCCCGGATTAAATCCCAAGGCAAAACCTTTGGCTGTTGATGAATAATGGTGCTTGGCTGTTGAGGTTTCATAGCCTGCTTCAATTGCCTGGTGCTCTGTCAGCCCGACGTGAGCAACTTGTGGAAAGGTGTAGGTAACGGATGGTACGATATCGTAGCGAGCCCAGCGCCAGTCATGTGGCTGATGACCGCTAAATAAGTTGTGAGCCACGATATCGGCTTCATAATTTGCTTTATGACGAAATGGAGCTTCGCCGTTAATATCGCCAAAGGCCCAGATGTCTTTGACACTGGTTTCAAGAAATTCATTCGTAACAATCCAGCCACGGCTGTCTGTTTCGATTGACGTATCTTCCAGATGCAATGTATCGGTATTTGGTTGTATACCGATGGAAACCATGATTTCTTCAGCACCAACTTCGGTAATTTCACCTGTTGTCTTTTCTACTAACGTTACTATTTTTTCGCCATTTTCTACTCGTACATTAGTTGATTTATGGTTTAAGAATACATTGATACCGCTTTTTCGCAGACTCTTTAACAGCTGATCTGAGACTTCTTCATCCTCTTTAGGGAGGAGACGTACATTATGCTGAACCAGTATGACTTTCGTGCCAGCCGAAGCAAATACATGGGCAAATTCAGTGCCAATCGGACCACCGCCCATAATAATAAGGCTTTTAAATGGTTTCTTCGGATATTTTTCGCCAAATAAAGTTTCAGAAGTGAGATACCCGACTTGTTCTAAACCATCAATGTGCGGTAATTTGGGGCGTGCTCCTACAGCAATGAAAATCTTATTGGCTGTAATTTCTTCGGATACCGTACCGTCATTCATTGTTACCTTTACTGTTTTTTCCCCGGTAAAATATCCGGTACCTTGGTAGACATCCAAATTATCTGCTGCCTGATAATAGGCTAATATATCGTTGCTTTCGTTAATCTTTTGCCATACGCGTTGTGAAACAACCTCCCAATTCATGCGGGCCGGAGCAACGTCTACCCCAATTTTTGGCAGTTCCTCAATTTCTCTTATATAGTCTGCCGCTGTTGCCATTACCTTTGTAGGAATACAGCCACGTGTTAAACATGTCCCGCCAAATCGTCCTTTTTCGATTTGAGCACATTTTAAGCCTTGGTTCAGGGCTGCGTCCAAGACAATATTTGCCGAACCAGTCCCAATTACTAAGATATCATATCTTTTCATATATTCTCTCCTTTATAAATTCATCGTCAGCATGTAATTTCATCGGCGTTGGGCATTATCTTTTTTCGAATTTACTACACCTTTGTTATTCCTAGTTTTTTCATTTCAACAAATTTAAAGCATATAGTTTAATGGATTTTATTATATAATATGCGGATAGGTGAAATGCGGAAATAAAATAAAAAAGAAAGGATTATTTTCAACTTAGCAGAATTATGATGAAGACAAACAATTGCGGTTGTAATTTTCTTTAGGCGAGCAAATAAAATAGTTAAATAATGCAGATGATTATACTTAGATATTTAACCATGAGTGTTGATTCAGCATTTATTAACTTAGTGAGTTAGCTATAAGAATCAGAGGAGTGAAGCACTATATGTCAAAAAAACAGCAAGAAACCTTAGAATCAAAAATTAAGGCAATTATATTCGATTTGGATGGAACTTTGGTTGATAGTGAGCCTAATTATTATGAGGGTGATAAAAAGCTCTTAGAAGAATATGGTATAGAGTTAACAGAAGACATGAAAAGTAAGTATACCGGTATCGGCTCTCAGGACATGATGGAGGATATTAAAAAGAAATTTAATATTAATGATTCTGTTGAAAAATTAGTTGCAAAAAAAAATAAATATTATATTGAGATTGCTAAAGATAATACAATCGTTTTTCCAGAAATGCTTAATTTTCTACAGCTTTTAAAAAAGAATAACTTTCCGATGGCCATTGCCTCAGGCTCTTCCCCAGAAATCATTGAGATGATCATTTCGATTACGAATATAAAATCATATTTTGATGTAACACTTTCTGCAGAAGAAGTAAAGAAAGGTAAGCCTGCTCCTGATATATTTCTTGAGACTGCAAAACGGCTTGGCATATCTCCGATCAATTGTTTAGTACTGGAAGATTCACAATATGGTGTTGAAGCGGCTAAAAGTGCAGGTATGTATTGTATTTCTATTCCTTTCCCGACGAGTCAACAGCTACACAGCAGTTTCACGAAGGCTGATTTATTATATAGAAATGGTATTGAGGATTTTTCTGCTGCGCAAGCATTTGAATGGTTAAAGAAAATATAATGGATAAATGGAAGTTAATAAATTGAAATCTAGACAAATGCTGTGGCATTCTTTTTACCTCAAATGTTAAGTTTAGGGTAAAAAGAATGTTACGGCTTTATTTTTTGCATCAGAATAATTCTATTATTCCTGCCTTAATGACGTACGCAAATATATGCATTTATGAAGGGTAATAGTAAAAATTGTAGAATAGTGTGAAATATTGAATTATAGATGTGATAAAATATTAATATATATTATTTGTATTTGGATAAATCAGAAATGGATTATCAAATAGGGAGCAATCGGATATTTCACTCGAACTAACTGTACCATTGATTCTGTAATGTTAAAAACATGCGAAAATGGAGGGAGAGGGAATATGCTAGATTTGACAATAATCAGACTATATTTGACAGATATTATTTTTCTAACGATTAATATTCTACTTCTTCATATTTTATTAACAGCAAAGCGTTCTCTTTGGTTTCAAGGCATTGTCTTTTTTGCTACAGGGGTTGCTGTACACTGGTTGCGCATTCTTTTGGAACCATTAGTTCATGATTTTTTATTACGTGGCTTTATAACGGGGCCTTTGTATCTTATTCCATGTGCGCTGTTTTTTAAGGAAACATTTTATGCTAGAGTTTTTATCTTTTTCTTGATTTATTCTTTGACACAATTTATTTACCTTATATTCGTACATATAGATCAATTTTTATCTCCCGCTATACCCGGAACGTGGGTTTTATTGGGGCTAATTTTGGAAATGGCAGCGTTGCCATTAATAAAGAAATATTTAGTGCCTCATAGTAAGAATATCATCACGATTATAGACGAACAAAATCCTAGCTTTACTTTGTTTCCAGTCTTGTCGTTTGTGTTACTGGCTTTCTATGGTATACAAGGCACATATTCCTTATCTACTTTTATTCCAGTAGTGTTATCCACCATGTTAATTTTATTTTCCTATTATCTAATTGTCATGTCTATAACATGGGCTAAGAGTCATCAGCAATTAGAGCAACAGCGGAATGTGAATAGCCAACTGGAAATGGCTCAGCAACGTTTAGTGGTGCTGAATCAACAACTGGATTTCAGCGCAAGAACAGATAGTTTAACAGGTCTTTATAACCGACGGCATATGGAACAGAAAATTCAGGAAGAGTATGAATATTATCAAAGAACTGGTGTGGAGTTTGCGTTGATCATTGTCGATATTGATTTATTCAAAGGGATTAATGACAAGTACGGGCATGCTGGTGGAGATTGCTTGCTGAAATTAGTATCCGAAGATCTCAAGAAATCTGTCAGGGAGTATGATATAGTTGCTCGATGGGGGGGCGATGAATTCCTCTTGCTGTTACCAGCGACAAATTCAGAAAAAGCAGTGGGATTGGCTGAGCGTATTAGTAAAAATGTAGAAAAGAGCAGGTATATTTATGAAAATCAAGTCTTATCAGTGACATTAACGTTAGGCGTTTCAGTTATTAAATCTGACGATATTGTTGCCAGCGTCATTAAGAAAGCAGACATGGTTATGTATCAAGGTAAACGGGCAGGTAGAAACTGCGTAATATCGTTTGATAGTATAGCTAATATAAATCCTTCTGGAATATCTGATTTTGATGCAAAAAAATTATAAAATCAAAAATATCCTAGATAGTAGCCTAGTTAATAGCGAAAACGGCCAACTTAATGTGGCCGTTGAGTTCTTACTGTACATTTCTTTTAAATTTTTGGTGCTACACCCATTTAGCTTTTCTTGAAACTTCCACAGTCTGTACATTCAATAGTAGATGCCTTTTGCGCATGTTTTACTACCTGAATTTTTTCTAGGGTACAGTAATTATCATCTTTACAATGGAATGTACATTCTGGTACTGAGCAGCCAATACTTGAATTATGATTCATACTTATTTCCTCCTTAAGTATTAATAGAAACATAATTATTTTGTGCTTATTAATGATAATTATGTGTGGAAATTTTATTAAAAAATATTATAAAAAATATCAGCTTACTCATCAAAGGCTGAGGTTTATTTAGCTAACAACCAGTTAGTTGTTGATTATATATGGCTTTAAATATTTTAAAGAACTAACAAAAGTGCTCTTCCAATATTTTGGAGGAGCACGTTACTGTTTTAGTTATTACGCTTAGATACGAAATCGTGTCTTACATGTTGCCGGGTAAAGAGGTGATCTCGTCGCCGTCCGATCCACTGAAGAACTAGATAATAGATGATGATGAATGCCACTGTAAAATTGATTGCTCCGCCAATAAAAAGACTGGAACTGGCATCCATGACTCCATTCCAACTCAAGATAGGAGCAAGCCTTTGTTTCAAGAAAAGTTCCCCAACAATGTAATTCAATAAATACAGTAAAGGAACGAACGCTTTAACCCCCATAGTGCTTACAAGCGCCGATGCTCTGTGGCCATTTATCATTCGGGCAATCCAATATACAAGAGGTGGTCCGAGACCAATGGTCGGTATGAAATTGATGGAAACCCCCAAAGCAATTCCTCGTGCGATTGCTCGGCGATCACCGCGTAACATCAATAATCTCTTCCAATGAATTTGCACCAAACGCCAGACCCGTTTACGCAAGACACTTATCCTCCACTACCAAGTTTTCATTTACTCATAAGACCCCACTTCCATAAGTAGGTGCGTTCTTCGCACCGCGACCGCGGGAGTAGAATATGCTACTGAAGTCCAGGTGGACAGCTTTCGCTGAACGAGTTAACTTTCTTAGTTGTTAGTTTTCTAAAAAATCGTACTATATCTTACAGAGAAAATCAATTACTTTTTTTTGTATTTTTGGGACAAACTTAAGAAAAAGAGGAGTTGAGACTAAGTGATGGATAAAGATATTCAGTCAGAAACGATAAGTAATTGGGCACGAAAGGATAATATTGAGCAAGCTTTAATGGTTGGAATGCATGGAATAACAGAGTTTAAACATGATGAGAAAGTGTATTATTTAGGTGAATTTAAGGAAAATGTGATTCGGCTTCTATCCCAACAGCAAGTGGCTGAGGTAGTTATTTATCCAGAAATAATTCATGCCTTAAAAGATAAAAGAGCTACTAAGATGATTATTAATGGAAGTATAAGTATTCGCTTTATTGAAAAATACGAAAAATTAGCCAGAAAGATGCATAAACCTTATATAGTGCGTAGCGAACCAGAGTTTAAGGGATCAACCGGTTTAATGGTGATTAGTGATGAAGCCATAGAAACTCAGATTATAACTGTTGAAGATCGAAGCGTTCGTTTAAAACGACTCGGGATGCCTTCCGCCCTAATTAACGCGGTTGGTAAAAAAGTGTGTAAAAAATGTTTGCAACAGATTTTGGAGGTCGACCCTGCGGAAGAATCAAACTATAATGAACTTACCTTATTAGATCGTATTGGTGGAGAACACTGCCCAGCTCATCAAGGAATGAAATGAAACCTCACCCCATGCATCCATCGCTTCGTTACGTCAAAGAGGGGCGTTGGCCAATTAGGTGGGGACGAATTTTTCGATGAAAAATGTTGACATAATAAATAATAAATGGTATTATATTTATCGGACATAAAAACAACTGACTCCGTAGCCCAGCTGGATAGAGCGTTTGACTACGAATCAAAAGGCCGCAGGTTCGAATCCTGCCGGGGTCACCATTTCGGGCGATTAGCTCAGCCGGGAGAGCGCCTGCCTTACAAGCAGGATGTCGGCGGTTCGATCCCGTCATCGCCCACCATTTAAAAAAATCACTTATATGGCCCAGTAGTTTAGCGGTTAGAATGCCGCCCTGTCACGGCGGAGGTCGTCGGTTCAAATCCGATCTGGGTCGCCATTAGTATGCTGGAATAGCTCAACTGGTAGAGCACCTCACTTGTAATGA